>DAIQOA010000005.1:0-52244 GCA_036788095.1 bacterium | reverse complement strand
TTATCCTGCTCATCGATGTTAAAAGATAAACACGAATGTGCAAGATGGAGGGGATAAATGGAATTTTTGTAGATAGGAGAACTTGTTCATCAACGGCAAAGGAAAGGCATGGGTGGACAGGATAGCTAATCTATGTAGATTGTTCATCTTTGTCTGACTTACGTTTATATATACTGAGGTCCTTTCACTTGTTTAAGGAAATGACTGTGTTTGTAGACGCTCATTTGCATACCGTAAGGAAAAAAGGCCTGCCTCGCAACGCCGCGGATTCCAATTACACCACCCCGGAAGAACTGATCGTAATGATGGATCACACCGGCGTTGACCGCGGAATCCTTCTACCCTTGATCAGCCCGGAGAGCAGCTTTCAATTGTCCACCACCGAGGACGTGCTCGAGGTTTGCGAGAGCTATCCCGATCGCTTTTATCCTTTTTGCAATGTAGATCCTCGCGCCGGCGCCCATACCCCCGATGCCGACCTCTCCTTTCACCTGAACTTTTACAAACATCAGGGGTGCCTGGGCGTTGGGGAGCTTACTGCCAGTCTTGAATTCACCGACCCCCTGGTGCAAAATCTTTTTCATCATTGTGAACGCTGCGAAATGCCGGTGCTCTTTCATCTGGCGCCGCAACGCTATGGCAATTACGGCCTCATCGATAAACTGGGATTGAGTGGCTTGGAGGCCTCGTTGCAGGCATTTCCTAACTTGATTTTTATCGGTCATTCATCGGCCTTTTGGTCTGAGATCAGCGGGGCTGTGAACGACGAGAAGAGGAACCAATATCCCAGCGGTCCGGTAGAGGCCGGCGGGGCTGTGCCTCGCCTGATGGCCAATTACCGCAATTTATACTGCGGCTGGGATGCTACCAGCGGCTTTAATGGCCTCACGCGCGATCCCGAGTTCGGCTGGTCGTTCATGGAGCGGTTCAAAGACCGCATTCTGTTCGGCACGGACATCTGCGATCCTCTGGTTCCACATCGGCACGCCGATTATCTGCGCACCTCTTTTGGCGAGGGCCGCATCTCCCGGGAGGCGTTCGAAAACATCAGCTGGCGCAACGCCAACCGGCTTTTCGCCCTCGGCCTGTAACATTTATGGTTTTTATTATCAGAACCGGTCATTTGTCGGCTGAAAGAATCCATCCCTTTTCACCTCAGGACCTCTTTTTATTTAGAAAGCCTCTATGAATCAGATCAAAGTTATGACGGTCATGGCCTGCCAGATCGCTCTTCTGCTGGGTTCTGTCGGCTGCCGGCACACTGATGCAGTGGACTATGTGGATCCTTTTATTGGCAGCCACTTTTTTGCCCATACTTTTCCGGGCGCCAGCCTGCCGTTTGCCATGGTGCAGCTCAGCCCGGACACTGATACCGAGGGATGGAATGCCTGCTCTGGCTATCAATATGCGGACTCGTCCATCATTGGATTCAGCCACACCCATTTCAGCGGCACCGGTGCGGCGCTGTTAGGGGATGTCCTGTTGATGCCGTTCATCGGTGATCGCCTGCAGATCCAGCCAGGCTCCAAGCAGAATCCGGATGAAGGCTACCGCTCGCGATTTGAGCATCAAGATGAAATCGCCACTCCCGGCTACTATAGCGTGTTGCTCAAGGACGATCAGATCAAGGCTGAATTGACCGCCACCCAGCGGGTGGGTGTGCATCGCTATACTTTTCCGCGGGCCGATAATGCCCATTTCATCCTTGATCTTGGTCATATCATTGGCCATGCGCCTGCAGGCGTTTCCCATCTGACCGTGGTGGACAATCATCGGATCGAGGGCTACAAGGTCAGCGTCGCGGCCAAGGTCTATTTCAGCGCTGAATTCAGCAAGCCCTTTGCCGCCTTTGGCACGTGGGACCGGAATTATCGCACGCCGGAATCAGGTGAAGGAATTTTCCCCTATCAGACGGCAGAGACCGGCGAACAGATCGGTGCGTTCGTGGATTATCGCACCGCAGCCGATGAAGCCATTTTGGTTAAAGTGGGTCTGTCATATGTGAGCGTGGAGAGCGCTCGTCAAAACATCCGCGCCGAGGCGCCTGATTGGAATTTCGATCGGGTCAAGGAGCTGGCTCGCACAACCTGGAATCACTATCTCAAAAGAGTGCAGGTGCAAGGCCGCAGCGATGAGCAGAAACAGATTTTTTACACCGCGCTCTATCACACGTTTATTAGCCAGCAGATCGCCAACGATGCAGATGGCCGATACTTGGGCATGGACGGCCAAGTACAGCCGGCAAAAGGATTCGACCTCTATCCCTCTTTTCTGGCCTGGGACACGTTTCGCTCCGAGCATCCGCTGATGACATTGGTCGCGGCGGATCATGTCACTGATATGTTGAAATCCATTGAAGCGAAATGCCGGGAATATGGCTGGCTGCCGTCGCAGCACATCCGCAACGAATTCGAGCAGGGCATGGTGGGCGATCACCTCGCGCCGATCATCGTCGATGCCTATCAGAAAGGCTTTCGCGATTTCGACGCCGGCTTTCTCTATGAAATGATGCGGAAAAAAGCGCTGGAACCGCCGCCTGCGCCCATTCCGGCCTCTGCCGCTCGTGCCGGCGTCGCTGCCTATCGAACGCTCGGTTATCTGCCGGCGGACAAGCACACCGAGTCCGTTTCCAGCACGCTCGAGTTCTGCTATGACGATTGGTGCATTGCACAGATGGCGCGGGCGTTGGCTAAAAAGGACGACTATCAGCTGTTCATGCAACGGGCGGGCAACTATCGCCTGCTATTCGACCCGGAAACCCGTTTTATGCGGCCCAGACTTCAGAACGGCTCCTGGCTGAAATCGTGTTGCGCAGAGCCGGCCAAGATTGAAGAGGCGGGACATTTCTATTATGACTGTTTTGATCCTTTATGGGTGGGCAGGCGACCGTATCGCCATTACACTGAATCCAATGCCTGGCAATATCTCTGGTTTGTTCCCCATGACGTCAGCGGCTTGATTGAGCTTTTTGCCGGCCCGCAGCCATTTACCCAAAAGCTGGACACCTTTTTTACCATGAGCCCAGAGATCACCGGCCCCAAATATGTCGGCGTCGTCGGCACCATCGGTCAATACGTGCATGGCAATCAGCCCTCCCATCATGTGGCCTATCTCTACAATTATGCCGGCATGCCGTGGAAGACGCAGGCGATGGTGCGCCGGATCATGGATGAGTTGTACCGCACCGGGCCGGGCGGATTGTGCGGCAACGAGGATATGGGCTCGCTCTCCTCCTGGTATGTTTTCAGCGCCATGGGGTTTTATCCGGTGTGTCCGGGAGATCCGGTCTATGCCATCGGCACGCCGCTGTTCCAGCGGGCGACCATTGATGTAAGCAGCGCCGGCCGGAAAAAGTTTTTTACTATCCGAGCGGACAAAGTATCAGCGCAGAACAAGTATATCCAGTCTGCCACGCTGAACGGTCAGCCGCTCCGACAGCCCTGGATCAGCCATATGGACATCTCCAACGGCGGACAGTTGATCTTTAAAATGGGGCCGGAGCCGAACCGGACGTGGGGGATAGGCCCGAAGCAGTGAGACTTTCCGAAGGTGAGGTGGTTCAGTCGCTTCTTCTTACCACCAGAATCAACAGTTCGGCAAACAGATTGGGATGAAGGCCGGAGAGCGGCCGGCATTTGCCGCGGTTCAGCGGGATCTGCCTGATGATTCGAATGCCCTCCCGCCGGCACAGCAGGTTGAAATCGCGAATCGTGGGAAGATGGATGTTGGGCGTGTCGTACCATTGATAGGGCAGCGTTTTGGTGACCGGCATGCGTCCCTGGAAAAACAGCTGAAAGCGCGTGCGCCAGTAGCCGAAATTGGGAACGCTGAGGATTCCGATTTTTCCCACCCGGATTATCTCACGCAAAATGACCAGCGGTTTGTGCACCTCCTGCAGGGTGCGGCTGAGAATGACGTAATCAAAAGATCCGTCCGGGTAATCGGAAAGGCCTTCATCCAGATCCGCATGAATGACCGGCACACCCCGGGCAACGCACTCGTAGATGTGTTCGTTGTACAGCTCGACGCCGTGGCCGTCCACCCCTTTTTCGTGAATCAGCTTATCCAACAGTTCGCCGTCGCCGCAGCCCAGATCCAGCACACGGCTGGCCTCAGGCACCAGGTCGGCGATCAACTGCAGGTCGACGCGCAGACGACAGGGAGGGGTCATCGCGCCGATTCCTCCTGGTAGACGTGTCCGATAAAATCAGCGATGATCTTCATCATGTGTGGATTTTCGATCAGAAAGGCGTCGTGGCCATAGGAAGAGGGTATTTCGCAAAAGGTCACATTCTTGTGATTGATTTTCAATGCGCGGACGATCTCCTTGGCCTGGGCGGTGGTGTAAAGCCAGTCTGAGGAAAAAGACAGCACCAGAAACCGGGCGCTCACTTGCGCGAACGCTTTTTCCACAGTTCCAAAGTCGCGCTGCAGATCAAAATAATCGATCGCTTTGGTGATATAGAGATAGCTGTTGGCGTCAAATCGTTTGATAAAGCTTTCGCCCTGATGCTGCAGATAGCTCTCTACTTCGAAATCGGTACGAAAGTTGAATCCATAGGCCTCTTTTTGCCGCAAGCGTCTGCCGAACTTTTGCCGCATGGATTCCTCACTCAAGTAGGTGATGTGCGCCAGCATGCGGGCTACAGCCAGCCCTTTCACCGGCCTGCGCCCCTGGGACGAATACTGTCCTTCACACCAGTCCGCGTCTGCATAGATGGCCTGGCGGCCGACCTCGTCAAAGGCGATGCCCTGTGCGTTCTGCCGGCAGGTGGTGGCGATGGGAATGGCGCAGGCCACGCGTTGGGGAAATTCGATGGCCCACTCCAGGGCTTGCATGCCTCCCATGGAACCGCCGACCACGCAGAGCAATCTTTCGATGCCCAGATGATCCATCAGCCGGGCCTGGGCGCGCACCATATCGCCGACGGTGATCACCGGAAAATCCAGGTTGTAGGGTCTGCCGGTCTGCGGGTTCAGGCTGGTCGGGCCGGAGGAGCCTTTGCAGCCGCCGATGACGTTGGAGCAGATGACGAAATAGCGATCGGTGTCGAAGGGCCGGCCGCGCCCCACCATGTAATCCCACCAGCCGGGTTTTTTATCCGCGGACGAATGCCGGCCGGCCACGTGCGCATCGCCGGACAGGGCGTGGGCGATGAGAACGGCGTTGGAGGCGCGCTCGTTGAGCTCGCCATAGGTCTCATAGGCCAGGGTGATGGGGCCGAGCCTGCCGCCGCTGTCCAACGGCATCTCACGGGGCGGCTCGGCGAAGGTGAAAAAGTGCGGTTTGACGATGCCGACTGAATTATTGTTCATTTTTATCGCAGCAAGGATTGGTTAAAAGCCTAGTCACCGGCTCGGCAAAAGTCCGGCCAGGTGATACAGTCGCTCCGTCCAAGGTACGCAAAAAAATCGAGTTTTACAACCCGGTTGCCGCATCGAACAGGCCGTCAAATAGAGCGGTGGACAGATACCGTTCGCCGGAATCCGGAAAAATGACCACAATGGTTTTGCCTTTAAATTCAGCTGACCGGCTCAGTCGCACGGCAGCCGCAGCGGCGGCGCCGCTGGAGATGCCGGATAAAATGCCCTCTTCTCGTGCTAACCGCCGCGCCATTTCAAACGCTTCCTCGTTGTCGACCCGTTCAACCCGGTCAATGACGCTCAGATCCAGCGTCTCTGGAATGAACCCGGCGCCAAGGCCTTGAATTTTGTGCGGCCCCGGCGCCAGCGGACGGCCGGCCAGCTTTTGGCTGATGATCGGGCTGGCAGCCGGCTCCACGGCAACGCTGATGACGGCTTTTTTCTTTTTAAGGAACCGGGAGACCCCGCTGATGGTGCCCCCGGTACCGACTCCAGCCACCAGCACATCCACTCGCCCATCGGTATCATTCCAAATCTCCGGTCCGGTGGTCTTTTCATGAATGTGCGGATTGGCCGGATTTTTGAACTGCTGCAGCAGCACATAGCGTTCGGGCTCGCTGTTGTACATCTCTTCCGCCTTGGCTACGGCGCCGGTCATGCCTTTGGCGCCTTCGGTTAAAACCAGATTGGCGCCTAAGGCTTTGAGCACTTTGCGGCGCTCAATGCTCATGGTTTCCGGCATGGTCAGGGTCAGCTTGTAACCGCGTGCCGCGGCCACAAACGCCAGCGCGATACCGGTGTTGCCGCTGGTGGGCTCGACCAATTCCCGGCCTTCGCTCAGCACGCCATTCTTTTCTGCCTGCCAAATCATGGCAGCGCCAATGCGGCACTTGACCGAATAGGCCGGATTGCGGCCTTCGATTTTTGCCAGCACCAGGGCTTGGCCGCTCTCGCACACCCGGTTCAATTTGACCAGCGGGGTGTTGCCGATGGACAATGTGTTGTCTTGATAATAGGCGGCCATAGGATCGACCTTTCATTAAAAAAAATTGGTGCGGGTTGACGGAAACCATGTGGCCGATAGAATCGGCGCCTACAAGGATTTCAGCGCTTGCTCCAGGTCCCAGAGAATGTCGTTGATGTTTTCCAACCCGACGGACAGGCGCACCAACTCTGGGGTGACGCCGCCCAGCGCTTTTTGTTCATTCGAAAGCTGCGAATGGGTCGTGCTGGCTGGATGAATGGCCAGGCTTTTAGCGTCACCGACATTGGCCAGATGCGAGAACAGCTGCAAACCGTTGATAAATTTTTCGCCTGCTGCAGCTCCGCCTTTGATGCCGAACACCACCATGGCGCCAAAACCATGGTGCAGATATTTTTTCGCCACCCTATGAGTCGGATCATCCACCAAGCCCGGATAGCGCACCCACTCCACCGCCGGGTGCTGATGCAGAAACTCGGCCACGGCCAAAGCATTGGTGCAGTGACGTTCCATGCGCAAGGGCAGGGTTTCAACGCCCTGCAGAAACAGCCAGGCATTGTCCGGCGAGATACAAGCGCCGAGGTTGCGCAGCGGCACCAGACGCAGCCGCGTGATAAACGCCAAGTGGTTCGCCTCGCCCAGATCATGTGCATAGCGCAAGCCATGGTAGCCAGCGTCCGGTTCATTGAACAGTTTGAATTTTGAATCTGTCCAATCAAAAGCGCCGCTGTCCACCACGATGCCGCCGATGGCTGTGCCATGGCCGCCCAGCCATTTGGTTAAAGAGTGGCAAACGACATCCGCGCCGTGCTCAATGGGCTTGAGCAGATAGGGCGTAGTGAAAGTGGAGTCGACCAGCAGCGGCAGGTGATGACTGTGGGCAATGGCCGCCACCGCCTCCAAATCAGTGACCCCCAGAGATGGATTGCCAATGGTCTCGACGAACAGCGCTCGCGTTTTAGAGTTGATCGCCACACTGAAATTTTTCGGCTCAACCGGATCGACAAAGCGCGTTGTAATGCCGAATTGCGGTAGAATGGTGTCGAACATGGTGTAGGTGCCGCCGTACAAATTGTTCGCTGATACAATCTCATCGCCGCTGGAGCAGATGTTAATAATCGCATAGTAAATGGCTGCGGTGCCGGAGGCTAGGGCCAGGCCGGCGGCGCCGTGCTCCAGCGCAGTCATACGCTGTTCCAGCACCTCTTGCGTAGGATTGCCCAGCCGGCTGTAGATGTAGCCAGGCTCTTTGAGTGCGAATAGATTGGCAGCGTGCTCGGCGTTTTTGAACACATACGAACTGGTGCGATGCAGCGGCACAGCCCTGCTCTGTGTCGCCGGATCCGGACTCTGGCCGGCGTGCAACGCCAGGGTTTCAAAAGAAAAGTTGTGCTCAGACATGAAAACCTCCAATAATCCATCAGATGTGATAGTGAATGGCTGTTTGCTGCTCTTGTAGCTCCCTGGTGCGTTGCATGATTTGGCTAAAAGTAACCTGATCCACGATGCCGGTGATCGCGTCGGTCACTTTTAGCCATATCTCCCGAAATGCGCAAACAGATTCTTCCCCGCACGAGCCGTCGTGTTTCGGCCGGCCGCAGGCAATGGGTTCGATGGGCCCTTCCAGCAGCCGCAACACCTGGCCCACCGTGATCTGGTCCGGTCGTTGGCGCAGGACAAATCCACCACCGAGGCCGCGCTTGCTCTCCACCAATCCCGCGCCTTTGAGCACCAGCATGATCTGCTCCAGATACTTGACCGGAATGTTTTGCCGGCCGGCGATATCATTGATAGGCACAATCCCGCCATTATCGTAGTGAAAAGAGAGGTCGAGAATGGCCTTTAACGCGTAATCACCTTTATAGGTTATTTTCATCATTTTCCTTAATATTATTAATATAAGTATATTACTTATATTTTAAAGAAAAAGCAAGCATTTTATTCCATTTTACGATAAAAGAGCATAGATTTACAGTTGAAAATTGATTATGTTATAGAAAAACATGGGAAGGCTTAGGAGGAAGGTGATGGCGGAGATTATTCGCGCTCCTCGAGGCACACAATTGAGCTGCAAGGGTTGGGTTCAGGAGGCGGCCCTGCGCATGCTGATGAACAACCTGGATCCAGAGGTCGCAGAAAATCCGCAAGAGCTCATCGTCTACGGCGGCACCGGCAAGGCGGCGCGGAATTGGGATTGCTTTTATGCCATCGTCGACTCGCTGCGCCAATTGGCCGATGATGAGACTCTGTTGATTCAGTCCGGCAAGCCGGCGGCGGTTTTTAAAACGCATGAGAACGCGCCGCGCGTGCTGATCGCTAATTCCATGCTGGTTCCCAATTGGGCCAATTGGGATGAATTCCGTCGACTCGAGGCATTGGGATTGACCATGTACGGTCAGATGACCGCGGGCAGTTGGATTTATATCGGCAGCCAGGGGATTCTGCAGGGCACCTTTGAGACTTTTGCCGCCTGTGCGGAAAAATATTTCAACGGCTCGTTGCACGGCCGGTTTGTTCTCACCGCGGGTTTGGGCGGCATGGGCGGCGCTCAGCCTCTAGCGGCGACCATGAACGGCGCCGCCTGCCTGTGCGTGGAAGTGGATCGACATCGTATCGAACGGCGGCTGCAAACACGCTATGTCGATCGGCTGTGCACCGAGTTGGATGAAGCGCTGGAACTGGTGCAAGAGGCAAAAGCGCAGCAACGGCCGCTCTCCATCGGTCTGCTGGGCAATGCCGCTGAAGTGCTGCCCGAGATCGTCAGCCGCGGCATTCTTCCTGATGTGGTGACGGATCAAACCTCTGCACATGATGTTCTCAACGGTTATGTGCCGCACGGCATTCTGTATGAGGAAGCGTTGCGCCTGCGGGATAAAGATCCAGAACGCTATAAACGCATGGCGCGGCAATCCATCGTCCGCCATGTGCAGGCCATGCTGGAGCTCAAGGCCCGCGGCGCGGTGGTTTTCGATTACGGCAACAACCTCCGCGGCGAAGCGCTGGCCAATGGGGAAACGCGGGCGTTCGACATACCCGGCTTTGTGCCTGAATTCATTCGGCCGCTGTTCTGTTTGGGCAAGGGTCCTTTTCGCTGGGTGGCTTTGAGCGGTGATCCAGAGGATATCTATACCACGGACGCGGCGCTGCTGCAGGCTTTTCCCGACAACCAACCGCTCCGGCGCTGGATCAACAAGGCGCAACAGCAGGTTGCGTTTCAAGGCCTGCCGTCGCGCATCTGCTGGCTCGGTTACGGAGAACGAGCTCGCATGGGTCAGGTGTTTAATGATCTGGTGGCCGGCGGCAAAGTCAAGGCGCCCTTGGTGATTGGCCGTGATCATTTGGATGCCGGCTCGGTGGCTTCGCCTTATCGCGAGACCGAAGCCATGGCCGACGGCAGTGATGCCATCGCTGATTGGCCGATCCTGAATGCGCTGCTCAATGCGGTGTCCGGCGCCGGCTGGGTTTCACTGCATCATGGCGGCGGCGTGGGTATTGGTTATTCGCTGCATGCCGGCATGGTGGCTGTTGCGGACGGCAGCGCAGAGGCAGCGAAGCGCCTGCAGCGCGTATTGACCACGGATCCGGGGATGGGTGTGGTCCGTCATGCGGACGCCGGATATCCGGCTGCCATTCGGGCCGCGCAGACCATGGGGATCAACATGCCGATGCTGGGGGATCGCAGGAAATCGTAGTGCGCTTCTGGTTGACGCCGGAAAAGCGTAATCAGGTCGAGTGGCATACTTGGTTCTTTACATGCTTTGCCAGCTGTTTAGCTCTCGAAGGGATCTGTTTTTGAATAAAGTCGGGCATCCATAATTAATGGCGGAAACTATGGGTCATCTCTTGATCCGAAACGCACGGCAGGTGGTCACCGCCAGGCAACAGCCGGTGCGGGCACCGGATATGAGCAGAGTGCAAGTGTATGAAAACGCCTCGCTCTATGTGCGTGATGGCATCATTCGTGCCATCGGGTCCCTGATGGAGGTGGAAAAAGAGATCTTCGGCCAACCGCAAGTGGTCGACGCGGGGAACCAGGTGATACTCCCCGGGCTGGTGGACAGCCACACTCATTCGGTTTTCGCCGGCAGCCGGGAAGAAGAGTTTTGTCTGCGCAACGCCGGCTTGAGCTATGAGGAGGCGGCCGGCAGGGCCGGCGGCATCCTCGGCACAGTCGCTGCCACGCGTCAAGCCAGCCGGGAGGAATTGGTGGAGATCGGCTCTCGTTATCTGGCGCTGGCCCTGCGGCACGGCACCACCTCCATGGAGATTAAAAGCGGTTACGGCTTGGATGAGGAGAATGAGATCAAACTGCTGCAGGTTATTCACGACCTCGATCAGCTGCAGCCGATCCAACTGGTGCCGACCTATCTGGGCGCCCATGCGATTCCACCCGGTAAAACCGCGGCACAGTATACGGACGAAGTGATTGCGTTGCTGCCGCGCATCGCCGGATTGGCGCAATACTGCGATGCGTTTTGCGAGCAGGGCTATTTCAATCTCGAACAAACAGAACAGATCTTTCGCCAGGCTCTGCGTTGTGGATTGAAACTGCGTCTGCACGCCGATCAGCTCACTGCCAACGGCGGCGTGGCTCTGGCGGTGTCCATGGGCGCGGCTTCTGTGGACCATCTGGAGCGGATCAGCGACCAAGAAATCGCTCTGTTGGCGTCATCGGACACCTGCGCCACGTTATTGCCCGGGGTCTCCCTGTTTCTCAGATACGGATATCCCCCCGGTCGCTGTCTGATCGATCGGGGCGCCATTGTTGCGCTGGCGAGCAATTTCAATCCCGGCAGCTGTATGTGTATGAACTTGCAGCTGATGATGTCGCTGGCCTGCACGCAGATGGCCTTTAGCCCGGAGGAGGCGATCAACGCGGCGACGGTCAACGCCGCGTACAGTTTGGGCTTGGAGCGCACGGGTCTGATCGCAGTGGGCGCCATGGCGGATCTGGTGATGATGGATCTGGCCGACTACCGGATGATGCCATATTTTTTTGGAATCAATCATGTCCACATGGTGATCAAGAGAGGCCGGATCGTGTGGACAAACGCATAAGGCAATGGGCCGGTCGAGCAATCGAATGAAGGGGCAGCGTGGACGACCGAGAGCGATATAATTCTTTTTCGCGTTTTTTATTGCAGCGTTACGGCGAGCGGGTGAGTAAAATATCCGTGGATGCCGGATGGACCTGTCCCAATCGCGACGGTCGCTGCGGCGCCGGCGGATGTCTGTTCTGCCGGGTCGACAGCTTTTCCAAAATGGAATCCCTGCAGCGAATCCCGGTGGCGCAACAGGTGGAAAGAGGCGTGCAGCGCGGCCGGCAAAAAGGGGTGAACAAATTTATCGTCTATTTTCAGGCTTCCACCAACACCTACGCGCCTGTCGAGGTGCTGCGGCCGGTGTTTTTGCAGGCCGCGTCGTACCCCGGTGTGGTCGGCGTATCCATTGCCACGCGGCCCGATTGTCTCGGCGAAGAACTGATGCCGCTGTTGACGGAGCTGGCTGAGGGGGTGGATGTTTGGATCGAAGTGGGTCTGCAGAGCGTACATGATCGCACGCTGCAACGGGTGCGGCGCGGCCATTCCTACGCCGATTTCGTGCAAGCGGTGCAGCGGCTATCGCAGCTGCCGGTGCGGGTGTGCGTTCACCTGATGCTGGGATTGCCCGGCGAGGATCATGCGATGATGATGGAAACCGCGGACCGATTAGCGCAAGAGCCGGTCCACGAACTCAAACTGCACCCCATGCTGGTTTTAAAGGACACGGCCGCGGAGCGGCTCTATCGAGAGGGCGCCTACCGGAGCCTCGAGTTGGACGAGTATGTGGAGACTTTGATTGATTTTTTGGAAAGAACCCCTGCTGATCGAGTGCTGCAGCGCGTCACCGCTGAAGCGCCGGCGGAGCTGTTGATCGCACCGTTGTGGCCGTTGCACAAAGCCAGGGTGTACAGCGCACTACGTCAGGCGATGGAACGCCGGGATGCCTGCCAGGGCCGGCTGTGCGTCTAGTTGACCATCTCGTAGCGCTCTTTAAACTCGCGAACGCCCTCGGTGATCGCTTTGGCAATCGAACGGTGCGTGGCTTTATCCTTCAGCCGCTTTTCATCCTGGCGGTTGGAGGCAAAACCGGTTTCGACTAAAAGATTGGGCATGGAGGCGCCATAGAGCACGTAAAAACCCGCCTGGCGGACGCCGATGCTGTGAGCGCGGGGTAGGTGCGATAGCTGCTTGTCCACCAGATCGGCGAAATCCTGGCTCTCTTTGTTGAACGAATTGCTGGCATTCGCAGCCAGAATGAACGCCGCGTCGGACAGACCGGCGTATTTTTTTTTGCTGTCCTCGTATTCGATCACCGAGTTTTCATACTGGGCGACACGACGCGCCTCGTCGGTTTTGGCCGGTCCCATAAAATAGACGGTGTGTCCATGCAGGTTTTTGTTGGGATTAGAATCCACGTGCAGGCTGATGAACAGTTTGCCGTTTTTTCGGTTGGCGAACTGGGTGCGTTCCTGCAACGGCACAAAGACGTCCGAATCCCGCGTCAGCAGCACCTTGATTTTCAGCTGCCGTTCCAGTTCCGCCTTGAGTTCTTTGGCGATGGCGAGGGTCAGGTGTTTTTCATAATACCCGCTCACGCCGATGGTCCCCGGATCCCTGCCGCCGTGCCCCGGATCGATGATCACCAGATCGATTTTCCATTTCTCCCGTTCCCGGGTCAACTCGGCCAGCAGATCCGCGGACACCTGCTCCATGGTGCGCAGCGCTATGATGATTTCAAAGGGCTGCTCCTGCAGACGAATATTTTTCTCCTTGATGGTGCGGTTGAGGCGGAATCCAAAGCGGGCGGTGTCTTTAGAGAGCTGAACCTTCATGGTCTGGGTGACGATGGCGCTTCTGTCGTCGATCTGCAGGGCTGCGGCGTTTTCGATCTGTCCGGAGTAGACATCGACATAGAACCAGCCGTTGGATTCCGAGGTGTAGACGTTGGAGGTCGGCACGCGTTCACTCAACCGCAGACGAATCAGCACGCCGTTCTGTTTGTCCTCTACGGTCAGTCCCTGCACCTGGGCGTGGTAGGTGGAGACGGCGATCTCCTGACGCTCAGGATGAAAGGACAGGGGAAAGGGCAGCGCGTCCTGAATGCAGGGCAAAAGAAACAGAACCGGTGCATAAAACCGTCCGTTCTGATAAAGGACGGCGACGGGCATTTGCCGGATCTCTTGATCCACGCGGATGAACGGATTCAGCGCCAGGATCTGAATGGTTTTGCGGGATTTTATCTGAAACGTTTTGAGCAGTGTGTTCTGCGTATAGGGCAGGTCCAAGGTTTGCGCAAAATCCGCCAAAGAGACAAAATCATATCCTCCGGCGCGAATGGTGCTGAGGCCCGCCAAGCGTTCGCCGGTCGTCTGATGAATGAGGACGATCTCATCAGCCAGGCCGATGCCGGTCAGGAGGAGCAGCAGACAAACGCCGGGACGGATCAGGGTCTGTATTCTACGTGTCATTCGATAATCGTTCCGCCGCTTTTTTTAATATCGATTTTTCCTGCTCTGTCAGATTGGCATAGCCCACCTGGTTGATTTTATCCAGCAACTCGTCCACTTGTCTGCGCTGCGCGGTCAATTGTTTTTGCCGCTGTTTTTGTTTTCCCATCCGACGCCACTGCCTTCTCTTGCGGTACTCGAACAGGAAGGAGCGCACGACGGCGCCGCCGCGCAGCAGAAGCAGTCCGGCCAAACCGCCGCCGAGGTGAGCCAGATGGGCAACCCCTTCGCTCGCGCCGGTGATCTGACTCTGGAGGCCGGCGAACAGAGAGATCGCCATGAAAATCGCCGCCAAATATTTGGCTTTTAGATGCACCGGCAAAATGAAAAACAGCAGCAGAGTGATCTCTCGCTCGGGATACAAGAGCGCGAACGCGACCAGCACGCCGTAGATCGCTCCGGAGGCGCCGAGGACCGGATTTGTACTGTGCGCGTTAAAGAGCAGATGGAACAGAGCGGCGCAGACGCCGGTGATCAGATAAAAAGCCAAGAAGCGTTTTTCGCCCAGGCCGCGCTCCACATCGCTGCCGAACATCCACAGGGTGAACAGATTGAAGAGCAGATGCAACAGGGACCCGTGCAGGAACATATAGGTGACCAGCTGCCACAAAGCACCGTGGCGGAAAACCTGATCGGGCCACAATGCCAGCCGGCCCTCGATCAGACCATGACCGGAGGTGAGCGCTTGCAGCAGATACACGGCGCCGTTGATGAGCAGCAGGGTGCGCACCATGGGCGACAACACAGGTCCGAATCCAGAATAAATGCGTTGAGTGTTCATGAAGGTTCTGGTATAAAAAAGACGTCCCTGGGAGGACGTCTGGTTTCTGAAGCCGCGTACAAGGACCTCAGAGCAAATTGATCAGAATGCCGATGCGCGCCCCCAAGCCGGACAGATCGACCCGTTCCTCGATCGGCAATCCCTCCACGGATTTGGTGACCTCGCGGCTGACCCTTCCGCGGGTGTAATGGAGCCCAATGGTTAACGTCGATTCGCTGCCGACTTCGTAAAAGATGCCGAATCCGGCCTGCCAGGTCATGCCACCGAAATTGCGCGTTTCATTGGTTCCTTTTTCATAATTTTTTTCGCGGCTCCAGAGAAAAGAATAGCCCACTCCGCCGCGCAGCATATAGCCGATGTATCTGCCGAGGGGGATTTTTGCGTTCACCTCCACCAGCAGCGGCAGGATGATGCGACTGTATTCCATCTCGGTCATATACGTTTTGGTGGTCATGCCGTTGGCGGTCTCCAGAGCGACCCGCGTTTCTTCAGCATAGGAGGTATGGAACACATCAACGCTGAGGCCGAGGCTGACCGATTCATCGATCGAGGTACCCCAGCTGCCGCCCAAGAACATACCGCTCTTGGTGTCCTTGGGATTCATATAGCCGGCATGCACTCCGATCATGCTGCCGGAAATGGGAGAGTAGCTGGGTCCGCTGCGTCGCGATTTCTTGTAATCCAGCGAGGGATATCCACCATTGCTCTGCGGAAGCACGAGATCGGTCCAGGCAATCAGCAAGGCACAGCCCATGAGTGCATATTTAAATTTCATGATCCCTCCGTTCTGGGACAAAACCGGATAAACTCAATGATAATATTAGAAAATGCTGTCATCAAATGCAAGGGAATTTTGTTCCCGTGTTAAAAAGGGGCGGGGTTCAGACAATGGTGGCTATTATACAACAGCGTCAAATCCAGGGTTGTCACCAGACCGTCCAGATTTACGTCAGCGGCGCAATAACCCTCCTGCGCTTTCAGGGCTGAGTGAAACCAGAGTTCATAGTCGTCCTGATCGATGCGGCCGTTCTGATCCAGATCGCCGGCCCGAAGGCCAAAGAGTCCGGGCGCCAATTGCACCGCACTGCTTTCATCGGCAAGGGCGTGGCCGGCTGAGGCGTCGAAATAGGTCGTATCCCCGGCGGTCAGGGTAATCGGAGCGGCGCTTCGTACCATCAGGTGGTTGCGATGGCGAAGCAGCAGTCGGTAGCTGCCCGGCGGCGTCGGCAGCTCCCAGACACTCTCGCCGGACCGCGGATGGATCAGTAGACCATCCGGCCGCAGCAGGGCGCTGCGGTTCAGCACCGGAAGCGTGTCTGTCGCGGCGGTCAGCTGCAGCAGCACCCAGTCCACGGATTCCTTCGGCAAATGGACAAGGTGGAGCGAGTCCGCTGAATAGGGGCTGTCCGAATCCAGTGCGTTATTCTCCTGCAGGCGGCAAGCCATCCGCCCGGTGGTGCTGTCAAACGCGCCTTGCAGAAACAGCCGCACTCTGAGCACAGCCGGTTTTTCGGCCGGGATCGCGCCGGTGCAGCACAACGAAAACGGCTGCTGCTGGTTCAGCAATGCGCGTTTGTGGGAGATGGACAGGGTGTACAGCCCGGCCTCGGGCTGTTGAATGAATAGTTGTTCAACATTGTCGCGATGGTTGTCTTGCTGCACCGCGGCAGAGGCCGGAAAATCCGGGTTCAAGGCCCAGGGATAAAACACCCGCGCATCCCGTTGCCGCACCAGACAAAGGTCGAGATCATTGACCAGCATGGCGGAAAGACAATCCAGAGACCTGAGACAGGGTGTGCCGGCTGGATCGGTCCATGCCAGGGTGCATTTGAGCGGCGACCGGCCGTCTGAGCGCAGCTGTATCCGCAGCGGTTCGTCTTGAAGCAGCGTCTCCTCGATGATCGAATTCGGCGCCTTCTGGTCTTGCAAGATCAGACGGTCGGCCTCATAGCTGTTGAGCAGGCCCCAGCCAAAGCGGTAATCCGGTCCAGGGTCAGGCCCGCACTCATCCGCGGTATGAATGGCGATTGCCTTCAATGTGGCGGAACGCAGGTAGCGGCCGGTGAGCTTCCTATGGAGCTGCTGCAGCAGGGCGAGCGATCCGGCGACAGAGGGTGTGGACATGGAGGTGCCGCTGAGCACAGCATAGTGCGTAGGGCTGGTGTTGGAAGCGGAATACAGGTCAGTGCCGTTGGCCACCAGATCCGGCTTGATGCGACCGTCGTCCGTCGGACCCCAGGCGCTGAATTCAGACATCAACACGCCGCCGGCTTGTTCGTAGCCCTGCAGAAGGTCGCGCACAGCGCCGATGGTCAGGCCGTTTTTACACAGCGCTGGGCCGGTGATGCAGTCGTAATCGCCGTCTGGCTTACGGTAGGTGGTGTCCAGCGTCCAGCCAAAGGCGCCGCGCGCCCAGTAGGCCTCGCCACTCACCGGTCCTTCGTCGTCGCGGTCATTGCCTGCAGCGATCACCATTAAAAAGTAGGGAGCATTATAGGCGATGTGGTCGCGCTGACGGCAGCTTTCATCGTAAAATCCAAAAAGGAAATCCTCCTCTGCGCTGACCTCCGGCGTCCCGAGCCAGGCCCATTTACCATCGCCTCTGTAATTAGGCGTCCAACCCGCCAGATAACCATAGCAATGGGTTGACAGCAGCAGGCCAGATGCAGCGGCCAGGGCCATCTCTGATATATCGTTGTTCCATTCATAGGCATCCAGCTCGGCGTTGGGCGCCATGCCTCTGGCGCTGAGGTTCCTCCCCTGAGCGATCAGCGTGCCGGCGATGTGGGTTCCGTGCAGCCCGATCAGCGTGGGGGAGTCCTTTTGCCAGGCCCTGCCCGCATACTCCTGATGCTGGAGCAGAATGCCGCTGCCGTCCCAGAGTCCGATGAGGATGCCGCTGCCATCCAGCGAGTCACCGCTGCTGCCGCCCGGCCACAACTTTTGCGTGCCCAAGGTCTGCGCAGCCTGTTGGTTCATGTCCACATAGTACACCGGTGTGTTCTGCCAGATACGCTGAACCTGAAACGTGCGTGACTCCGCCAGTGTGCCCGCGGTTTCCCAGCCCTTGAGCTGGAGATAGGTTTCGGCCATGCGGCGATCCTGCACCGCCTTGATGCCGGAGCGGCCGGCGAGGTCGGTCAACTCGCGCACGTTGGTATCGTCTAATATTTGAGCCATGCCGGCTCGGATGCAGACGAGCAGGGCCCAGAGCACAAACTTTTTCATGCTTGAAAAACTCTCCCTCCTTGGTGCAGTGGACAATCATCAAAAATTATACCATTGATGCGGACCAAGTCGGGAAAATGCGGAGTGGGGTGGGTTGTAAAATTATGTTTTTTGTGGAAATGAGGACACAGTTGACAGGCGCGGCAATCTGTCAACGCCGGGGTGGGCAAAGCTGTCTTGAAAAAGCGACAAGTGTCATGCAGACAGGCCGGCCTGTGGGTCGGCCATCAAGGGTATCCCCAAAAAGACTCGGAGAAGATTCTATCCTTGTTCACGCCCGCTGTCTGCAGCTGGCCGGTCAGATCTGTGACCAGCCCCGGCGGTCCGCACAGATAGAAGGCAAAGGCATCCAGTTCTATGAGGTGGGATTGGATCAACTCCATTCCCAGGATACGGCGTTCACCATGCCATGCCGCAGCCGGTTCGTCGTTGAGGGTCGGAATATAGGTGAAAAAGTTTTTCTCTGCGAGCCCGACGAAGAGGTCATGATAGGCGGCGGAGTCGAGACTGCGGTTGGCGTAAAAGAGATGCACATGGACGCCGGGGGCCTGGTGATGGATATCTTGCACCATGCTGCGAAACGGAGTGATGCCGATGCCGCCGGCGAGAAAAACCAGCGCAGGAAACCGTTCATCACGGACCAGAGCGCCCATGGGGCCATGGACCTCCAATTCCGTGTTTAGCGGCAGGTCCAGCAGCGTTTTTTTAAATCCACTGCCCGTCATACGGGTGGCGATCAGCCAGTCCGCCTCATGCGGTGCTGAGGCGAGGGTAAAGGTGCGCACAGGGCCTTTGGGATCCTCATGGAGCAGTCGGGGCACTTGGACTGTGACATGTTGTCCTGCCTGGTGAAGCGTTTCCGCTGGTTTGGCCAGGGTGAACTCCCAGGTGCCGCGGCAGAGTTCTTTTTTATTCAGCAGAAGGGTTTTCATCTTTTCTTTCTCTGATTTTTCTTCGCCGGCCCGAGTTTAGCGATGAGGGTGAAATCGAGCAGGCGTTCATTCCGGTTGATCCGGCTGATGGCGATACGCACCGGATCACCGAGCCGGTAGATGGTTCCCCGGCGTTGGCCGGTCAGCTGGGCTTTTTTCGCTTCATGAATGTAATAATCGTCCTTTAAATCCGAGATATGGACCAGCCCGTCGATTAGAAAATCCGGCAGGGTGACGAACAGGCCAAAGCCGACGATACGGGAGATGAATCCCGTGTACTCTTCACCGATGTGCGCTTCAAGAAATTCCAGCTGTTTCATCTTGATCGAGGCGCGTTCCGCTTCCTGAGCGCGAATCTCATTTTCGCTGGCCAGCTGGCACTGCCGTTCCAGCTCTGATCGTTGCGCCGTCTGATCCGGTCTTGTCTGATAGAGGTGCAGCAACCGGTGTACCATCAGATCCGGATAGCGTCGGATGGGCGATGTAAAGTGGGTGTAATGAGGATAAGCCAGACCGAAATGGCCTGCATTGACCGTGGTGTATTTGGCTTTGGTCATGGTGCGCAGCAGGGCGGTTTGCAGAACCGTGGCCGCTGGATGCGCCTGGAACTGTTCGGACAGGCGCTGGAAATAGTGTGGAGTCACCCGTTTAGCCGGCTGCATCTCGAGGCCGAACACCTGCGTTAGGGACATCAGTTCCTCCACATCGGCGCGGCTGGGCTTGTCGTGCACCCGGTAGACAAAGGGAAGGTCCTGGTCGAGTTTTTCCGCCAGTTCCTGTCCCACATATTGGGCTACGGTGACGTTAGCCAGCAGCATGAACTCTTCGATGAGCCGGTGGGTATCCAGCCGTTCCCGTTTTTGCAGCTTGACCGGTTTGCCCTGTTCGTCCAAAACGACTTTGATCTCAAGACTGTCGAAATCGACCGCGCCGCGTTTTTTTCTCGCAGCGATCATATTTTTCGACAGCGCTTGCATGTCGTGCAGAACACCGCTGAACGGGCTGGTCAGCCGGCCGTCGAGCACCTGCTGCGCCTCTTCATAGGAAAACCGTTTGCGGCTGCGGATCACGCTGCGTTCAAAGGAGCGAGAGACCACTTCGCCGTGGCGGGTGACCTGCATGAGCACGGAGAAGCAGAGTTTGTCGTCTCCGGGCGTGAGGCTGCACAGTTTGTTGGAGAGCCTTTCCGGGAGCATGGGGATCACGCGGTCCACCAGATAGATGGAGGTGCCGCGTTGCAGCGCCTCGCGGTCGATGATGGAGCCCTGCTCCACATAATAACTGACATCGGCGATATGCACGCCCAGCAGCCAATGGCCGTTCTCCATCGCCTCCAGGGACACCGCATCATCGAAATCCTTGGCATCAGCCGGATCGATGGTGAAGGTGACGATATTGCGCAGGTCTTTTCTGCGGGCTATTTCCTCCGCTGGCAGAACCTCTGTCAGTTCTTCCGCTGCTTGAGTGACCTCTGCGGAAAAGGTGGTCTCCAGGTCAAAGCCATGGACAATGGAGGCGACGTCCACGCCGGGATCCTCAGGATGGCCGAGGATCTCGACGACTCGGCCCAGGGGATTCAGCTGATCGTGTTCCCACGCCTCGATGGCGACGACCAGCTTTTGGCCCTCCACCAGTTCGGCGGTGTCGGACGGACTGAGCAGGATGTCCTTTTGTATTTTAATATCGTCCGGCACCACATAGGCATAGCGTCGCGCCCGATGAAAAATACCGACGATCTTGGTGCGGCCGCGCGCCACCACCTGCAGCACCCGGCCTTCGGGGTGTTCGCCCATTTTGCCGGCCAGCAGGCGCACGCGGACCGTGTCCTTGTGCAGCGCGTGGCCCATGTTTTTGGAACTGATGAAAATTTCCTGCTCGTCCTCGAGGCGGACGAATCCATAGCCCTGGGAATTGACGCGCAGTTCGCCGGTGACCTCGGCTGCCGGCGCCGCCAGCGCGTATTGATTCTGGCGCAGCTTGATGATCTCGCCGACGCGCACCAGGTCGCGCAGCTGTTTGTGCAGCGCCACGCGTTCTTTTTTCGCCACCTGCAGCGTACGTTCGATATCCTGGATCTTGAAGGTGAGCCGCGGGTGATCCTGAAACAGCGGCAGCACCCGGGCTGACCAGTCGCCAGCCGCAGGGGTGTACTTCTTTTTGTGTGATTTCATGTTAGGATTGCCTTTTTTCAAAGGAGCAATGGGGCGGTGCGCTTGGGGAGTGATGCGCCGGATCGCTCCCCAAGGGCTCACCGCCCCGGATTGATGTCATGGTTTGCTGGATATCTGGAGCAGGCAGGGAAAGGTCTCGATAAAAAGCCTTTTTACACGCCTGCCCATTGGCGCATGCGGGCGACCAGTTCGCGGGCCAGTTCGTAGCCTTCTTTTTTCTTGGCGCTGAGATTGCCGGCGTTCACGTCCGCCATGCGCAGTTGCACATGGAACCGCAGGCATTGCGATGTTCCCGACGGCCTCACGGTCAGATAGTTCAGTTCGTCCTGGAAGAAGAAACGGATGCCCTCATCGGGAAAACCGTTGTAATAGCCCAGGGAGGGGTACAACCGCCAGCGATGGTTGGCGTCGTACTTGCCGGTCCGGTAGGCTTCAACAGACCGGACCGCATAGTTCTTGGCCAGGACCAACCGTTCTCCCTTTCGGCAGGCGCGGGCAAGCTCCTCCACTTTTTCCAGCACCTGGATTTTTTTGGACAGTCCGGCCGGGCCTTCAAACTGGCCCCAATACGGCTCCGGCTCATAATAGTTGATGAACAAGCCGATATCCTCGTCCAGATAGATTTTTTCATCCAGCAGCTCGATGAACGAGCGGTCGATGGATTTGGCGTAGGCCAATACCTCGGCTAGCAGGATCGCGGCAAAGGTTCCGTCTTTATCGCGCACATGGCCGCCTTTGCCCCATACCTCGCCGGGTTGCGGCTTGGGCCCCAAAATACTAAAGCCGTTGCTCTGCTCCAGGGTGGCCAAGTTGTACGCCCGTGGATAATGGTCCATATCCGCGGCGCTGAACAGAACCGGGTGCGCCTGGCCTTTAAACAGCTTTTTGCCCAGATAGGGGGTGAGATCGTTTTTGTTTTTCACTTTAACAACCGGCGTCTGCCGCCAGCGGTCCAGCTGCTTTTCGATCTTTTTGCCGCTCCACACCATATTGACCGAGTTGGCCAGAAAGCCGAATCCCACCCAGGTTTTGATCACGCCCAGGCCGTGCTTTTTCGCCAGCAGAGTGATCGAGTCCGAGGTGATGTGCGATAGGGAGATGAATTTAGAGTCTGCGCCCGGAAACGTGCCGCCGTTAAGCTGCGCCTCTTTGAACAGCCGATACCAGAGCAGCAGGGTCCAGGCGTTGTCCGCGTCCAGCAGGTGCCAACTGTAGTCGTCTCTGCTCACATAGTTGGGCAGAGCTTTTTTTAGAGCGCTGTTGAGATGTTTCGACTTTTTATTGATCTGGCGGTAGGTGGCGATCTGCTTGGGCGGCACTTTGACGATAAATCCCGCCCGGTCGGCGTCCGGATCAGTGCCGATGATCATGTCCACTTTTTCAAACGCCCCGGCGCCGTATTCCTGCTTGAACTCTTGCACCGCAACCTCTGCGGCGATGGGATCACCCGGATCCGGCTGTTGTTCCAGGGCAAAGCAGGGGAATCGGCCGTCCAGGCTATTCAGTTTGCTGATCACCTGGAGGTTTTTAAAGTTGAAATGATCCAGCAGCTCCGGCACGGCGATTCGGCCGGCGCCGTGATACGCGGCAAATCCGAGCCGCACCTGCGGCGCATACCGCTCGACCATTTCGGCATCGAGGAGAAAGCTGCTGATATGCTCGCGGTGCGCGTGGTGGATGTCGATCAGATCCTTTTCCCGTCCATAGTAATTCCGCCGGCTCAGCGGCGCGGAGCCGCCGATGAAAGTCAACCGCGATGCATGGCGGGTGATGTCAAAATCAATCCGGATATTGTTGAAATCCACTTTGGAGATGAATTTATAAAAAATGACGTCTCGTTCTTTCTTCTCGAACTGAGCGCCGGTTTTAGCGGACAATTTGTAACCATTGTAACGGCGATCGTTGTGGCTGGCGGAGATGAGGATGCCGAAATCAGCCCCGAGATAGGGGATGGCGAAGGTTAGTTCCGGATACGGGCAGGCTTCATCGAACAGATAGACCTGGATGCCCGCGGTGAGAAAGACCTTGGCGATCAGCTCGGCAAAGGCCTGGCCCTGAATGCGGCTGTCATAGCCGATCACCATTTTATGCAGCCCGTGCTGCGCGGCGTATTGGGCCACACCGGTGGATTTGATCATCAGCACGATGTCGTTGATGGTGTTGGGGCCTTTGAGAATGGGCGCCTGAATGCCTTCTTGATAGAGTCTTTCCAATTCTGATTCGTCGTCTTTGGCGGCGAACGCCGCCACTCCGCGGATGCCGCCGGTGCCAAAGGCAATGTCATCGATAAACGCATCGATGATACGGGCCCACTGTTTTTGTTGAATCGCGCGGATGATCCCCTCGCGCGTCCCCGGCGAAAGACGGTTGACCTGTTCGTCCAGCAACCATTTCTCCAGGTTTTTCGGCACTTTATTCTCCGCGCTGCTGAGGATCTCCGGCCGGATTTTCTTTTTATTCTTGTTTAAATAGGTGGAGATCCCTCGTCTCGCTTGCTCCAGATAGGTGAGGATTTCTTTTTCGTCCAGGGCCGATTTCATAGTACCGGTTCCTCTCAAAGAGTAGACTGTAATGGAAAACGATTGGGATTATCTCTGTTCGATGATCGCCAGGCGATGGCGGCCGGACAGATCGGAGAGAAGGTTGGCCTGGGGAAAGAGACGAAGAATCTCTTTCCCCTGGTCCGCTCCGATCTCAAGAAAAGCCCGGCCCCCCGGGTTCAGCCATTCAGCCAGCCGGCGTTGAATGGCGCGATACCCGTCCAGCCCATCCTTTCCGGCGAGCAGCGCTTCCATAGGTTCAAAGTTTTTAATCTCCTTCGGCAACCGCTCATAATCGTTCTGGCGGATGTACGGCGGATTGGCGACAACGATGTCAAAGGCGGCGGTGAACGGCGATGTGGGGCTGGTGAAATCCCAGGATAAAAATTCAATGCGATCCGCTACGCCGTTGCGCCGGGCGTTCGTCTGTGCCAGCTCCAGGGCTTTTGCGGATTTGTCGATGGCGACGATGTGCGCCTGCGGCAAATGCACGGCCAGGCTGATGGCAATGCAGCCGGAACCTGTGCCCAGGTCCAGAATCCGGCAGCCGTCGGCGGGGTGGGCGAATTCGATCGCCTTTTCCACCAGCAGTTCGGTTTCCGGCCTGGGGATCAGCACGCCCGGACCGACCAGAAAAGATAAAGAAAAAAATTCGCTTTCGCCAATAATATATTGCAGGGGTTCGTGGTTCAGGCGTCTTTTGAGCAGCTGTTTAAAGGCGGTCAGTTCGTCGGCGGAAAGTGGCCGGTCAAATTGAAGGTAGAGGTCGACGCGGCGCCAGTGGAGCACGTGGCCTAACAGGCGTTCGGCGTTCAGACGGGCGTGGTCGAAATTTTTCTCTTCCAGATAATCGGCGGTCCATTTCAACAGGTCGATGACCGTCCAGCGCCGTCTCTCTTCAGCCATACCGTCACTTTCGCGCGTGCGGTTACTCTTTCATCGCTTCCAGCCGTTCCGCACGATCCGTGAGCTGCAGCTGTTCGACGAATTCATCGATCTTGCCCTGCAGCACCTGATCCAGCTGGTAGAGGGTTAGGCCGATGCGATGATCGGTCACCCGGTTCTGCGGATAATTGTAGGTGCGAATTTTTGCGCTGCGGTCGCCGGTGCTGACCATGGAGCGGCGTTGCGCTGTCAGTTTGGCGCGCTCCTCTTCCATGGCTTTGTCGTACAATCGGGCGCGCAGCACTTTGAGCGCTTTGGCTTTATTCTTGTGCTGTGATTTTTCGTCCTGGCACGAGACCACCATGCCGGTGGGCAGATGGGTCACCCGCACTGCCGAATCGGTGGTGTTGACGCTCTGGCCGCCGGGTCCGGACGAGCGAAAGACGTCGATGCGCAGGTCGTTGGCATCGATGTCGACGTCGATCTCCTCCGCCTCGGGCAGTACGGCCACCGTGGCGGCGGAGGTGTGAATGCGGCCGTTGGCCTCAGTGGCCGGCACGCGCTGCACCCGGTGCACGCCGCCCTCAAATTTGATTTTGCCGAACACGTCCTTGCCGGTCAGGGAAAAGATCACCTCGCGAAAACCGCCGATCCCCTGGGGGTTGGAGGAGAGCACCTCCAATTTCCAGCTGTTTTTCTCGGCATAATGTTGATACATGCGGAACAGATCGCCGGCAAAAAGGCCGGCTTCATCGCCGCCGGTGCCGGCGCGGATTTCCACCACCGCGTTGCGGCGGTCCTGCGGATCCTTGGGTATGAGCATGGTTTTGAGCTGTTCTTCCACCAGGGCGATTTTCGTCTCCAGCTCCGCCATCTCAGCCTTGGCCAGCTCCACCAGATCCGCATCTGTTTCGTTTTGAACAATGGCTTTATCGTTCTCCAGATCGGAGCGCCATTTTTTATAATCGTTGTATACCTGCACGGTTTCGGCTAAATCGGCGGACTCTTTGGCCAAATCGCGAAACAGCGCCGGCTTGTTCATGGTCTCCGGATCGCTGAGCCTTTGCGTCAGCTCCTGATGCCGTTGCACGATTTTTTCCAGTTGTTCGATCAATGCACATCCTCAAATTTTACCGACAAGAGAGCTCTCAGGAAACCAGCACCACTTTGGACGGCCCCACGGCCGGATCCTGTCCAATGGCGCATTTCAGCGCCACCATCGCCACCTCCAGCTGCTGATCGTCCGGTTCAACCGTGGTGATCTTTTGCAGCCACAGACCGGGCAGAAGGAACAGACGGAAAAACCGGTAGCGGTAGGCTTTGGCGGACAGCTTGATCAATTCATAGGAAAGGCCGCCGATCAGCGGAACAAAGGCCAGACGCACCAGCCGCTCACCAACGGTCTCCGGTTTGCCGAGGAACATGAACACCAGGATGCTGACCACCATAACGATGAGCAGAAAGCTGGTGCCGCAGCGCGGGTGCAGTGTGGTGAACGGCCGCGCGCTGTCCACCACCAGTTCTTTCTGGTTCTCATAGGCAAAAATGGATTTATGCTCAGCCCCGTGGTACTCGAACACGCGGCGGATTTCTTTCCAGCGCGATATGAGATAGATATAAGCGAGAAAAAAGATCATGCGGATGGCGCCGTCCACCAGGTTGAACCAAAAGCCGGAGTCAAAGCCGAACAGCCCGGTGATGACCAGCGGCAGGTAGAAAAAAATCGCGATGCCCAGCGCCAGGGCAAAGACCACGGTCAGGGCCATTTCGATTTTGTCGCGCCGTTCGCTCCGCGGCTTGTCCGCTGCGCCGCTTTTCTTTTTCTCTTCTTCCATGGCGATATCGCTGGAAAAGGTGAGCGCCTTCATGCCCACATACATGGTTTCGATGAGCAGAATGGCGCCGCGCAGGATGGGGATGTTGAGCCATTTAATCCGTTTGGTGATGGGCTGAAAGGGATCGTTTTTCAGAACGATCTCTCCATCCGGCCGGCGTACGGCGATGGCGATGCCATGGGGGCCGCGCATCATCACGCCTTCGATCACCGCCTGTCCGCCTACGGCCAGACTTTCTTCTTGCATGGTGGTTCCTTGTCTGTGTCTGTCTTGCATACCGGATAGGGGAAAGCCCGCGGCCATGGCGGCCCGGTTTTCCCGCGGTTAAAAAAAAACGGAATAAACCGCGTCCGTCGCCGGGCGCATTTATTCCGTTCCTTACAGAAAGGGAAAGCTAAGCCTGGGGTTCCGCGGGCGCCTGTTTGCCGTATTTCTTGCGGAATTTTTCCACGCGACCGGCCGTGTCGATGAATTTCTGCTTGCCGGTGAAAAACGGATGGCAGCTGGAGCAGATTTCCAAATGCAGATCACCGGTCGTGGACCGCGTCTTGAACGTGGCGCCGCACGCACAGGTGATGGTGCTTACATTATAAGTGGGGTGAATGCCCGGTTTCACGGTAAACCTCCTTTAAGAGCAAACCTATTTCACGCAATATTTAAAATACGTACTTTTTTCCTTATTTGCAAGAAAAACTTACATGCTCATCGATTCGAGGAAGCTTTTGTTGGACCGCGTGCCATGGATCTTGTTGAGCAGGAACTCCATGGCCTCCACGGTGTTCAGCTCAGCCAGCAGCTTGCGCAGCACCCAAACCCGGTTGAGTTCTTTTTCATCGAGCAGCAGCTCTTCCTTGCGGGTGCTGGAGCGGTTGACGTCGATGGACGGATAGATGCGGCGGTCGGAAAGCCGGCGATCCAGGACCAGCTCCATATTGCCTGTGCCCTTAAATTCTTCAAAAATAACCTCATCCATGCGGCTGCCCGTGTCGATCAGCGCAGTGGCGATGATGGTCAGGCTGCCGCCCTCTTCGATGTTGCGCGCAGCGCCGAAGAACCGTTTCGGCCGGTGCAGCGCGTTGGCATCCACACCACCGGAGAGGATCTTGCCGGAGTGCGGCACCACGGCGTTGTGGGCGCGCGCCAGACGGGTGATGCTGTCCAGCAGGATGCAGACATCCTGTCCGTATTCGGTCAGCCGTTTCGCTTTTTCCAGCACCATGTCCGAGACCTGAACGTGACGTTCGGCCGGCTCGTCGAACGTCGAGCTGATCACCTCCGCTTTGACCGACCGCTCCATGTCGGTCACCTCTTCCGGACGCTCATCGATCAGCAGCACGATCAGCTTAACCTCAGGATGATTGGTGGTGATGGCGTTGGCGATTTTCTGCAGCAGCATGGTTTTGCCGGTCTTGGGTTGCGCCACGATCAGACCGCGCTGGCCTTTGCCCAAAGGGGTGAGCAGGTTCATGATGCGCATGGAGAGTTCGGTGCTGGTGGTTTCCAGATTGAAGCGTTGGTTGGGATAGAGCGGCGTCAGGTTGTCGAAGAGGATTTTGGATTTGGCTTCTTCGGGATTTTCAAAATTGACCGCCTCCACTTTCAGCAGGGCGAAGAACCTTTCGTTCTCCTTGGGCGGCCGGATCTGACCGGAGACGGTGTCGCCGGTGCGCAGCCCGAAGCGTTTGATCTGCGAAGGCGAGACATAGATGTCGTCCGGTCCGGGCAGATAGTTAAAATCGGGCGAGCGCAGAAACCCATAGCCATCCGGCAGAACTTCAAGCACCCCCTCGGCAAAGATCAAGCCTTCCTTCTTGGTTTGTTCTTCCAGGATTTTAAAGATCAATTCTGATTTACGCAAACCGGTGCAGCCGGAAACGCCTAAATCCTGCGCAAGCTGGTTGAGCTCGGCAATTTTTTTGCCTTTTAATTCTGCGATGTCCATGAGAATCCTCTTTGATGGTTGGAGTTGAAAGAAAAAGTTGTCCTATGTGTTAGCCGGCGGACGAGAAGGTTTGAAAGCCCCTATCCTGCTGATGGTACGGTGGTGCAAGACTGATGAACCCAAAGGGAGAAGATGCGCCGCAGCCGCGCAGCGATTATGCAGACGGCGTTGGCCTGCCCTCCCGTGGGCTGGGTGACATCTCGAGTGATAACATTAGAGTGGTTCAGGTAAGGACGCGTTGTTAGCGGATGACCTGTTCCGTTTTTTTGTCGAAAAAGTGAGCCTTATTCATGTCGATTTGCACAGCGAAATCGGAAAAAACCGCCGGCAGGGTGGCCAGCGACATTCGGGCTACGAGGGTGTCGGCGCCGGCGTTGAGATAGATGAACGTCTCGTTGCCCATGGGTTCGACGACATCGACCTTGCAGGTCAGCGTACCGGCGTCGGCGGCGCCCGTTGTTGCCGCAAGATCCTCCGGTCGAATGCCCATGATCACCGGCCGGCCGATAAAGGCAGCCAGCGCTTGCTGGTGCTCGCCTTCGGGCACAGGCAAGGTCCAGTGGTCGGTCTTGAAACACAGCCCGTTTTCCCTTATCAGCTCGCCGTCGATGAAATTCATCGCCGGGCTGCCGATAAAGCCGGCGACAAATTTGTTTTGCGGACGGTGGTAAAGATTGAGCGGTGTGTCGATCTGCTGAATGCGCCCATCGCGCATGACCACGATGCGGTCGCCCATGGTCATGGCTTCCGTTTGGTCATGGGTAACATAAATCATGGTGGTTTCCAGTCTGGAGTGCAGCTTGGAGATCTCGGTGCGCATTTGAATGCGCAGTTTGGCATCCAGGTTGGAGAGGGGTTCATCAAAAAGAAAAACCTGCGGCTTGCGCACAATCGCCCGGCCGACCGCCACGCGTTGCCGTTGGCCGCCGGAGAGCGCCTTGGGTTTGCGCTGCAACAGGCCGCTGATGCTTAAAATCTCAGCCGCTTCGCGAACGCGCGTTTCGATCTCCTGTTTGGGGTACTTGCGCAGCTTGAGACCGAACGCCATGTTCTCATAAACCGTCATGTGAGGATACAGCGCATAGTTCTGAAAAACCATGGCGATATCCCGGTCTTTGGGAGCAACCTGATTGACGACTTTATCGCCGATTTTGATTTCGCCGGAGGTGATCTCTTCCAGGCCGGCGATCATGCGCAGGGTGGTCGATTTGCCGCAGCCCGAGGGCCCAACGAGAACGACAAATTCTTTGTCCTTGATAAAAACATCCACTGCGTCCACCGCTTTTACGGTGTTATCAAAGAGCTTGCTCACTTGCTTCAGTTCAACGCTTGCCAAGAAACGCTCCAGTCCTATAGGTTGTGATGGTCAGCATCTCGAACGCAGTTATAGATGGAGAATGTTATGGAGTGTTTAAGAGGCTTTGCAGGAACACGAATAGTACAATTTATCAATTAATTTTTATTTTGTCAAGCGTTTTGTTACAGTCAGCGCCTCGGCCGCCAGGTAATGGGAGCCCAGGATGCAGATCATCCCGTCCGGACCGGTCCGGCCCCAGGCTGCGGTCACGGCCTCGGCCACCGAGCCGTAGCTCTGCGCCGGCGCTGCGCTGATCAGGGCGGCCAGCTCACCGGCCGGCAGAGCCCGGGAGGAGGCGGGGGATACGGTGAAAACCCGCTGCAGCCGCTTAGGCAGCCAGCGCACCATGGCAGAGTAATCTTTGTCTTTAAGCACGCCCAGGACCAGGTTGACCTGTTTTTCCGGATAAAAATGGTCGATCATCCAGCGAACCCGGCGGATTCCCGAGAGGTTGTGGCCGACATCGAGGATCGTCAGCGGGGCGTCGCATAAGCGCTGAAACCGGCCCGGCCACTGCACCTCTCTCAGGCCGCGGATCACGGCCGCCGGCTCCATCTGCAGGCTCAGGCACGCCTGCGCCGCCACACAGGCATTGGCCACCTGATGCGGCCCAGCCAGGGGCAGGGTCAGGTCCAGCGTTTTTCCAGATACGGTCAGAGTGAAATAAGAGCCGTTGGGCGTGATCATCAAGCTGGAGACGCGGCCGTTCCGACGGGCCGGAATGATGCCGCCCTTTGAATAGATGACCTTGGCTGCGGCGTGCGGCAGCGGTCCGGCCACACAGGGCGTGTCGGGCTTGATGATCCCGGCCTTCTCTGCCGCGATCTCTTCCAGCGTCCGCCCGAGATGATCGGTGTGGTCGAAATCGATCTGCGTGATCACCGTGAGCAGTGGCTGCAGCACATTGGTGGCATCCAGCCTGCCGCCCAACCCCACTTCGATTACCGCCATATCGACCCGACACCGTTGAAAATGGACAAACGCGATGGCGGTCATTGCTTCAAAAAAAGTGCATTGGTGTTTGTCGAATAACGGCTGCAGGTCGTTGATCAGCGCAACGAATTCAGCCTCCGCGATCTCGGCGCCGTCGATGCGAATGCGCTCCTCCGCTTTCAGCAGATGCGGGGAGGTGTACAGCCCGGTCCTGGCGCCGCTGCAGGACAGGGCCGAGGCGATCATGGCGCACACCGAGCCCTTGCCGTTGGTTCCGGCCACATGCACGGTGCGCAAAGCGCGATGGGGATTTCCCAGATCGGCCATCAGGGCCAGCATGCGTTCCAATCCCAGTTGCCATCCGAACCTCTCCAGGCCGAACAGATAGGCCATCGCCTCGTTATAGATCATGCGTCCACTTTCTATGTGGTGAATGCTAGGGAAATAAAAAATCCTCCACAGGGTGGAGGATTTTTTATTAACCGACGTGGAATTACTTTTTATCGCTTTCGGCAGGCGCCTTTTTATCGCAGCAAGGCGGTTTGGTTTCTTTGGCCTTGTCGCAGCAACCAGGCTTGTTCTCTTTGGTTTTGTCGCAGCAGCCGGGCTTGGTTTCTTTGGCCTTGTCGCAGCAGCCGGATTTGGCCTTCGGGCAGTCTTTGGCGCAATCCTTCTCAACGGTCTTGTCCGCCGCGATGGCGGCCGACGGCCCGGCAGAGATCGAGTGCGTATAGATCATAGAGCCGACGATGACCAGCGCCAACGCCACGACCGCTAGAATCAGCAAGCGTTTTTTCATGGATTTTTCTCCTTTGTGAACGGTTCAGTTGATGTTGATAAGGTGCAGCATGATCGAGCATTCAGAGTGCATTGTTTAAGAATCATGGAAAAAAACTTTTCCTGTTGCTGTGGAGAGAGATATTTTTTCTGTTCCAGCAGATGGTGCACCACCCGCCGGTGCAGCAGGCTCTGCAGAGAATCCATGCGGCAGAGAAGGGTCTGCAGCTGAACCGTGTCCGCGGCGGCGTGCAACAGGCAGCGGCTGAGGGACACGCGGCAGTCATACAGCTGAACCGCCAAATGATCGGTCTGTTGGCTGTACACGCTCTGTTGACGCATGAATTCCTGTTGTTGGGCCTTTGTCAATTCGAGCGTTTTCTCCAACCGGCCGGCGCAGGATGGTGCGTTCTCTGCGCATGGGCCGGCCGGCTTGCGGCAATCGAGGCGATGATAGACCAAAGTGGCCAGAGCTGAAAGGTTGACCACGGTCAGGAGAATCAGCGCGATGAGAAATCCTTTTTTCACCACATCGCCTCTCTATGGTTCATTGTATATCGTTTGCACCGCGCCGGCCAGAGACCAGTCGCTCAACGGTTCGGTGACATTCAGCCCCAGGGCGTCATAGATCATCTGTTCCTCGCTGACCGCCGCGGGCGCACCGTCGGCCGCCGGGGTGTCGCCCAGATAATGGCCGGCGAACACGCAAAGCACGATCATAGCCAGAGCCGCAACCGGCCTGAGGGTTCGCTGCCAGGATCGGCCGGCTGGGGCGGAGAGCCTGCTGCTGATTCGCGTCCATATAAAAGGCGGCAGTCCGGGTTGCATGACAGCGCCGCCGGCGTAGACCGCGCGCAACCGGTTCGCGTACGCTCTGCAAGCTGCGCAGTGCTGCAGGTGCCGGGTCACCCGCTCGGCCTGTTTGCCGTCCAGCTCTTGATCCCAATAGAGCAAAAGCCGTGTTTGTATGTAGGCGTGGTCTTGCTTCATATACCAATTAGACACGATTCCGATGAAAAACTTGCACTATTTTTCCAAATATTTTTTCAGCGCCGCGGCCAGGTTTTTTTTGGCGTGATGGAGGCAGGATTCCACCGCCGCTACGGAGCAGGCCATCACCTCGGCGATCTCTTGATAGCTTTTTCCTTCATAGCGGCTCAGGATCAGGGCCAGCCGCTGCCGGCTTGGCAGCTTTTGAATGGCCTGCCGGACCAGGTTTTCACTTTCATCTTTTTCCAGCGTTTGCTGCGGATCGGGCGTTGAATCCACGGGCGATGGGTTGCGCGCGTAGAGAAACTCCAGGCTTAAAAAGGAGGCCAGACGGCGTTTCCGTTTAAGGTTCAGGCAGTGGTTGACGCTGATGCGATAGATCCAGGTGGCGAGCTCGCTGCGGCCCTCAAAGCCGGCGAGGGAGTGGTAAATTTTGACAAAGATGTCCTGAACCGCATCCTCGGCTTCGCCCTGGTTGTTGAGAAAGCGCAGACACAGGCGGTAAATGGCGGGCGCATAGTGCTCGTAGAGCTGCCGGAAGGCCTGGTGGTCTCCGCCCGCTATTTTTTCCAGCCATTGCTGATCGTGCACAGCCACCTTCGCGATTGAGGACAGTAACCCGATTAAATATTAACCTTGAGTACGGCTTTAAATTCGCCGCGAATGGGAAAGGTTTTGCCGGTTTCCGGATGTACCAGCTCCCCGGAGAAGGATCCCTGAACGAATTGATCCGAGACCTGCAAAATTTTCACCTCGCCGGTGGATTGAAGCGGCGGGGCTTGTGGGGAAACGGAGAACGCCAGAACGCTGGTCGGCAGAGTCTGCGCCTTCCAAAGTTTCAGATCGCTCTGTTTGTAATTCACGTCCATCAGCAGCTGCGGATATTTACTGGAACCGGTGTTATAGTTGAACAGCTGCAGGTTGTCGCTGTCGAAAAGGTCGCCGGCCGGGGTGAATTGAGCGACGAAATAGTCATCGTGCATGGGCTTGCCTTCCACGGTAAAGCGGACAAATCCGCCGTTGTCGCCGCGGTCGTCCTGGCCGCTCTTTTTTTTCGGTCCACAGCTCAGGCACAGGGCCAGCAGGAGGAAACAGGTGAAAATTCTTTTTGTCATATGAAAACCTTTTTTGTAAATTGCAGCACAGTCCGGCTGCAGAGACCGGAAGCCTAATATACGCCTTTATCGGCATTCAAACAACAGGTAATCGCCGGCGGCCCGCCGCCTTGCAGTCTATTATCCAGGAGAGAGAACTATGGCAGCGATCGAACACACCTGTGTGGAGCGCTTTTTGCGCTATGTGGCCTTTGATACGCAATCGAGCGAAGAGTCGACCACCTTTCCCAGCACGGAGAAACAAAAGCTGCTCGGTCAGGAGCTGGTGCAGGATCTGCGCGCCATGGGTTTGTCCGACGCGGCGATGGACGAGTGGGGGTATGTCACCGCCACGCTGCCGGCCACCGTATCCCATGCAACGCCGGTCATCGGTTTGATCGCGCACATGGACACCTCGCCGGACGTATCCGGAAAGGACGTCCAGCCGACCTGGCACCGCGGCTACCAGGGCGGCGACCTCACTCTGCCCTTCGGCCTGGTCATTCGGGCGCAGGAGAACCCGGCGCTGGCGGCTCAGATCGGCAACGACCTTATCACCTCGGACGGCGCCACACTGCTGGGCGCGGACAACAAGGCGGGCATTGCCGAGATTCTGGACGCGCTGCATCATCTGATCACCCATCCGGAAATTCATCACGGCGTCATCCGCGTGGCCGTCACGCCGGACGAGGAGGTGGGCCGCGGTACCGAGCATTTCGATGTGAAGAAATTCGGCGCTGATTTCGCCTACACCATCGACGGCGAATCACTGGGCGAAGTGGAGGACGAAACCTTTAGCGCGGACAGCGTCACTATCCGCATTCAGGGCGTCAACGTACATCCGGGCTATGCCAAGGACAAGCTGGTCAACGCGATTAAAATCGCCGCCGAGATCGTTGATCAACTGCCGCGGTACAGTCTGTCGCCCGAGACCACAGAGAAACGCGAGGGCTATGTGCATCCGCACGGACTCACCGGCACGGTGGAAGAGGCCACCATCAAGTTTTTAATCCGCGATTTCACCGTGGAGGGGTTGAAGGAAAAGGAGACGCTTCTGCACAACCTGGCCACGGAGGTGATGAAGCGCCATGGCCGCGCACAAATGGATTTCCGCGTGGATGAATCCTACCGCAACATGAAATATAAACTGGATGAAGAGCCACGCGTGGTCGAGTACGCTCTGGAGGCGGTGCGCCGTGCGGGCATCACGCCGGTGCAGAACATCATCCGCGGCGGCACCGACGGCTCGAAACTGTCCTATCAGGGACTGCTCACCCCCAACATTTTCACCGGCGGCCACAATTTTCATTCGCGTCAGGAGTGGATCTCGGTGCAGGACATGCAAAAGGCCGTTGAGGTGATCGTACATCTGGTGCAGATCTGGGAGGAGAAGAGCAGGCCGACGGCGTAACCGGAAACGGATGCGCAACGGCGGAGGAAAACAACAATCCCCTTAATCTCGTCGAGGCAAGTATGCAGAGTAAAAAAGCGATTGGTCGAAAAATTTTTCAGATCAAGATCGTTCTAGCGGAGGTCAAGCCGTCCGTGTGGCGTCGTGTAGTCGTGCCCGGTTCCATGACGCTGTTTAAATTGCACAAAGTCATTCAGGCGGCCATGGGCTGGACGGACAGCCATCTTCACCAGTTTACGGTGGACGACCGGCTGTTCAGTCTTCCGAGCCCGGAAGATTGGGAGCCGGTGGAGGACGAGCGAAAGTTTATCCTGGAGCAGCTGGTCCCGTTTGAAAAGGCGCAGTTTTTTTACGAGTATGATTTCGGCGACGGCTGGAGCCACAGCCTTGTGGTGGAAAAAATAGTGACCACTGATTCCGAGAGTCACGCTCGATGCCTGGATGGAAAAAGAGCCTGTCCGCCTGAAGATGTGGGTGGACCTTGGGGCTATAAGGATTTTCTCAAGGCCATCCGCGATCCCAATCATGAAGAACACGATTCTTCCCTGGAGTGGGTCGGCGGTCCGTTCGATCCCGAGTTGTGCGACTTGGCCCAGATCAATGCGGCGTTGAAAAGAATCAAATGAAGACCGCCCTGCGTATTCTTCTGGCACTGTCGGTTTTGATAGTGATTCTGCTGCTGATCGGTGTGCGGCCGATCGATCGAACCCCCTATCAACAGACCGGCTATTATCGTCAAGCTCTGGCCGAAATTGCCGCCAAACCGCCTCTGGCATGCCAACGGGCGCCGCTTCTGGCCGGCATCGCCAAGGCGGGAATCACCCCGCCGATCGGTGTGCCGCTGGCCGGTTTCGGTGCGCGCAAGAGCAAGCCATCCACGGGGGTACACGACAGCCTTTATGTGCGGGTGATCGCCCTGCAGGCCGGAGAGCAACGGGCCTGCCTCATCGGCTATGACGCGCTGCTGATCCATCCAGACCTTGCCCGCGCGATCGAAAAACGCTCAGGGCTCAAAGCGGAACAGCTCTACTTTACCGCTTCGCATACCCATTCAGGACCCGGCGGCTGGGGAAAAGGCTTTGTGGAAGAGCAGTTCAGCGGCAAACCAGATCCCCGCGTGTCCGCGATGCTGGTGGATAGCACGGTGGCTGCGTTACAGCGTGCGTCGCACACCCTAAAGCCGGCAACCTGGCGTTCCGGCCGTTTGCATGCGGCCGACTATATCCGCAACCGGCTGCTGTGCGAAAAGGGAGCGGTGGACGACGAACTGGTGTACTTGTGGCTCGAGTCGGCTGAAAAACCGTTGGCCCTGTTTGCAACCTATTCGGCGCATGCTACGGTGTTGTCGGAAAAAAACCTGCAGTTCAGCGCCGATTATCCCGGCTATCTCGAGCGCCGAGTGGAGCAGGCGACCGGCGCGCTCACCCTTTTCGCTGCCGCCGGTTTAGGCAGCCATTCTCATCGCGGGGAGGGTAGCGGCTTTGAGCGGGCTCGGAATATCGGCGAAGGCCTGGCGGACAACTTGATCCGGTATGCTTTTGCCGCTCCGGGCCGGGACAGCATCGCTTTGTCCTATACCCGGCTATCGGTGGCGTCGCCGCCTCTGCAGATCCGCCTGAACCGCGATTATCGTTTAAACGCCTGGCTGGCCCGCCGCTTTCTCCATTTCCATGATTGTTACATCAGCCTGCTGGCCATGGATGAATTTCGCTTCATCGGCGCGCCGGTCGAGTTCAGCGGCCAGTTGGCGCTGCAGGTCAAGGCAGCGGCTGCCCAGCAGGGCAAACCAGTGTGCGTCACCAGTTTTAACGGCTGCTATCTGGGGTATGTGGTCCCTTCGCGCTATGACGATCTGGATGCGTATGAGACCCGCACCATGTGCTGGTTTGGTCCCTATTTCGGTGATTATCTGGCAGAGGTGATGGGAAGAATGGCGGAATGGTAGTAGAGCGGGTTATTGCTGCGGAATAAGTAAACAGCTGTCCTGTCCGTGCCCTCCTTTGGCGCCTGCTCCTATTCACGGAAAAATTCCACTGACAGAAGCGCTGCCTCTGATGAGGAGGGGCAGCGCAACCAGGTCGATCGTACAGACCCGCCCGATGAAAAGCGATCGTGCATCGTTCAGAATAAAAGGTGCTGTTTTCAATCTCAAATTACAGCCACTTTTTGAAAAAGCTGAAAATCCGGTTGCCCTTGAATTGATGCAGCCCGTCAAACTCCTCCACCTCCAACCGGTTCGCTGCGCCGGCGTTTTTATATATTTTTTTCAACCGCTGGTAGGAAGCCCTGCTGGCGGCGATGGGGAACAGCGGGTCCTGTCGGCCGAACTCGAGAAACAACGGCCGGGGACAGATGAGGCCCGCGATCTCGGCATGATCGCCATAGGAGAGCAGATTCGGCACGATCTGCGAGCCGCACAACTGTCCGCTGGCCATAGGAAAGGCTTTCCACGAGTTGAAATAGCCGCTGACGCCCGCCACTTTGATGCGCCGGTGGTACGCGGCGCTGAACAGGGTGGTGGTGCCGCCCTGGGATAACCCGACGCAGCCTATCCGCTTGCCGTTCACCTCTTTCATGCTTTGCAGAACATCGATGGCTCTGCCGATATCATGAATGTGCAGGGTGAGCAGGTTATAGCCGATCAGCGCGCCAAGAACGAGATTGATGTCGCACCAGTGGTCGCCCTCCTCGATCTTGACCTTGCCGTACACCTGCGCCGGATCATCGACCCGCTCGCCGAAACAGCGGAGATCCGGCGCCAGAGTCACATAGCCGGCCAGGGCGAACTGCTCCGCATAATTATAATTGTACTTTTGTAGATGCCGCTTTTCCGGCCCGGTACGGCTGATCCCGGCGGGATCTGCTTTGCCGCGCCCATGGCCGTGGGGACAGATCACTGCGGGCGCCGGATAATTCACGTCGACGGGCAAAAACAGATAAGCCGGAATGCTGGAATAGCGATCCGCGCTATAGACGATCTTTCTACGGATAACCTTTTCCGTCACGCTCTCTTCCAGCACCCGCACGTTCAGCGGCGCATCCTCCGCGGGCATGGCGCCGAGGCATTCGCGATACTTTTTTCTAAAGGTGCGCTGCCAGATTTTGTGTTCCACTTCATTCGCCGCACGATAGGTCAGGCTGGGCTCCAGGGCCCGGTAGCGCTGTTGCCAGTATGCCAGGCAGGAATACTCTTTGGGAATTTTCATCCGTTTTCCTTTGCTGAGGGTCGTCTGTTATCGTTCATTGGCTGCCGAGGGCCGGGCAGATGGCCAATTCTTGAAGACAGGTTGCACGGCTTTATCCGCTGCGCAAACCGAATAGAGTGTCTGAATTTTGTAAGCGAATGGGACCCCCATTTTGCCTAATGGATGTCGATTGTATTTGCAGCCGGAGGGAGGGCAGAAATTCCACGAGAAGGCGTTGGAGCAATGTTTGAATCCGGCTGCACGTATGGGATCTGGGCTTGACCAGAGGCGGCGCATTTAGCCCCTAACATCGCGAAAAAGTAACCAATCAAGGACAGAAAATCAAGCTATTTTCGGAAAAAAGAAGATCAGGCTGAAAAGCAGGCGGAGCTTGGCGTCGAGGCAACAGGCCGCCGGTTGGCGATCCTTTGGACAAACGACTATTGGTAAAGACCAACAAATTGCCTATTTTCGAGTTGATCGTCAAAAGACGTTTGTCTTGAAAGTGGCATGCAGAAACGAGGAGAACCTTGGATGTTAAAAACAGTTTTGTTCGTATTGGTGATTTTGGGTGTTTCGTGCACGCCTGCCTCGCGGGATAAAAGCCTGCCGTTCACCTTTACCGTCACCGAGCGCATGGACCAGCTGCCGGATTATGTGTCTCCGCCTGCTCCCAATCTTTATAACAGCACTCCCAACTTTGCCGTGGGCTGGGGCATCGATTCTCCTATCGGCAGTGCGGTCATCGACGGCGAGGTCTGGGTTCTGTTCAATCTGGGCAACCAGTACGGAACCACGGTCAAGATCGCCCGATTTAAGGGCGCGAATTTCGAGCACACGGTTCGCCAGTCCGACGGCCTGATCCAGGTCGACCGCAGCGGCATTTCGACGCATTTCTTGGGCGGAATGTGGTATGATGAAAGCAGCGGCATGCTGTACGCCCCGCTTCACTGTGAATACGACCGCGGCATCAGTCCGCCGGCCGGCTGGAGCAGAAAAAAAACCCGTCTGGCGGTGAGCAGCGACAAGGGCGAAACCTGGCGGCTGGTGGGCGATATTCTGACCGGCCGGCTGCCGGAAGAAGGGGATTGGCTCAAATATTCGGGCGCCTTCTTCGAAGCCGGTACGGGGGATATCGATCTGTACGTGGATGTTCGCGGAGGATATTTTTACATCTATTCCAGCAACGCCTGTGCGCCGAAAAACGGCAGAATGAACTATTATCTCTGGTACAACGAAGTGGCGCGCTGTGCGATCAGCGACAAAATGGCGCCGGGCAAATGGTTTAAATACTGCAACGGTGAGTGGAAGGAGCCGGGGCTCGGCGGCAAAGCGAGTCGAGTGATGATGGATACGTTTGGCATCTACGGCCGGATCATCTACAGCGACTATCTGAAAAAGTATCTGCGCATCGGTCTCTGTCTGGGCGCCAACGATAAGCGGTTTACCGATTCCGGACTGGCGGACGGCTCGATCTATATTTCGACCTGTACCGATCTGGCCAAACAGGAATGGTCGCCGAAGGCCAAGCTGTTCGATGATCCCCAAAACCATAAAATGGGCATCACTCTGACCGACGGCGCTGCCATCGATCCGTTTGTCTGCGGCCGCACGCTGCGCATCTACAATTACTGGCTGTACGACCTGCCGTCGCGGGCGGTGGATGTCGAATTCGCGCCGGGCCGTACCGCGGTTGTGGGTTTTCCCCCTTATGGGTATTACAGCTATGAGCCATTGCCGGAATCCGGCGATGCGCTGGTCAGCCGCAAGACACGGATCACCGGGTGCGCCAGTCCCGACCACCGTTACAGCGGCGCATGGAGCGCCGAGCAGAATCCTGACAGCTACCAGAATCAAATCCGTAAAAGCGACGCCGCCGGCAGCAGCGTCGAGTTTTCGTTCCACGGGGCGGAGATTTATTGGCGGGCGATCGCCGATAAAGACGGCGGCAAAGCGGACGTTTTTATCGATGGCCGGCTGGAGGAGACGGTGGATTGTTATTATCAAGAGCCTCTTCCGCTCCAGTTCGCGTTCATCCGCAAAGGGCTGGATGCGAAAAAACCGCATACGATCAAAATCGTCGTCCGCGAAGAACGGAATCCCCGCGCCGCCGGCGCGGTCATCCGCCACATGGCGTTCGAGCATGCAGCCGAAAGCTATCGCGCGTCAGCCGGATTCAGCAGTGTGATGGGAAAGAACCAGTGGTTTTATCAGCAATGGAACGACGGGCAAGCGACTGACTTACGGTTTCACGATTTCGCCGCCAAGACCGAAATCGACGCCGGCGGCAAGAAACAGGAGAAACGGATTTTTCTCAATGCATGGGGAGAGGAGGAAGCCTGCCGGATTGGCGCTGACTGGCAGGCGGCCGGCCTTTATGCGGCGGCCAGGACCTGGATTTCTCCGCGCCGGGGTAAAATTCGCATTGAGGGCATAGCACGAGCCGAATCCGTTCCCGGCGCTGCAAAAGAGATCAGCCTGTTGCACAACCGGCAGGAGATCTGGCGCTCCCAGCTTGTCGACGCCGGTTCGCCGGCCGCTCACGATTCGACGATTGCGGTGGAGAAAAATGATGCCATCCTCTTTATCGTAAAAGCAGGTCAGAGCGGCGAAAGCGGAAAAATTTTCTGGGATCCGGTCATCACCTTTATCGAGTAAAACGGGACGGCCGCCGACAGTGTCTGTTTTTTTACAAGTTAGGGGAAGAAGGCGCGAAAAAATAGTCAAATATTCCCTTGCAAAATTCACCAAATTAATCTATACTGAAAACAGGCTCCACTAGATCTGCCGGGATGGCCGCACGCAGAACGCGAAGGCACGATGAATTTGTTCGCTGGACAAATGCATGGTGCCTTTTTTTATTTTTATACCGCCGGGGACATGTCTTTCTTAGCTTAATCGATTGCTGCCGCGTACTGGATCACACCAGAGTCCCGTAGGTATCGTTTTTTTCCGCCAGACCCCTTTCAACGAAGACACGCCCCCCATCGCCTCGGAACAAGCATTACCAAGCAGTCTAATCCACGCCGGCGAATGACCGGCCAAGTTTTTTACCGTTCATCTTTCCCGAAAGGGGGTACGAGATGAAAAAGCATCACAGGTGTGGGATATTGCTTTTTCTGTTGCTGGCTTTTGCGCTACCCAGCGTGATTCAAGCGCAACCCGCTGCCGCGGATCTCACCGCGCTTGCCAAAGAGTTGCTGGCGCTCGAGGACCAGTGGACCGAGGCCTTTATCAAACACGACCCTGCTCCGCTGGCGTCCATTCTTGCCGAGGAATATATGGGCGTGGGCAACGATGGGCGTGTTTGGACCAAAGCGAGGATCATGGAACGGGTCAAGGAAAAGAACTTTACGCTTCATTCCTTCACCATCATGGAAACCAAGGCACAACGCCATGGGGACACCGCCGTCCTCTACGGCATGGCGATCGACAAAGGCATCGAAGCCGGAAAAGAGTACAGCCAGGTCTTGCGTTTCCAGGATGTGTGGATCAGCCGCGGCGGCCACTGGCAGTGCATCGCCGGCCAGAATGCGCCGGCTGAGAAAGAGATGCCCATCACCACTTTTTCCAGCAAGGCCAGAGAGCTGTTTCTCCAAGGCCGTGAAAAAATGGAAAACTATGAACCCATTGCCGCCGCCCCGCTTTTTGAGCAGGCTGTCTCTGTGGACAGCAACTTTGCTCTCGCCTACTGCTACCGCTCCCAGTGCGGCGGAGGATATCAAGTCTCTCATGCCCATCTTGCCAAAGCCCAGGCACACAGCGGCAAGGCCTCTCTGGGGGAACAACTTTATATCCAGCTCATTCAGGCTTATTTCGATAATGACCAACCTGCGCAGAAGAAATGCGTCGATCAGCTTGTGGCCCTTTATCCGGAGGATAAACGCAGTTGGTGGTCTCTCGGAGACTATTTCTATAATATCCGCGATTATAAAACCGCCATCAGCTCGTTTGAAAAAGCGGTGGAGATCGACAAGGAGTTTGCGCCTGGCTATGGATCCCTGGCCTATCCTAACATTGAACTGGGCAAATTTGTGGCAGCTGAAACTGCACTCAAAGAGTACATTCGTCTTCGTCCCAGCCGGTCCGATCCCTATGATACGTATGGCAATTTGCTGTGTAAAACAGGGCGCTATGACGAATCCATCGTCCAGTTTCAAAAGTCGCTGGAACTTTCCGATCAAGCCCCCTGGAGCGCGGCTGGCATTGGCATCAATTATCTGTACAAGGGGACTATGACAAAGCAAGAGAGTATTTTCGGCTTTATTTTGACAAGAGCAGCCGGATCACGAACAAATTGAGTGCTTTGTTTTTCACGGCGACTTCATACCTCTATGAGGGCAATCTGACCGCAGCCCGGAAAGTCTTTGCCGAACGACGCGCGCTGGCGAAAAAAGAGAATCAGCCTGGATATATGATCAACTCTATTGTAGTGGACGGTCTTAGCCAAACGGCCTTTGGCAAGCCATCCGCCGGCCTGAAAAGGTTAAAGGAGGCCGAAGCCATGCTCGACAAAGTCAGCCTTACGGACAAGGAGAAAGAGTCCTTTCGCACCTGGTTTGATATGTGCTATTGCTATACCTATGCAGAGAACAACCAGCTGGAGCAGCTCAAAGCCCGCGCAGCCTCGCAGAAACAGGCGATCGAGCGCCGTAACAATCCCGGCGAAAAAGACAATCTGACCTGGGCGCAGGCGTACATCGATAAAACCGAAAAAAACTATGATGCCGTGATCGCCGGGCTCTCCACGGTGCAGCCGGGTCCCTATGCCTATTTTATGATGGGCCAGGCGGCGTTGTCCAAGGGCGATAAACAGGCGGCAAAGAACTATTTTGACAAAGTGAAGAACTGGAATGAATTCTCTTTTAACCAGGCGGTCGTTTGGAATCGCGTGCATCGGGAGCTGGAAAAGCTAAAGGAGTAAAAAGGAATACATATCCGATAGCCGCGCAGACAGCCGTCGTCCTATTGGTACTGCCGCACCCCTCGGCCGGGACAGAAGACGGCTGTCTGCTTTATAAGCGCGTGTTGCCAAATTCTTAAGGTGGGCGAAAGCCGTGTGCCTCGAATTAGAGCCGCGGGTGTTTGCAGCGACATGAGCAAATAAACCGATACGTTTGGACCTCCACGCATCCCATCAATTTCCCTCCTAATTTAGAAAATGTTTGAACAACCCACTATCCATTTACATGAACGCTATTATTGTAAATATACTTGACTTTTTCGCCAATTTTTCGTATATTGTACAGTAATAAAGTTACTGCTAAATTAACTGAGCCATGAAAGTAAGTATAAATAAAATAGCATCAGTGCAGATGGGATACTCCTTTCGGTCTGGACTCAAAGCCTCCAACAGCGGCAATGTGGCGGTTATCCAGATGAAAGATCTTGCCGATGACAATACGGTAAGCTGCAACGATCTGATGAAAATAGATTTAGCGGCTGTCAAAGCCCATCATCTGGTTCGCACAGGCGATCTGATCTTTAGGTCGCGCGGTCTTGCAACCACATCGGCCATTCTTCTGGAGGATCCTGGGGTGGCCATTGTTTCGGCGCCATTGTTCAGGATTCGCATCGCCGAGCCACAAGAGGTGTTGCCGGAATATCTGAATTGGTACATCAGTCAACGGCATGCGCAGATTTATTTCAACAGCCGGGCGATAGGCACGGCTCAGAAGATGATCAGCTTAGAGACCATCGCTGAGTTGGAGATTTTCCTGCCAAGCCCGAAGAAACAGAGGGCCATTGTCGAGCTGGCCGGGTTGTCCGCCCGCGAAAAAAAGCTGCTTCATGAGCTGGCGGAAAAACGGGAACAATATGCTTGTTCCGTATTAATGCAAATTGCACGAGGAGAATAGAACATGAGCAGTAAGGTCGATCAGAAGGATATCAATAACGCCGCCTGGTCGGCGTGCGACACATTCAGAGGCGTTGTCGACCCGGCCCAGTACAAAGACTATATCTTGGTGATGCTTTTTCTAAAATATATTTCCGATGTCTGGCAGGATCACTATGAAGAATATCGAAAGCAGTATGGCAACGATGATATCCGCATTCGCCGTAAACTCGAACGGGAACGATTTATCCTTCCCATGGTGAAAATGGCTGAAAGGAATGAGCAAACCGGTGCGGAAACGGTTATTGATGAGTTTCCTGCCACCTATTACAGCCTCTATGAACGCAGAGGCGCCGCCAATATCGGTGAATTGATCAATATCGTTCTCGATCATATCGAAGAAGCCAACAAAACCAAACTTGAGGGTGTCTTTCGCAACATCGATTTTAACAGTGAAGCCAATCTTGGCAAGACCAAAGATCGCAATCGCCGTTTGAAGCAATTGTTGGAGGATTTCAACAAGCCGCAGCTGGATATGCGGCCGAGCCGCATATCCGAAGACGTCATCGGCAATACCTATATTTACCTGATCGAGCGGTTTGCCTCCGACTCGGGCAAAAAAGCCGGCGAATTTTTTACCCCGCTTCGAGTCACTGAACTGGTGGCTAAATTGGCCGGACCCAAGCCGGGCGACCGCATCTGTGATCCGGCCTGTGGTTCCGGCGGCCTTTTAATTCAGGCGGCCAGACAGGTCGGCGATCGCAACTTTGCTCTTTTCGGCCAAGAATCCAACGGCAGCACCTGGGCGCTGTGCCGCATGAACATGTTCCTGCATAGTTTCGACAGCGCCCGTATCGAATGGTGCGACACATTGAACAGTCCGTTGCTGGTGGAACACGACCGCCTGATAAAGTTCGACTGCGTGGTGGCCAATCCGCCCTTTTCGTTGGACAAATGGGGGGCTGAAAACGCCGAAAGCGACCAGTATAATCGTTTTTGGCGCGGCGTGCCGCCCAAAAGCAAGGGTGACTGGGCGTTTATTACCCATATGGTGGAGACCGCGCTGGAGAAACAGGGTAGGGTGGCCGTGGTGGCGCCGCACGGCGTGCTGTTCCGCGGCGCCGCCGAAGGTCGTATTCGCCGGAAAATGATTGAAGACAATCTCCTGGATGCGGTGATCGGCTTGCCGGCTAATCTCTTCCCCACCACCAATATTCCGGTGGCCATCCTGGTTTTCGACCGGGCGCGGGAAAAAGGCGGCGAGCGGGAATCGTGTCAGGATGTCCTGTTTGTTGATGCCAGCCGTGAATTCGTTTCGGCTAAGAATCAGAATACCCTGTCTGAAGAACACATCGAACGGATTATGCGCACTTTCCATAGCCGCAAAGAGGTGGAAAAATACGCCCATGTCGCCGGTCTAGCCGAAATCCAGGAAAACGATTTTAATCTCAATATCCCGCGCTATGTGGATACTTTTGAAGAGGAAGAGGAAATCGATATCGATGCCGTGCAGTGTGAGATCGAGGCATTGGAAAAGGAACTGGCTGAGGTGCGGGCGCTGATGACGGAGAAACTAAAACAGATTAATAGGTGAATGATGAGGGATGAAGAATGAAGGATGAATGATAAAGGATGAATGATAAAGGGGGTCGATGTCAATAATGGGCTATACAAAAGGGTAAATCATTGTATCGGCGGTTGCTAAAAAAATGAGGTAGGCAAATGCAGAAATTTCTGTAGGAAGAAGCCATTTCGTGGAAATGCATGAGAATGTTCCAATCGGATCCGAGGACGGGCGAATACTCAAGTCGGCAAAAGTCCGCCAAACCAGCGGAGATTTTAGGGATCCATGCCGGAGGATTTTGTTGCACCTGATAAAGATTGGGATAAACAGCAAAATTGAAATATAACATGCAGAAAAGTATGCGAATGGGTAAAGGAATAAATGTGGATACTATGGCTTAGAATTTTATTGACTGATTTTACCCAAGCACAAAAGTGATGATTACAGACACATCAAGAGGATACATTAATGGAAAAGTCTTCAATTATGCCACCTGGATGGAAGCTAGTCAAGCTAAAGGATGTGGCATATATAAACCCTAGCTCTGCGCCCATTGAAGATCATGCACTAGTAACATTTCTTCCAATGGCTGGTGTCTCAGAATTGGGCAGCATTATTAAACCCGAAGTTAAGGAGGCTGGTGGCATAAAGAGTGGTTTTACATCATTTGAAACCGGTGATGTTTTGATTGCGAAGATTACGCCTTGTTTTGAAAATTATAAGGGTTGCTTGTGTGGCGAATTGCTGAATAATCGAGGATTTGGGAGCACCGAATTTCACGTTCTTCGCCCCCGCAAAGGGATCACATCCGAATATTTGCATATACTCACAAGAACACACCATTTTAGAGGGTCTGGAGAGCTTAATATGACTGGCACAGCTGGCCAGAAGCGCGTTCCGGCAGATTTTTTGAAAAATTATATCTTCCTTCTTCCTTCACTTTCAGAGCAAAAAGCCATTGCCGATTTGCTCTCCACCTGGGATGCGGCTATCGCGAAAACCGAGCGGCTGATTCGGGCGAAAAAATTACAAAAGTCAAGTAAACTTCATTCCCTTATAAGCTGCAATACACCCAATTCAACCATTGGATCATTTGCCAAGCCCGTTGTCAGACCAGAGAAGAAGCCTGGTGGCAGTTATATCGCTTTGGGCATAAGAAGTCATTTTAAAGGGACCTTCCAAAGAACTATTGTAGATCCAAACTTAGTGGAAATGGATGTATTGTATAAGGTTAAAGAAAATGATCTAATTGTTAATATTACTTTTGCATGGGAAGGGGCAATTGCTCTTGTAAAGAAGGAGGATGAGGCATGTTATGTCTCCCATCGATTTCCAACATACGAAATACAAGAAACGAAAGCTGACCCTTTCTTCGTGAGGCAGCTTATTATGGCAAGCAGAATGAAATACGACCTGGCTAATATTTCTCCTGGTGGAGCCGGTAGAAATAGAGTTCTAAATAAAAATGATTTTTTAAAAATGCCTATCTGGCTCCCTGATATGGAGCAGCAAAGAATAATTGGAGAATTTCTTTACAGGCTGGATACAGATATTATTCTCCTGAATAAGTTGTTAGAAAATTACAAACTCCAAAAGCGTGGGCTGATGCAAAAGCTGCTCAGCGGCGAATGGCGGATAAAGTCTGAAATTGTGGCCAAGTATGAGAATGAGCGAATATAGATCAAACTGATTGAATGAGCGCACCCCGTAGCCGAAATTCGCCAAGGTACCTTTTACTCTGCACACTTCAGCAATGTTCACGCTTAAATAATTCATCATTCATCAATCATCATTAATCATTTTTAAAGGTTTTTATGAGCGCATCCGAACTCGTCATCTATGAGGCGTCTGACGGCCGCATTAAAATCGATGTCCGGCTGGAGGACGAAACGGTCTGGCTCACTCAAACGGATATGGCGCAATTGTTTGGAAAAAGCAAAAAAACCGTGTCAGAGCATATTCACAATATCTTTAAAGATAGTGAGTTGCAGGAATATTCAGTTGTCCGGAATTTCCGGACAACTGCTGCTGACGGTAAAAAGTATGATGTCCAGTATTATAATTTGGATGTCATCATTTCCGTTGGCTATCGCGTCAAGTCAATGCAAGGCGTAAAATTCCGCATCTGGGCGACGCAGCGGCTGAAAGAGTATCTCGTCAAGGGGTTTAGCCTGAACGACGATCGCTTTAAAAGCGGCCAGTCCATGAATTATTTCGCGGAACTGCAGGAACGCATTCGGGCGATCCGCCTGTCGGAACGGTTCTTTTATCAGAAAATCAAGGATATCTATGCCACCAGCATCGATTATGATCCTAAAGACGAGAAAACGATCGAATTCTTCAAGATTGTGCAGAACAAGCTGCTGTGGGCCATCAGTGAGCAGACCGCGGCGGAACTGGTGTATCGCCGCGCCGACTCGGCTTTGCCGCTGATGGGCATGCAATCCTTTGACAAAAAAGGCGTACCGGTTAGAAAAGAAGATGCAAGCATTGCTAAAAATTATCTCAACGAAGACGAAATAAGGCTGCTCGGCCTTCTGGTTGAGCAGTATCTCGCTTTTGCCGAGACCATGGCGCAACAACATACTCCCATGTATATGAAAGACTGGATCCAGCGGCTGGATGTTATCATTCGGCTCAACGGACGCGAGTTGCTCACCCACGCGGGAAAGATCAGCCATCAACTGGCGTTGGAGAAATCGGCTCAAGAGTTTGAAAAATATAAAGAGACACAGGGACAGCTGGAACATGAAGAAAACCTCAGAGAGCTTGAAAAAGATATTAAGAATTATGAATGATGAATGATGAGGGGTAAATTATGAATGGAAAAGTGGATATCACAGAGAGGAGCTTTCGGTTTGCGGGGAGGATTGTCAATCTTTGCCGGATTTTGGAAAAGCAGGGTAAGGTTTGCTATACGCTGTCAAACCAATTGCTCCGTGCGGGTACCTCGATTGGCGCTAATATTGAAGAAGCTCAGGCCGGGCAAAGCAAAGCCGATTTTACCGCAAAAATGTCCATTGCCAGAAAAGAATCGCGCGAAGCGCTCTATTGGCTGCGCTTGCTGTTCGAGACAGAGATAGTAGCCCAAAATCAACTGCAAGAGATCATGCGGGAATCAGATGAACTGGTCCGAATCCTGACCACCATCGTCAAAACAGCTCAAACAGGCGGCCGCCATGTCAAATAATTCATCCCTCAGCACTCATCATTCATCCCTCAGCACTCATCATTCATCATTCCCCCATCATCATTCAGCATTTTTTCACGATGAAAAGCATCTTTCCCAGATCCCTGCTCTGCAGCTTTTGATCAATCTGGGCTATGAATTTCTGATGCCGGGAGATGCTTTGGCTGAACGGCAGAACCGGCTTTCCAATGTGCTGCTGGAAAACGTTCTGCGCCGTCAACTCAAGGAGATCAACCGCATCCGCCACAAGAGCGCCGAATATTTGTTCAGCGAAGAAAACATCCAGTCCGCCATTCAAAAGTTGAAGAATGTCAAATATGACGGGTTGTTAAAGACCAACGAGGCGGTTTATGATCTGATCACCCTGGGCACTTCGCTGGAGCAGACCATCGAGGGCGATACCAAAAGCTTTACTTTGAACTATGTCGATTGGCGCAATCCCGGCCGCAACCGGTTTCATGTGACGGTGGAGTACAGCGTCGAAAGGACTCGAAGCAGCGAAACCGTGCGTCCGGATCTGGTCCTGTTTGTCAACGGCATCCCGTTCGGCGTGATCGAATGCAAAGCCCCGCACGTTGAAATCCAACAGGCGGTCTCGCAATCCATCCGAAACCAGAACGACGACCATATTCCAAGACTTTTCATCTACAGCCAACTGGTGCTGGCCCTGAACAAGAACAGCGCCAAGTATGCGACGACGGGTACGGCTGCAAAATACTGGAGCGTCTGGAAAGAACCCCTGATGATCGACGGGGAACGGGGATTTGAGAATCTTCAGCAAGTAGTGAACAAGCCTCTTGATGGCGATGTCGTCATCAAAATCGGCAAATATTTTAAGATCAAGTCAGATTCATTAGAGGGAAAGCGGTCTGTCTTTGAGCAGGACAAAACCCTCTATGCCCTTTGCCGTCCGGAACGGCTGTTGCAACTAGTCTGGAAATTCATCGTTTTTGACGGCGGCATAAAAAAAATCGCCCGCTATCAGCAGTATTTCGTCGTTCAGTCCGCTTTGAGTCGTGTCAAGCAGTTTGACGGCGCCGGTTCCCGCAAAGGCGGCATCATCTGGCACACGCAGGGTTCCGGCAAATCCCTTACCATGGTGATGCTGGCGCGGAACCTGGCCCTGGATCCGGAAATCATCGATCCCCGTATTGTTCTGGTGACCGACCGGGATGATCTGGACAAACAGCTCGCCAACACCTTTGCCTCGTGCGGTCTGGGGCCCAACCGTGCGACGTCGGGAAGAAATTTGCTAGAACTGGTGTCTGAGGAAAAATCAGCCATCATCACCACGCTCATTCACAAGTTTGAGCGGGCCTATTCCGCCGCAAAATACCGGGATGAATCGGCCGATATCTTTATACTGGTGGACGAAAGCCATCGCACCCAGTTCGGTTCGTTTAGCGCGCGCATGCGACAGATGTTTCCTCATGCCTGCTATCTGGGATTCACCGGCACCCCCCTGATGAAAGTGGAAAAAAATAATTTTGCAAAATTCGGGCATCTCATCGAGCCGCATTACTCCATCACCCAGGCGGTCAAAGACGGCGCCGTGGTGCCGCTTTTGTATGAAGGCCGGCATGTGGAGATGACCCAAAACAAACAGGCCATGGATCTATGGTTTGAACGGCATACGCAGGGGCTGACCAAGGAACAACAGGCGGATCTCAAACGCAAGTACGCCCGGGCCGAGATGCTCAATAAGGCGGATCAGGTCATTTATATGAGGGCTTTTGATATCAGCGAACATTTTCGCTCCAATTGGCAGGGCACCGGCTTTAAGGCGCAACTGGTGGCGCCCAGCAAAGCTTCGGCCATCAGATATCAGGCCTATCTGGATGAAATCGGCATGGTCAGCTCGGCCGTGGTCATCTCGCCGCCGGATATGCGCGAAGGGTATGAAGAAACCGATGATGAAACGACCGACGAGGTCGTCAAGTTCTGGCAAAAAATGATGAGACGCTATGGCAGCGAGGACGAATACACCAAGCAGCTCATCAATCAATTCAAGCATGGCGGCGATCCTGAAATACTCATTGTTGTGGATAAACTGTTAACCGGTTTTGACGCGCCGCGGAACACCGTTATGTATCTGTGCAGGGTTCTCAGAGAGCATACCTTGTTGCAAGCTATTGCTCGCGTCAACCGGATTTATGAAGGCAAAGAGTTCGGTTTTATTGTCGATCATGCCAGCATCCTCGGTGAACTGGACAAGGCGCTGACGATGTACAGCGCTCTGGACGGATTTGATGAAACGGATCTGGCCGGAACACTCGCCTCCATCAACCATGAAATTCAGAAATTGCCGGGCCGATATTCCAACCTTTGGGATCTTTTCAAGACCGTTAAAAATTCTTATGACGAAGAAGCCTATGAGACTCTGCTGGCCGATGAGGCGCTGCGAGAAGAGTTTTATCATTGTCTGGGCGAATTTGCCAAGAACCTGGCGATCGCTCTCTCCTCGGAGCGGTTTTTATCCGCAACAGACGAAAAGACCTTGCGGAGATACAAGGCCGATCTTTTAAAATTTCAATCGCTCAGAGTATCCGTGAAATTGCGGTATGCCGAAGCGATCGATTATAAAGATTATGAGTTCAAAATTAAAAAATTGTTGGACACCCATATCCAGGCAAGTGAGGTGGTCCAATTAAATGAACCCGTCAATATTTTTGATGAGAGGATGTTTAATGTCATTAAGGAAGAACAAGGGGTATTTAAAACGGCAAAAACAACGGCTGCAAAAGCCGATATGATAGCGCACGCGACGAAGAAGGTGATCACGGAAAAGATGGAGGAAGATCCCGCGTTTTATGAAAAGTTTTCAAAGCTTATTCAGCAGGCCATTGAGGGATTCAGGGCAAAGAGAATTTCAGATATGGAATATCTGGCTCAAGTCATTGATATCCGGAACCGGGTTGTGGGCAAAGTCCATGATGAGGTTCCTGAAAAGCTTTCCGGCAACGAAGACGCCATGGCCTATTACGGCGTTTTGAAGCCTTTTTTCGAAAAGTACAAGCTGAGTGAAAAAGAAATCGAATCCGCCGCAGCCGATACGGCCCTGGCCGTCCGATCTATCTTTGAAAACCATAAAAAAGTCCAATTCTGGGACGACGAAGATGCACAGAAGCTTACCATAAACGAGATCGACGATTACTTGTATGATGAAATAAAAACGCGGAGGAGTATCCCTTTGCCGGTCGAGCAAATGGATGACATTATCGAAAAGATATTGCACGTGGCGAAGCATCGGAGTTTTTGATGACAGCAACGGGTCGTCGCGAAAAGCGATCGATTAACTATGGGCGTAAAACGATCAGGTATTCACTTCTGCATACCGATAGGAAAACCCTGGAAATTGCGGTCCATCCCGACGCTTCAGTTGTCGTCAAAGCGCCTGTCGATTCTGATATTGCAGCGATTGAAAAAAAACTGCAAAAGCGGGCGCCATGGATTCTCAAACAGCAAGCCTTCTTTGAACAATTCAATCCCAGGCCCCCGCGTCGATTTTATATAAATGGCGAAACCCACCTGTATCTTGGCAAGCAATATCGTTTACAATTAGCGAATGGGCCGGAAAACTCTGTCAAGCTATCCAGGGGCTTTTTAACCATAACTTCTCAAGGTAAATCGACGCAGGAAAGGGTCGGAAGGCTATTAAGTAAATGGTATTTGGAAAGAGCTCGCGTGCAGTTCAACGA
>DAIQOA010000004.1:0-59206 GCA_036788095.1 bacterium | reverse complement strand
CTAAGCCGTTGTAGGGGGTAACCCCTACCCAGGGTTCGAATCCCTGCCTCTCCGCCCATACAGGGGCGATACGGTCGTACGCCGAAGTATTTTTTTCGGGATTACAACCGTGCCGCCCCTGCCCTGTTTACTAGAGTTTATTGGAGCGAGGAATTCTTGTGAATCAGGTCCGAGTACGTTTCGCACCCAGTCCCACGGGATTTTTCCATATCGGCGGACTGCGCACCGCGCTGTATAATTTCCTTTTCGCCCGCCATCATCAGGGCGTTTTTATTTTGCGCATCGAGGATACGGATCGCGAACGCTTTGTACCGGGCGCCACGGAGAACCTGCAGAGCGCTTTGCGCTGGGCGGGCATCGAACCGGACGAGGGGCCTGAACAGGGGGGCGCGTACGGTCCCTACTTTCAATCGCAGCGCACAGAGATCTATCAAAAATACGCCGCACTCCTTCTGCAGCAGGGACACGCTTATTACGCTTTCGACACCGCTGACGAGTTGGAGGCGATGCGCCAACAGGCGAAAGGGCAGGGCGATTTTCACGCCAAGTACAACGCCGGCCGGCGCCTGCAAATGCGCAATAGCCTGACCATGACCCCTGAACAGGTCAACGAGGCGCTGGCGCAAAAACAGCCGTACGTCATCCGTCTGCTGGTGCCGCAGGAGCGCAAGTTTACGGTCAACGATATCGTCCGCGGAACAGTCACGTTCGACAGCCGCGAAGTGGATGACCAGGTTCTGTTAAAGTCAGATGGCTATCCCACCTATCATCTGGCCAACGTGGTGGATGATCATCTGATGGAGATCAGCCACGTGATCCGCGGTGAAGAGTGGCTCAGTTCCGTGCCCAAGCATCTGCTGTTGTACGAATATTTCGCCTGGCAGCCGCCGGCGATGGCGCACCTGCCGCTCATCTTTAATCCGGACGGCACCAAGATGAGCAAACGGGACATTCAGTCCCTGGACGAGCTGCCCGCCGGCAAGGTTGATCCGGACGTGGCCTCGTATACGAAAAAAGGATATGAAACCGCCGCGCTTCTCAATTATATCGCGTTACTCGGTTGGAATCCCGGCGAAGGCGACGACCGCCAGGTGTTCGCGCTGGAGGAGCTGATTCAGCAGTTTTCTCTGGAGCGCGTCAACAAAAGCGCCGCCATTTTTGATTTGAAAAAATTGAACTGGTTGAACAAAGAACACATCATGCGGCGGAGCCCGGCGTCGCTGGCATTGGAGAACCGGGGGGCGGTATTGCAATCCGCTCCGGTGAGCGAGGCTTACCTGGAGCAGGTTGTGACTTTGCTGCACGAACGGCTTTACTTTAGCCGCGATGTGATGAAAATCGGCGCGTACTTTTTTCACGACCCCGACACCTACGATCCGGCTGTCGTAAAGAAACGCTGGGAGGCGGACAGCGCAAAAATAACTCTTGAATTTTCTGCAGAAATTTCTAAATTAGATGTGTTTACCAGCACTGCGATCGAAGCGGCCCTGCGTCAAGTCGCCGAAAATAACGGCGTGGCCGCGACAAAGCTGATCCATCCGGTCCGCCTGGCCGTGACCGGCGTAGGGGTGGGGCCGGGTTTGTTTGACCTCCTTGCTCTGCTCGGTAAAGAGACGGTCCTACGCCGTTTGCAGAACGGCGCGACGCGCATTCCTTTGTTGCTGTAATATCCTGGGGAGTCGTCCAGTGGCAGGACACATGACTCTGGATCATGGAACCGGGGTTCGAGTCCCTGCTCCCCAGCTGAAGAAACCGGTCGTCAGGCATTGATGACCGGTTTTTCTATTTTTAGGCTGACCACGGCCACGACGGGCTTTTTACAATGTAGAGGTTGCCATGGAAGAAAACAAAGAAAAGACGGGAGTCGCTCTTCCCGCAAATTTTATCCGCCCCATCATTGATCAGGATTTGGCCGAGGGCCGCTTCGGCGACCGAAAGGTGCATACGCGCTTTCCGCCGGAGCCCAACGGATATCTGCATATCGGCCACGCGAAATCGATCTGCCTGAACTTTGGCATCGCCAATGAATACGGCGGCTTGACCAATCTGCGTTTCGACGACACCAATCCAGTCAAAGAGGATGTTGAATACGTGGAATCCATCATGGAGGATGTCCGTTGGCTTGGATTTGATTGGCAGGACCGGCTGTTCTATGCCTCTGATTATTTTGAACAGCTGTATCAGTGCGCGGTAGAACTGATCAAGCTCGGCAAAGCCTATGTCTGCGATCTGTCGGCGGAGGAGATGCGGGAATATCGCGGCACCCTGACTTTGCCGGGCAAAGAAAGCCCGTATCGCAACCGGTCCATGGAAGAGAATCTGGATCTCTTTGAGCGCATGCGCGCCGGTGAATTTCCGGATGGGACACGGGTGCTGCGCGCACGCATCGACATGGCCTCGCCCAATCTGAACATGCGCGATCCGGTGGTCTACCGAATCAAGCACGCAGACCATCATCGCACCGGTTCGGCCTGGTGCGTCTATCCGATGTACGATTACGCGCACTGCATATCCGATTCGCTGGAGGGGATCACTCATTCGATCTGCACCCTGGAGTTTGAAGACCATCGTCCGTTGTACGACTGGTTTTTGGACACGCTGAAATTATACCATCCCCGGCAGGTGGAATTCGCCCGGCTCAACCTGAGCTACACGGTGATGAGCAAACGCAAACTGCTGCAGTTGGTCCAGGAGCGGCGGGTGAGCGGGTGGGATGATCCGCGCATGCCCACGCTGTCAGGATTGCGACGGCGAGGTTATCCGCCGCAGGCGATTAGAAATTTCGCCGAGACCATCGGCGTGGCCAAGCGCGACAGCATGGTGGACCTGGCGCTGCTGGAACATTGCGTGCGTGAAGAATTGAACAGGACCGCCAGACGGGTGATGGCGGTTTTGCGGCCGCTCAAGGTGGTCATCGACAACTATCCGCCGGACCAGGTGGAAGAGATGACCGCCATCAACAACCCCGAAGATCCATCCATGGGTGTACGAAAAGTCTTTTTTTCGCGCGAGCTGTACATCGAACGGGATGATTTTCGTGAGGATCCCCCCAAGAAGTATTTTCGTCTGCAGCCGGGCGGAGAGGTGCGATTGCGCTACGCTTATATCATCAAATGCGTCGGCGTTCGTAAGGATCCTGTCACCCAGGAGGTGATGGAGGTTCACTGCACCTATGATCCGGAGACGCGCAGCGGCTCCTCTCAGAGCGATCGCAAGGTCAAAGGGACTATCCATTGGGTCTCCGCCGGCCATGCCCTTGCCGGAGAGGTGAGGCTGTATGAAAATCTTTTCCTCAAGGAAAATTTGAACGATCTGGAAGAGGGGCAGAACTTTCTCGACGCTCTGAATCCGAATTCAGTCGAGGTGCTGGAGCAGTGCCGTCTCGAGCCTGTGCTGAAGGACGCTCAGCCCTTGGACCGGTTTCAGTTCGAAAGGCTGGGCTATTTCTGCATCGACAAAGACTCTGCGCCGGATAATATTAAAGTGAACCGGACGGTGACGCTCAGGGACTCCTGGGCTAAAATCGAAAAAGCGGAGCAAAGAGCCTGATTTAAAAATCTACAGTTTCTGCAGCAACAGGAAAAGGATGTCCCAAAGGACATCCTTTTTTTTTGGTATGCTATTTGCCTGAATGCAGGTGCAGGGCGGAAGGAGATCGGATAAAAACCATATAAACAACACCCCCTGCCAACGGTCGATCGATTTTGTTACTCGAATGAAACAAAAATGTATTTGGCTTGAACAAAGCCGCCAGGGGAGGAAGAGAGAAGAAAAAGATGTGGAAAAAAAGATACATACTAGCCGTGGGTTTATGCCTGCTGCCAGCAGGTTGGTTTTTGAGCCAGGCGCTTTACCATCGCAACGTTGTGCAGCATGCCGCTTCCCAGGACACTGAGGCCCATTCTGCTCCTGTGTTAAAGGAGAACAACACCAAGGAAGAATCCCAAGCCATAAAACATACGCCCGTGCAGGCCGACGAGCCGTCGCAAAAGATGACTCCGCTCCCTGCGGCGAGACCAACGGCGGCAGCCAGAGTCAGAAAAGCGCAGACAGCGGCGATGCCCGCTCACAAGGAGACCTTGACAGCCCCAGCAACACATCAGCCAGCTCAAGAGCTGATTCCACAAGCAGACCGCCCAGTCGCCTGCGAATTCCCAGCCTCTGTGGAGGAAACGACTAATGCGAAAACAGGTGCGGCTGCGGCTATGGCCCAGGTAGTCGATATTTCGACGATTGCGAATGCTCAGACCAGAATTCCACTCAGTGCTGCCATTTCGCAGCCGTTCGCGCAGGTTGAAGCAGACGGCCTCGCGTTTTCTACGCAACCCGCAGATTCCTCGGCGATTGCGGCCGTACTTCCCCGGGCGCTGGCTGAAGAAGCGGCTGAACCGCAATCCCCAGTCGATAAAGCACCGGGAGCGAAGGTCCTCGTGCTTTCTACGCAACCCGCAGATTCCTCGGCGATTGCGGCCGTACTTCCCCGGGCGCTGGCTGAAGAAGCGGCTGAACCGCAATCCCCAGTCGATAAAGCACCGGGAGAAATAGACGCAGAGGCCGTCGCGTTTTCCACACAACCAGAGGATACCTTGGCGATCAAAACGAGCGGTAAAACGGCTTTGAGCGTCGTTGCACAAAACAGAGCTGATGTGGACGAGGAGAAAATCTATGAGGATATTTTAAATCTGATCAAGAGCAAAATGGCCTTGAACCAGTCGATTCCAACGACGCACGCTGAACCAGCGATCGTTTTGGCCAGTCGTGAACCAGCAACAACCAACCCTGCACCCGGCCTGCGGCCGATCCAGCAGCTCGGGCCGGCCACACATGGCATCGGCCTGGCCCTCGGCACAGCGCAGCCCGATATGGCTGAAAAGGTCCGGACGCCCATTTTCGTCGAGATGCATTACCGTTACCAGTCAACCCGGCGCACTCAGCTTCAGGTGGCCGCGGGTGCAACCCCGCTTTTCTGGCCTGAAGGAAGCCAGACTCTGCAGATATCTGCTGATCTGATCGGCCGCTATGGCCTAATTGTGCATCGCCGGATACAGCCCAATCTCTCTTTTGGCCTGGGCATGCTGAGCACCAGGATGCAGAATGGACCGTCGTTAGCCAGCGGAACTCTTTTGGCCGGCGGCGGCGTAAACCTGTCGCTAGCGCAGCCATGGAACCTCGGCGTGCAGGTGCAGTACAAATACTGTCTGCAGAATCCGGCCAGCGCAAGTTCGATGCAGCGAGATGGTTATCTGCAAATAAAAACAGAGCTTACATTCAATCTTCGTCAGCTGAACGCTATCCGGCTGCAATCAGAGGAGAACTATTTGGCGGAGAAACAGTGAAATAGAAAAGGGATGGAACAAAAGGGCGAAGAAGATCGTTTCACTAAATGGCAGGCGTTAGTTTCCTTCTATGGGCGTCGACCCCCCTAAGACGCTCATTCACTAACGTCCTGCCATTTTTTTATGTTTAAGCAAGTTGGCAAAATCAGGGCTTGCATTCCTTCGGCTAATATTGTAAATTAACTCTATGCGCCCGTAGCTCAATTGGATAGAGCTTCTGACTTCGGATCAGAAGGTTGGGGGTTCGAGCCCCTCCGGGCGCGCCAAGCCTGCACAATGCAGGCTTTTTTGTTTCAGCACAAACGGTGAGGCACTGTGGCTTTTAGTCAGCAGGGTGTGGATAAGTCAGTAAACAAAGGAATGATTGGGAGTTACACCCGCCGGTTGGAGATGAGCAGGGATTTTGGGTCCAGGCGGAGCCGCAATTTTTCGCAGGAGAGGGCATCTTGATCTTTGAGCAGGCGCAGCTGGATATGGTCAGGCTGGGCGTTCAGTTCGATGACCACTGAGAAATATTCCATGAAGGGTTTGATAAATTCAGCGGCAGAGCCGGCGTTCGCAGGCAGGGTTGCGGAAAACCATATCTGGGTGTCAAAGGCTTTGGCCAGGTTTTGCCATTCCAGCAGGCTGGCCGGTTCCTTTTCGACGAAATGGGTCCCGTCGACAATGATCATCTTGGGCGTGAATCCGCCCTGTTTCACATAGATGTCCAGGCTTTTTTGCACCGCCGACAGATCCGAGCCGTTGTTTTTAAAATGCAAAATCAACCGGTCGGGCAACAACTCGTCAAAGATCAGATTGGCGCTCTCAAGCTGATAGGCCGCCGCCACCTCTTCATACACCTGTTTGTACCAATTGGCGATGTGATGCGGATCATCGGAAAAGGAGATGTGCACGACTTTTTGGCCGCGGAGCAGGTGGTCGGTGGCGAAGTGAACCAGGCAGGCGGTTTTGCCCACGCCCTTTTTGGAAACAAACACTCCCAGATGGCCTGGCCCCAAACCACCGTGAAGCGTCTGCTCGAGAATGCGGATCGGGCTGCGTTTAATGAGTTCTTCTTTGATCATGTGTGGTTCCTCTGATTTCTTCCATCGCCGAGGGCAATATACAAAAATGTCCTGTTACAATGCAAGGTTACTTTTGCTGCTTTTGTTTTTCCTGAAAAGCTTTTTTCAGATTTTCTGCGATCGATTCAGGGACCTTGGCATAGCGGGAGAACTCCATGGTGAATTCGGCCTTGCCTTGCGTGGCTGAACGCAGTACGGTGGAATAACCGAACATCTCGCTCAACGGCACTTCCGATTCAATGGCGGTCAGCACTTTATCCTCCGTCGCGCTGAGGATCATGCCGCGGCGCTGGTTGATGGTGGCCAGCACCTGTCCCTGGTATTCGGGAGGGGTTTCTACTCCGACGCGCATGATGGGCTCGAGGATGATGGGTTTGCAGCGGAGGTACGATTCACGGAAAGCGCTGAACGCCGCCTGCTGGAACGCCATGTCCGACGAGTCCACCGGGTGGTAGTTGCCGTCGTTGAGGGTCACGCGGACGCCGACGATGGGAAAGCCCACCAGCGGTCCTTTTTGCAGCGCCTGGATGAATCCTTTTTCGCAGGCCGGAACATATTCGGTGGGAATGACGCCGCCTTTGAGCTCGTCGATGAATTCAAAATCACCCTGGTGAAACGGCTCGATGATGCCGCAGACGCGGCCGTACTGGCCGGCGCCGCCGGTCTGCTTTTTGTGTGTGTAATCAAAATTTGTTTTCTGTGAAATGCTCTCGCGATAGGCCACCTGCGGAGCACCGGTCTCCAGGAGAACGTTATATTCACGGCGCATTCGTTCCACATAGACCTCCAGGTGCAACTCGCCCATGCCTTTGATGATGGTGTCGTTGGTTTCCGGATCGACGAAGGTCTGAAATGTCGGATCTTCTTTGACGAACCGGTTCAGGGCTTTGGCCATGTTCTCGCCGGATTTGTTGTCGGTCGGTTTGATGGAAAGCGAGATGACCGGCGTAGGCACGAACATCGAGGATAGGGAATAGTTCACCGTGTTGTCGGTAAAGGTGTCGCCGGAGGCGCAGTCGATGCCGAACAGCGCGACGATGTCGCCGGCTTCAGCGGCGGAGATGTCCTCCATCTCGTCGGCATGCATGCGAATGAGCCGGCCGACCCGCACCTTTCTCTGGGAGCGGCGGTTATAGATCTCGTCGCCTTTGCGCAGCGTGCCCTGGTATAGCCGCACGTAGGTGAGCTGACCGAAGCGGGTGTCATCCAGTTTAAAGGCCAGCAGCACCGTCGGCAGGCTGGGGTCCGATTGCAGCACCACCTCGGCGTTGTCGTTGTCCAGATCAAAGGCTTTGTTCTCGATCTCTTTCGGCGACGGCAGGTATTTGATGACCGCATCCAGCAGCGCTTGTACGCCTTTGTTTTTGAACGCAGAGCCGATAAACACCGGAATGAAATTAAGGCTCAGGGCGCCCTTGCGCACGGCGCGGTGGATCAACTCTTCGCTGACCCGGTCTTCCAGGTACGCCTCAGCCAGCTCGTCGTCGTACAGCGACACGCGATCGATCAACAGGTCCCGTTTTTCCAGAGCGATGGGCAGCAGTTCGGCCGGGACGCTCTCCTCGCGGATGTTTTCACCGTTGGCGCCGTCAAAATAATAAGCCTTCATCGTAATCAGATCGATGAGGCCCTCGAATTGACTCTCCAACCCGATGGACCATTGCATCAAGGCGGAAGTGTGGTTGAGTTTATCATGCAACTGATCGGCCACCCGCTGCGGATTGGCGCCCATGCGATCGCACTTGTTGACAAAGGCGATGCGGGGAACCTTGTAGCGCGTCATCTGGCGGTCCACCGTGATGGTCTGCGACTGCACGCCGCCCACGGCGCAGAGCACCAGGATGGCGCCGTCGAGCACACGCAGCGAGCGCTCCACCTCGATGGTGAAATCCACATGGCCCGGCGTATCGATGATGTTGATGTCGAAATTCTTCCAGGTCACGTTGGTGGAAGCGGACTGAATGGTGATCCCGCGTTCGCGTTCCAAGGCCATGGAATCCATGGTCGCGCCATGGCCGTCCTTGCCGCGGACTTCGTGAATGGCGTGGATCTTTTGGGTGTAGTAAAGGATTCTCTCGGTCAGCGTGGTCTTGCCGGAATCGATGTGCGCGCTGATGCCGATGTTGCGCATTTTGGTCAAATCAATGGCCATAGGTTTCTCAACTATTGGTTAACGGGTTGAAAAATAAAGAATATAATTTAAGCATAAAACAGATAAAAAGCCAGCAAAATTATACTTGCCGGCGCTTTTTGCGTACCCGGCGGAAGAGGAAGGAGTCTAGACGAGGTGAATCCGGCCGTGCGGTTGGAAGGCGGACAGAATTTGTTGCCAGAGCTCTTCTTCGATCTCTTGCTGCTGATCCGAACTGCAAAAATAACGGCCGGTGAGAAGGATGGCGCCGGCATGCACCCGGACAGACACTTGCACCGGCGGCGCGTCTTCCAGGTTTTCGATCTCGTTGGCGGCCATGCGCTGCTGTAGGATTTGCTCCAGCATCTCGCGGGCGTCCTGCCAGCTGCTGTCCAGTCGCAGGGCCACTTGAATCTCATACCAGAGCGCATGCGCGCCCTCGGTGTCGTTCACGATCGGCTGCGTCAGCACCAGGTTGTTGGGAATCTTGATGACGCGATGTCCGGCGGGTTCGGAAGGAAGTCTTTCGTCCAGTTCGACCAGCGTGATGTAGATCATGTTCATCTCCACCACTTCGCCGTAATGCTCGCCGATTCTGATGTGATCGCCGATCTTGAACAACTGCCGCCAGGCGATGACGCTCCAGGAGGCGATGTTCAGGATGAGCTCTTTCAAGGAAAGGATCATGGCGGCGAGCAGCAGGGTCAGGACGATGAGCAGGGATTGAAATCCCTCCAGCCAGAGCCGGCCGATCAGCACCAGGCCGAGCAGAAAGGCGGTATAGCCGACGATCTGCCGCGACAGTTCGCGCGTGCGTTCGTCCTTGATGCGCTGCGACAACAGCCGCAGGACGATGCTGCGCAACAGCCAGATGAGCAGAACCAGAATGATAGAACTGATCAGCTTGACTTCCGTTTCGATGATCAGGGTGTTGATGGTGTCGAGAATGCCATTGCTTTTCATAAGGCGTGTACCAATGGATGAATGGTTACGGTGTATACTGTTTGGTTTCCAGCACAACCCCTCTGGGCAGGGTGGCGGAGAACAGCCGCAGTTGGCTGTGCAGCTTTGCCGCGGTCGCTGGTTCGACCGCATACAAAGAGACCACCGCCTGGTCCGTCGTCACCTTGCGGCGGCCGAGGAACAGTTTGCCGATGCAGATCCACTGTTTCGGCAGCAACGGATAATAGGGATCGTAGATCATCGCCAGTTTGACTCCATGGCGTTGCGCCAGGCTGTCCATCCACACCGCCGAGGATTGACGGCGTTTTAATGACAGCACTTCCGGCGAGGCCAGCCCCCACACATCCAAAACATAGTGGTCGGCGTGAAAGGCCACGCAACCGAGATCGTTCACCGCCACCGGCGCGTGCACATAGTCTTGGCTGAACCGGGCCATCTGATGCTGTTGTTGATAGATGTTGTTGCAGCCCAGCGGCGTGTACAGCCAGTTTAGCGCAAAGGGCAGGGCCAGTATGGCATAGATGCCACTGGGAATCCACAGCGGTTTTTCTATTAACAAGGGGCCATAAAGATAGACCAGGATGAAAAGAACAAAGCCGAGGATGTAGATCTCGTAGCGGTCCGCCCATCCAAAACGGCCGAGAAGCAGATGGGCGACCACAGCGCACACGGTGGATGCGGTCAGCAGCCGGCAGGGCGGCCGGGTGATCATGGCCGCGAGCAGCGGAATGATACTGAGGAGCAGGACCAGGGCCTGTCGCTGGCTGAGGTTGGTCAGGACGTTGCTCCACAGGGAGCTGTGTCCGCCGAACAGGGTGATGGACTTGGCGTGGATCGAAGCGGGCAACCAGCCGAGGCCGTGGCTGTGTAAAAAGAGGGAAAAGCCCGCCATCAGGCCGGCGACGATCAAGCCCAGCGTCCACGCGGCAACGCGTTGATGGCGCCGATAGAGCCAGAGCAGGCCGATCAGAGTCAGCACGGTGTTTTCATAGCGGATCAGGGGGCCGAGCACCAGGGCTGCGTAAAAGCCCCATCCCGGCGGATCGTCCTCCTGGCCGCGCACCAGGCCTTCGGCGATGAGCAGGGCGAGGAGGAGCTGCAGGGTGTGCTCCATGCCGATAAAAACGAGACCGATCAGGTTGAACGCCGGGATCATCAACAGGGTGAGGATCGGACTCCATGCGCGATGATGATCCGCGCGGAACACGCGGCTGAAGAAGCGACCGCCAACCAGGAGGATGAGGAGGGCGGCCGCCAGATTGATGAAAAACGGAACCAGGGCGTAGCCGGTCAGGGCAGCGAACGGACTCAGCAGGAACGGCCAGAGGATGCTGGAGCTGGGGGCGGAAAATTCACCGGGATTGATGCCGTAATGGCCCTGGCTGATCTGCCGGCCCAAGGCCAGATGGATGTAAGCGTCGTCCAGCGAAAAAGTGAATGTTCCCTCATTCATTTTAACCGCTGCCGCCGTTTCCAGCAGCACCAGTGCGATCAATGCCAAATAGGGCCATACCGTTTTGCGCAACGAATCGCTCCGAATAGAATCAACCAATCGACCGGTGGCCGCGCGTGAATTTCTGCGCCGCCAGGGCCTTGCTCCGCGTAAGATAGTTTAAGTGGTCTGGGTTAGGAGAACAACCAGAGTTTTCTCATCGCCATTCCGCTTGCTTGGCGCCGCTGGTCATGCGGCCGGCGCAGCGGTCGTGTCGGTGACGATGGCGATGCCGGCGCTGACGCCCAGCCGGTTGGCGCCGGCGGCGATCATGGCCAGGGCGGTCCGCCGGTCGCGAATGCCGCCGGAGGCCTTGACGCCGAGCGCCTCGCCCACCACACGCCGCATCAGCGCAACGTCCTCTGTCTTGGCGCCGGCCACATTAAAGCCGGTGGAGGTTTTGACGAAATGGGCGCCGGCTTCTTTGGCCAACACGCAGGCGGTGATCTTTTCTTCGTCGGTCAGCAGGCAGGTCTCTATAATGACCTTCACCAGGCTGGGCTTGGCGGCCTGGACCACGCGCTGAATGTCGTCGCGGACAAAAGGAATGTCGCCGGATTTCAGTCGGCCCACGTTGAGCACCATATCCACCTCCGCCGCGCCGTCTTGCACCGCCCGTTCGGTTTCCGCGACCTTGAGGCAGGTGCAATGGGCGCCGAGGGGAAAGCCGATCACCGAACAGACCTTCACTCCGCTGCCGGCGAGCTGCTGGCTGCAGGTTTTCACCCAGCAGGGATTCACGCAGACAGAGTAAAAGCCGTACTGCATCGCCTCCCGGCATAGCTGGATGATCTGCGCTTCATTGGCCTCCGGTTTGAGCAGCGTATGGTCGATGAGCCCGGCCAGGGAATTGGGCTGGGCCGGACCGCCGGCCAGTTCGTTGTAGACGGCGTTCATCAGTTTTTCCGTTTTTTCTTGCATGAGAATGTTACGCCTGGTTTATTTTCTTTCTTCGTGCCAACGCCTCCAACCGCATGTGGTCTTTGGCGTTGTCGTTGATGTCGATGGTGGCCTGATCGATCATGTGATCCGTGCCGCCGCTGTGGCGAACCACCTTGTAGATCGGCTCCCACACGCGGCCGATGCGATACCGTTCAGCGCATTTGTTCACCAGTTCATAATCTTCGCCGTAATTGCGCGAGTAGGGGCTGTCGTTCATACCGAACCAGCCCAGTTCTTCCAGCACCCGGATTTTGATGGAGCGCGGCGCGCCGGCGCCGCCGATGCGCAGCAGGTTGTTGCGGCCGTTTTCTTCGCTCCATTCGTCATGGGTAACCACAAAGGGTTTGCCGTCCACCAGCACCGGCTGGATGGCGCCGTCGGCTGTCTTTTCAAACACCTGATAGGAGCCGATCACCATGCCGATGCGATCGTCTTTATCATACACTTGAAGAATTTTTTCCACCGCCTGGGGAAACAGCAGATCGTCGGAATCCAGTTGAATATAGTACTTGGCTTTTGAGCTCTGCAGGGCGTCGTTGAAGCACAAGCCCAGCACATTGAGATCGTGCACCAGCAGCCGCACAGCCGGTTTGTGCGGATCATAGCAATCGCCGCCGGGCAGATAGCGTTGAACCTGCGCCACCGTGGGGTCTTCGGCGCCGCCGTTGCAAACCACGACGCACTCGATGTTCTGCACGGTCTGGGCCTGAACCGATTCGATGGCCGGGCCGATGAACTCGGGTCGATTGAAAACCGGGATGACCACGCTGGCGATGCAGGAGCGGAACGCCGCTTCCTCCTCCGCGGTGTAGCGAACCGAGTGGTAATTCTGTCCGTCGGCGAGGTACGCGCCGATGCGGCGCAGGTGTTCGGTCACGATGGCCTCCAGCTCCCGTTGCACCTCTTTGCCGGTTTTCAGATAGGCGAACACATCCAGCCCCTGTTCCGCCGCGTGCACGCGATAGGGCGCGCCGTTGAAGCGGTTGGAGACGTGCACCAGATGGCCGCGCTCAAACGCCTTCAGGCGAAGATCATACAGGGGGTGGAACCGGTAGCGCTCGTCGCAAAAGCCGATCTCCTGCAAAAAGCGGCTGCGGAACAGGAGACAATATCCCAGGTCCCAGGAATCGGTCAGCCGGCCCGGATGCCATTCCAACAATTTGCGCGGTTTGACCTCGCCATGGTCGATCAGGTCATAATCCGCGTACAACAGCGGACAAAGCGGATTGCGCTCCATAACCATAGAATAAAACGCGGCTGCCGATTTTTTGAATTCAATCAGATTGCTGCGGTTGTTGCAAATCAGCACATAGTCGCCCTGCGCCCGCTGCAGCGCGGCGTTCAGCGCTTTGCTGCTTGGGTCCGTTTTCACGTCCACATGGATGAAACCGTACTCCCGGCACAGGGCTTCCGCCTCGTCCATTTGACCGTAGCAGATTACCTCGAAGCGGAGATCGGATTGACCGGTCAGCGAGGTGAAGGTCTTGGTCAACAGCTTTTTACCGGAAGAGGAGGGTTCCGGCGTGGTCAAGAGGATAGAAAGTTTCGGCTTCATCGACGATCTCCTTGAGCGGGCCGATGCTATTTCCACCGGCACTTTCCGATAATTTACTTAATTGCGCGCTGAGGTCCAAATAAAATGTTGTCCACCGCCGGTTCCGCGGGGAGAAGGCGAAGATTCTGGACTTTGATTTTTGTTTTTTTTTTAATACTTTGCGGCTGTCCGGCGAAGGCGGCCGACCAGCGGCCTGATTAGTTTTATTCTTCAGCAAGCACGGGGCTCGTATGAAAAACGTTGCGGCGATCATCCTCGGCGGCGGCCGGGGCACGCGTTTGTATCCCCTCACCCAGGTGCGCGCCAAACCGGCGGTGCCGCTGGCCGGCAAGTACCGGCTGATCGACATTCCGATGAGCAATTGCCTGCATTCGGGCATTGAAAAAATCTATGTGCTCACCCAATTCAACTCCGCCTCCCTGCATCGTCATCTCGGCCAGACCTATCGCTTTTCTCCTTTTTCATCCGGCTTTGTCGAAGTGCTGGCGGCTCAGCAGACGCCGGAGCGTTCTGATTGGTTTCAGGGAACCGCGGATGCCGTACGCCAATATCTTTTAACCCTGCAGGAATTGGACGTGTCCGATTATGTGATTCTGTCCGGCGATCATCTCTACCGGATGGATTACGGCCTGCTGGTGGATCATCATCGCCAGACCAAAGCGGACATCACTCTGTCGGTGATTTCGGCAAAGGAAGCGAACGCCGGCGAGTTCGGCCTCTTGCGCTGCAACAGCGAAGGCCGGGTGATCGAGTTCCGGGAAAAGCCCAGGGGCGCGGAGCTCAAAGCCATGCGCCTGCGCTCGCCGTTGCCGGGCCAGAACAAAGCCGCCCTGCGGCAAAAACCTTACCTCGCTTCCATGGGCATTTATGTGTTTAAAAAAAAGGTTTTGATCCACCTGTTGACCGAACATCTGCAGCAGACCGATTTCAGCAAAGAGATGATCCCGTCGGCGTTGGATCACCATAACGTGCAGGCCTATCTGTTCAGCGGCTATTGGGAGGATATCGGCACCATCGAGGCGTTCTATAACGCCAATCTGCGTCTGGTGCAAGGGCCTGATCCGGAGTTTAATTTTTACGATGTCGGCGAACCGATTTTCACCCGTCCGCGGTTTCTGCCGCCCACGGTGGTGGAGAACTGCGCAATCCAGCAGTCGATGCTCTGTGACGGCTGCACGATAAAAGAGGCGGTGATCCGCAAGTCCATCGTCGGCATTCGCAGCCGCATCGGCCGGCGCACGATGATCGAGGAGACTCTGTTGATGGGTGCGGATTACTATCAGTCGGCTGAAGAGCAGGAGCAGGATCTGGGCCGAGGACTGCCGCCGCTGGGCATCGGCGAGGGCGGTGTGATTCACCGGGCGATCATCGACAAGAATGCGCGCATCGGCAAGAACGTGCAGATTATCAATCGCGACCACGTACAAGAGTCGTCCCGCGAGCAGGAGGGCTTTTGGATCCGCAACGGCATCGTCATTGTGATCAAGGGCGCGCTGATTCCGGATGGAAAGGTGATTTGAATTATGCGCTGTAACAAATACAAGGCGTACTTGCTGGCAGCACCCAAAGATGACGCGAACCGTCGAATAGCATTCGGATTTGTTACTCGCACTTTTATCATAATCTAGCCGAATGGGAGCGGCTGCCGTCCCCACCAGCGGTTTTTTGTTATGTGATCCCCGGCTTTTTCCCTACATCAGAAATTCTTCCCATCCTTAGGATTCATGCAAGTTGATCAAGCATCAGGATAGCCTATTTACTTGCTTTTTAGCAATTCTGGTTGATTTTCAGACTCTTGTTGGCTAATTTACCAGCAGGCCGGAGTTGACTCGCCGAACCGAGGGAGTAGTGTTCCGCCGATAGAGAGTGGGGCGTATGCACTCAAAAAAAGGATTTCAACATGAAACTATTGGTGTTTGGAGCTACTGGAAAAACGGGGCGCGCCCTGCTGGATCAGGGTCTGGCGCAGGGCCATGCGGTGACGGTGTTCGTGCGTAACCCGGCCGCTTTGGAGCCGCGCCCCGGACTCACGATCGTCAAGGGCGATGTCTCCGATGCGTCGGCCGTCGACCGTGCGATTGCCGGTCAGGAGGCCGTCCTCTCGGCACTGGGGCCGCGCGGCGGCAACTATGGTGTGCTGCCGGGAGGTGTGCAGAACATCGTCGCGGCGATGAGCCGGGCGGGAGTCAAACGGCTGATTCACGTCTCTTCGTACGGGGTTGGCGACAGCCTGGCGCAAATGGGTTGGCTGTCGCGCAAAATCGTGGCGCCCCTCTTTCTGCGCAAGGCGCTGGGCGAGAAGGAGATCGAGGAGGGGATCATCCGCGCGAGCGGCCTCGACTGGATCATTGTCCGACCGGGTGGACTGGAGGACGGATCACGGACCGGCGTTTATCGCTGCATCACCGACCCAAACGTGAAAGTCGGCCAGCCGCGCATCGCACGCGCGGATGTGGCTGATTTTATCCTGAAGAACCTGGTGGATGAACGCTTTCTGCGCCAAGCGGTCGGCTTGACCTATTAGCGCGTGCTGTGGGGCAGGCCATCATTTTCACAAAAGGAGAGTCACCATGCCACGCGTATCCCTCAACCAGAAAGCGCCTGATTTCAGCCTGGCTGACTATCGCGGCGCCACGGTCCGCCTGGTCGACTTGCGCGGAGTGAAGAACGTCCTGCTCGTCTTTAACAGGACCTTCACCTGACCGTTCTGCCGCGCGCACATGGCGCAGTTGCGCCAGGACTACACAAAATTCGTCGATCGCGATGTCGAGATCATCGTGGTCGGCCCGGAAAATGCCAAGACATTCGCCGACTACTTTAGCAGGGAGGCACTGCCCTTCATCGGTCTGCCCGATCCGACCTATAGCGTCCTGAAACTTTACGGGCAAGAGGTGAATCTGTTCAAGCTGGGACGGATGCCGGCCCAGGTGTTGATCGACAAGGCTGGAGTGGCACGCTACGTGCACTATGGCCACAGCATGCGCGACATCCCTGCGAATGAAGAACTATTGGCTCTGGGTGATGAAATCAACGCCGGGCAGGTCTGAGGCCTTGCTGTTAACTCTATGGCGGATTCCGGTGGTTGAGCGAACCTTGCCAAGCCAATCGGTCTGATTCGCTCACCGCCGTGATCCACCAAGTGCTTTTTTGTTTGCTATCATCACGCCAAGGGTCTTTCTCCATATCAGCCCGGCCGTTGGTTTTAAGTCCCGTTTAAAGATGGGGGCCATATGCAACGAACTGCAAAGCTCATCATCCTTGCCTTCCTGATCGGCGCCCCTGTCTTCGCCCAGCCGCCTCGTCCATCCCAACTAATGCGAGCTCTGCCAGCCGTTGCCCAGCCATCTATTCAGGCGGTCTGGCCGCCTAGCCTCGATTCGTCGCCATACATCCGGAACATGGTCGACAAGGTGTCGAGCGACTCTATGTTACGGACCATCCAGGATCTGCAGGATTTTGGCACCCGCTATGAGTATGCCCCCCAGCGGGACCAGGCCGCTGAGTACCTGCTTGAACGGCTGCGAAGTCTGGGATACCAGGCCGAATCCGACTGGTATGCCACTGGTTTGACGGACCTTTATGACCTTGCACATGTCGGATCCGACTCTCTCTGGGCGGTCTCACTGCGCGGCCACATCCTTCGCAGCACGGACCGCGGCGCCTCATGGCAGTTGCAGCTCACGCTTGATGAAAAAGAACCCCTTTACGGCCTCGCTTTTCTCTCGGCCACCGAGGGATGGGCATGCAGCTATAATGGCAACCTCTACGGGACCCGGGATGGCGGCGCTACCTGGACGAAAACGGCATTGGAGGACGCGCCTCATCTTTGGGATATCGCCGCTCTGCCGAACGGCGTTGTGCTCGCTTGCGGCGAAAAGGGCGTACTCTATCGTAAGGAAAAAAGGAGCGGGGCTTGGCAGAAAATTACCCTGAACAACACCGATGCTTTCTGGAACCTGCATGTTCAAGATGACGGTCATGTCTGGCTCTGCAGCTACTACGGCGCCCTCTTCTTCTCCAGCGATCACGGCAAGAGCTGGGTCTCGCGGCTGAAAAATTCCTCGTACCGTTTGCATGCACTCTCTTTTATCTCTGCCACGGAGGGGTGGGTGGCCGGTGAAAACGGACTGCTCCTTTACACGGGCGATGGCGGCGCTTCGTGGCAAGAGCTCAATACGAATTTGCCGGCCCACTATCAGCCCCGCGATATCATCATGGCCGATCGCCTGCACGGACGCCTCGTCACGGTCAGCGGACTGATCCTCTCAACCCGTGACGGCGGTAAGAGGTGGGCGCAAGAGTACTCGCTCCTCAACCTTGGGTGGGGGCCGAACCTGTACCGGATCGACAGGACGCAGGATGGATCATGGTTGGCCTGCGGTTCGCGAGGGGTTTTGCTCATTAATACGGGTGAAGAAGAGTGGATCTCCTGTACGGAACGTCTGCCGGAGAGTCTGATCCACCTCTCGCGCAATATCCTGGCTGCCCGGAAAGGGGTGACGGCGCCGGACCGGGAGGTGGTGATGGTGGCGCATTATGATTCGTATAGCGATGAACCCCTTCATTACGCCCCCGGCGCCAATGATAACGCCACCGGAACCAGCGCGGTTCTGGAGGCCGCAAGGCTTTGCCGGGAGTACGAGTTCGGCGCCGCTCTCAAGTTTCTCCTCGTATCCGGTGAAGAACTGGGCATGTTCGGCAGCACCCATTATGTTCTGCAAGCCCATGAGGAAGAACGCAAGATCGCGGCGGCGGTCAATGGAGATATGATCGGCTACCCGCTGACCGGCAATCCGGCGCGGCTTACGGTGGGCAGCTATCTCAGCCGCAACCGCTTGATCGATTCAGCGTTGGTTTACAATAGGCGCTATGGCATCGGCGCAACCCTGGATGCGGTGGTCGATACCACGGGCGCCAGCGATTACGGCCCATTTGCCGCCGCCGGCTATGACGCGATCTCTTTTGGGGAAGGCAGCGCAGAGGAAATTTGGGGCGGCCTGGATCCCTACTACCATCAAGCGGAGGATTTGATCGACAAATTATCACCGGGTCTGATCCGCAAAGGTGCGCAGAGCATGCTGGCTGCAGCCGCCGAAGCCGCTGGAGTTGTTGGCCGGACCGCCGTCACCACGCCGCCGCTCTCTGCGCCGGAGGATTTCCACCTGGCGCAGAACTATCCCAATCCCTTCAATGCGGCCACCCGCATCGATTTCAAGCTGCCGCGGCCGGGCAGGGTCGCGCTGAAAATCTATGATGCGCGGGGACGGGAGGTAACGACGCTGCTGGCGCGCTCGTTGGGGGCCGGCGCCCACTCTGTGCACTGGAATGCAACGGCAGTGCCCAGTGGCGCCTATTTCTGCCGTATGACCTCGGACGAATGGTCGGCGGAGATTCAGCTTCTGCTGCTGCGGTGACGGCTGGTTATAATCTTTTGCTGCGATGGGGTTTACTGATTCCCCAATGATTATTGAGGCCTGAGAAGTGCTGAAATTCAGGCACGGTGTTCTATGCAGACAAATATTGTGAACCTGGAGCTGCACCATGAAGAGCTATGAATTTGATGCCGTTATCCAAAAACATCCCGGTCTGGATGCCGCTTTCATTGAATTTCCTTTTGAGGTTGAAAAGGAGTTTGGCGTCAATGGCCGGGTGAAGGTGGTGGCGACTTTTGACGGCCATGAATACCGCGGTTCGCTGGTCAAGATGGGTTCACCGTGCCACTGGCTGGGATTGACCCAACAGGTGCGGACGGCCATCGGCAAGAACCCCGGCGACAGCGTCCATGTCGTTTTGCGCAAAGATGAAGAGCCCCGCGAGGTGGAGATCCCCGCTGACCTGGGCCGATTGTTGGATGAAAATCCGCGGGCCAAGCGCTGGTTTGACGAGCTGTCCTATACCAACAGGAAAGAGTATGTGCGCTGGATCGAGGGGGCCAAAAAGCAGGAGACCCGCGATCAGCGGTTGCTCAAGACCATCGGAATGCTGCTCGAGCAGGTGAAGCATCCCTGAAGAGTACTCGACTTGCCGACGCGAGCAGCGGTTTCCGGTGAACGGCACCAGTGGCAGATTGCGGCGAGCGCTGCCTTTGCTGCCGGCATCGCGCCCCGCTGGCGCAGAATCCGCTGATCTATACCGTTGTCAGTAAAAAGATCCTGTCTTCAGCTGATGATGGCGTTGTCTGGCAGGAATGCATCGCTCTTCCGGGGAACCCAATTATTCAAGCGCTGACAACCACCACGGACAGCATGGGAGCAGAGGGCGATCTTTTCCGCTGCGGATCGACCTCTCGCCACCGGCATTTATTACGCGGTGCTGACGCTCTCTTCGGCTTAAAAGATCATCAAGATGGTGTTGATGCAATAGGCGGCCGGTCATTTTTGCCCCCGGCAAAAGCGAATTCCCGGTCAATTCTTATCGAATTTTGGATTTACAACAGCCTCGAAGCAGCATGATCCTTTTGTTGTACAATTCCCTGGTTTGCTAGTTTCTCTGGATCATCGAATATGAAACAGACCTCTCCTTGCGGGGTAAAAACTGTTTCCGGTTAGAGCGTCCGTCTTTAAATGACGTGAAGAGACATCGTAAAACCTGGTCTCCGTTTTTTTCAGGATAGATGAAATTACGGTAAAATAGCCACTAATCATGGTAAAATTACCATGATGTACTTTTGAGTGAGAGTACCCCCCATTAATATCAAGACCAATAACCCCCTGTTATTTTTTGCAATAACCCCAAACTGTTTTTCGATCTGTACGATTTTTTAGCTGGCACAAAGCTTGCATTATTTCACGAGAAGGCAGGATCATGACTCCTCAGCCGGTGTTAACCATTTTGCCTCAGTGGTCCTTGCCGTCATCTGATAAAACGGTGTCGTAATCAATCCTCGAAACCGTTGATCCATTTTTAGGCAACAGCTAGGGCGGTAGGTATCGTTCTGTCTCTGGGGGCATCTCAAGGGTTCCGATAGGCAAAACCATTCTGTAAAACAACACACGATACTAATAAAAAACTTTGCTGTAGATTGGCGGCTGACTTAAATGGGAGGAAGGTGCTATGATATGGTATATGGATTTTACCTGTTGGGCTGTCATTACTTTAGTCAGTCTGCTTGTTGCTTTGATCTGGTGGTTCGTTATCTGTAAACCAATATGGTCTGGACCGAACAAGCTTCCGTGCGATTGCCCGCCTTGTTTCATCTGCACCTGGGTACTCGCCTGGCTGGGGTCTTGGTTGGGCACTCCCGTCATCGGCCGTTGGGGTCCGGCCTATGGGGTGTTGGTCTCTCTTTTTCCCGCACTGTTGGGGGGATTCATGCTCATCATCCTGTACTGCTGCGTTTGTAAATGCTTCAAAAGTGAAGGCATTTCTCCAAGAACAAACAAGGAGCAGCACTCCGCGGTATGAATGAAGGGGCGACTCAGGGCGAGCTTTCATTGATAAGGGAGGTGTTTGATGAGAATGACTTCACGTTCTTTGACCAGTATTTTGTGCGTGGTGATTCTCCTCATGATGGCGGGCTGTATCAGAATTCAATCTTTTCATCCGCCTGGAGGGCCTGCGGGGACCGAAGTGCTGGTCAAAGGGACGGGTTTTTCCGCAGCCCTTGATGGCAACCAGGTCACCATAGCCGGGCATGCCGCGCAAGTTTTATCAGCGACGAGTACCGAGTTGCTGATCGAGGTCCCCGCTGGAATTGAGCGAGGTAAGATCAAAATTTGCCGAGCCTGGGGGAATTGCGGCGAAAGTGTTTACGATTTTATACCCATGCCCCGCTATCTGGAATACCATCGTTTTAAAAGTGCGTCGTTAAGCGAAACAGCTGGGAGCGATATTATCCGGCCGTATTGGATAATGTATCCACCTTCTTTTCATGTCGATGGGGCCAGATTCCCTGTTGTGTATGCTTTACACGGATACAATGGCAAGCGCAATGGCCTGAGAACAGAAATGGGGCAATTGGGGGATGATTTGGGTTTTAGCACATTGGCAAATTATGATGAGAACTCGTGGTTGTTTGCCGCTGACCTGCCCGGTCTTTATCTTCCGATCATTGCCTACACTCTAATGGAATGTTCAACTCCGGACGAGTTTCTAGATAAAATTGGCCCTCGACTTCGAGAAGTAGCGGGAGCGCCGGATATCGATAGAATCCCGGAGATCGTCCAAGCCATCATGGCGTATATGCCGCACGATCCCCCCAACTGGCTGGAAACTTTGCACGATATGATCATCGTCATGCCGGCCGCGGACAACAGCTGGTATTCAAATCGGCTGGGTCCTCCTGAAAGACGCAATCCACAGGGCATCGGCCGAGAATCGATATTTCCTCGAAATGGGGGGGAGAATCCCGAAAACCGTTTGGATCTTTTCGTTACGGGTTGGCACGAAAAGTATATCATGAATGATCTTCCCGAAGAAATAACGACTCTGATCGGCGAAGAAAAACTGGCTCCATTGCCCAAGCGGCAGTTTATAATGGGCGTTTCCATGGGCGGATTCGGCGCCATGAAGCTTGCCCTTCGTGACCCCGGGAGCTTTGCTGCTGCCGCTGAATTAGCTGGGCCCCTCGATATGCGCACCAACTCTGTACAGCTGTATCTGTTTAATCGTTATGCGCCTGAATTTATTGATGTTTTCGGTTCTGCTCCCCTTAAGAATGAGGCGAGTATGATAGAGGTTCGGAATCGGGTCATATTAGATAGGGACAGCCTCGCCGCAAACAATCCACTTTGTCTGGCCAAACAAATGCCGATGAATTCAGATGGCGGGGCCCCGGATTTTTTCCTGGAGATTGGCGAAAACGACATATTGGAATTTGTCCTTTCCGGAACCAAACAGGCCACCCTTGATATCATCGCATTGCTTCAAGCTAAAAACTTGTATACTGAGGGCGGCATCATCCCAGGCGCAGACCATAATGGGCGAGGAGGACATCACCCCGATTTCTGGCGCACCCGATTTTCCCATATTTTCAAGTTTTTCTCCGAAGCCTATGATCGACGCTAGCGTGTCCGCTGAGCAAAAATCTGGAATGTTGGGGAGTGGAGAAAGCCGCCTCTTCAGATGGCGGGGAGTCATTAGAATCGGTTGTCTGAAGCCGATCAAGGAGTGGAAAAATGAACAGGAATTTTAAAGGGTTGCTTTTTATCAAGCACGGCCGGGTTGGCACAAAAAGTGAAGGGCCTGATTATTTTCTTCAGACTCGAACCGGTGATTATCTGCTTCAATATAAAGAACGCCATCTGTGGGAACCGGACTATGAACTGGAGTTTTTCTGCCGTAGGATGGTTGAAATCGAAGGTGACTGCACGGATATGGTTCTAAAAGTCGAACGTATTCAACAAATTTTAAATCAGCAACTGCCAAGGGCCTAAAGATTTTGATAGGCGTTGTGCGTTTTCCGGCAGTCCGATTACGCATGCTTTTATAAGGAACCAGGGAGAAAAAGGCCAACGATTCCCGGAAAGTTCGGTCGTTGCCTAGTCTTTTTCTCAACGACGGCAACAGCGGGTGATGCGACTTGCCGATAGCGTGGGTGAAAACTCTCTGGCGGACGTGTGCTTCGTCGCGGCTTTTCCTCGTTTCGTCGAAAGGATTCGTCAATGAGCGATCGACGGGTTAAAACGGTTATTCTTATCGATGTCGATGGATTGCGTCGCGACGTCCTCTATCATGTCCTGGCCAAGGGGAACGAGTCCCTCGCACCCCATCTTCACCAACTTTTTGGTGAAATCCATTTTAAGGATTACAGCGCTCCAAGCTTGGAGGATCTCTTTTTCCCCTGCGAAATAATAAAGGCTGCCGCGGTGGTGGTTAATGAATGCATTACCGTCTCTCCCTCTTATACGCATCCTTGTCAGGCCTCTCTTTTCACCGGACTGTATCCTCGACATCATGGCATAACAGCCAATTTTTTTTTCGATCGCCAGGGCGGCAGTCTTGCCGCCAAGAACGGCGAGAAAAATTTTACTTCTTTAGATGCGGTTCGATTTTATGATGGGATTGGCAGTGCAAATCAAATGTTACGACGGGGTACGAAAACCATCTATGACCATCTGGCGGAACAGCGCTTGAAAAGTGCGATCGTTTTCCAATTTTTTTCAACACAAAATGAAAATCTTATCAATTCTCCGAATAAAAACGATGGTGCGAAACCGATCGACTGGATTAAACCAGACGTCGATGAAATGATTCTCAGCCAAACAGAAAATTTGGACGAATATCAAGACTGCATCATAGCGAAGTTATTCCCGGAAAAGCCCTTGTTTGACGACGCCATGATGGACAAAGCAAACGAGTATGTTCGGAAAATCGATCATATCGATAAATCGCCCAATCTGCTGACGCTCTACTTTGCGGGCAACGATCATTTTGCTCATCAACATTCAACCGCGCAAGAACAGGAGAGGTACTTGATAGATCACGTGGATAGATGTTTGGGACGACTTTTATCCACGCTCAAATCCAAAAACGATGTCATGGACTTGAAGCAGACCCTGTTCATCATTTGCTCCGATCATGGCCATACCGGGATAGCCGATACGGAAAAAAAATACATCAAAGTCGGAAAGATTGCGGATGTCCTGTCGGCTTGCGGGGTCGATGCCCGAGATCCAAAGAGCGACCTTTTTAGATCTCCGGTCGATGATAACACTTGCCTGATCAAAGACACTGCCGGCCTGATGCATATTTTTCTTCGTAAGGGATTGTCTGAAAATTATTCTTGGCGTCAACCGCCCGATGCAAGTCATGTGAAAAGCTTATTGCATTTATTATGTGCGAAGGTTCAACAACAAAGCCAAAATGAAAAAGAGGATCGTTCTGGGATCGGCAATCGGCTTTTACAAGGCATCGATGCCATATTATATCACGATTATCAGCAAAACAATTATCAGATTCATTATTTACGCCGTGGCGCCTATTCTCCGGGCGAGCCCATTGCAGAGGATGTATCCCAGGGTGCGGAGTATTTGCCGATGAAGACATTACTAGATGAGATGACCTGTGGGAATAGCGGCGATATCATCTTAATCCCCAGATATTTGGAAGGATTCCGATTTGAAAGCAAGGAGGCAACCAATTCCACTCATGGCAGTTTTGCAAGAAGCGATATGCTGGTCCCACTCATCATTGCCAGTCCTTTTAATCCAGATCTGATCGATCAACACTTTGCCGTAAATAACCATGTCCTCGAAAAAGCCCGAAATGTTGATCTGACTCCGACTATCCTTGACCTCTTTCGCGTTGGTTATACGGGCCTTGATGGAAAATCCCTACTTGAATAGAAAGCGAATGCGCTGAACTTGGTAGGGGCGGTCGCCGCTAAAACACGTGTCAGCGGCGATGAAGGGACGTCATTAAACAAATCAGGACGATGACAAACAACCCATGTGAAATTTTGTTTAAAGACGCCTATTTTATGGCGACGCACAATTCCTATTCCGGCGGCATCGGCGGTTCGAGAAAAACACTTTTTGAGCAGCTGGACGCAGGCATTCGTTTTCTTGAAATAGATATTCATGCCGGAAATAGAAATTTTCTTGTAGGCCACATGAAGGCTGGTCATGAAGTCGATCAAAGTTTTAGCAATCCTTCATCCATTGATCTAGACTCTTGGCTTAAGACGATTGCAAAGTGGTCCATGAGGCACAGCCGTCATGTCCCGGTTGTACTTGGATTGGATGTTAGAAGTGATCTGCGAAATACGAATAGGTCGACTTTACAAGATCTTGAAAATCTGGTTAAGAACATTTTTGCGGGTGCGCTATACTCGGCAAACGGATTCAAAGAAGATGAGATCAGGGTTTGCGACCTAGTCGGACGTGTTTTGGTCGTATTGTCCGGAAATTTGCAAACCCGTCTCGCCTATCAGAATTCACCAATTATGGAAAAGTTTTTTTTTGTTGAGCACCAGAATGGAGAGGCTGCCGAAACAGAGAAGGCGCTCTTCTATGCGGCAAGCGCGAAAGCCGCTCAATGGGGACTTGAGCAGAGACAAAAAGGAAAAATCGTTCGATTGTGGGAGTTTTTCGAGAATGCCCCACATGTCGCGGTTAATTTTCCGGCAACAGATCATCCCTTTTCGGAATGGTATGTCGCTTATTGTAAGAATATGGGAACCATCTCTTGAGCGAAGGGCGCCATGCTTGTCGTCGTTTTTTCATGGAGCGAGCCTATCGGCAAGCACCGCTATTGATTCAAAAAAAAATCCCCCCTGCTGAAAATCTGTCGCCTCAGCAAGTCCCTGGCCACTCGATGCCCAGTTTTTTTGCGGTTTTAGGACCGACCATCCCATCTGGGACCAGTGCGTTCATGCTCTGAAAAGCGTACACCGCCGCAAGCGTATGAGGTCCATACTCCCCATTCAGTGCGCCGGGATCCATGCCCGCTCGAGAAAGAGCCTCTTGGACTTTGAGCACTAAAGAGCCGGCCATCGGTGGGCTCGTCCATTTAAGCAGTAGAGGCAAAGGCCGGACCGCCTCGATATGGCCGGTTGATGTATACAACAGACCGGGAATCCTGGCGGCATAATCCCAATGTCGCCCCTCGACGGAGCAGCGACGAACCCCCAAAACCTTGCCGGCTGCTTCGATCGTTTTGCCATAGCCATCGGTTATAGCAATATGCCCCATGAAACCAGGTAATGGGGGCTTGCGAACCAGCACCATTCCGGGATAATGATTCGCTTCGACCGGGTTAGAGCGGATTAAACGATTTTCCTCGACGTCTCTAGCCCAGGCGCCGGAATGAGCCTCCGCCACGGCGGGATCCACCGCGTTATCGATACAACCGTAAAGCTCACCCATTACCTGAAAAACCAGCCAGGACGCAAACTCGGCGCAATCCCAGGGACCATGCCAGTTTGAATTGTTTTTAGGAACACGCACGCTGCAATATTTTTCACCCAATCTGGTTTCGGCTAGACGAATCAAATCGTCTCCCGTCGGCATAATACCGTCCTCTTAAAAATCGCCCGCTATTCCAACAGCAGCAGTTGTTTGAAGCCAACCAGATAAGGCGAGTGTGCAACGGCCCTTGGGAACGAACGTAGGTTACTTCTGCTTTTAATTTGGTCGGGAATTTATATTCAACGCTCAGCAAAAGGCTTGAACATGAACGGTTCCTTGGATAATGGGTCCCGTACCATAAGCAACGCGGGTGCCGCTTTTATCTACTACCAAAAAGCTGACAATATCCGAATTGATTAAATCTCTTGTACGCTTGTTATTGGCCACGGAAAGCCAAAACTGACACTTGTGTGTAAGAGGCCTAGGAGTGGTTGATGTCAACGTGCATCGGCCCGACAGATACATGGTCGGTGTGTGTTTGCCTGTGGAGCTGAGGTGGAAAAGCATGGTTGAGGTGAGAACCCCGCAGAATGAATCGGACAGATCAATGGTGATTTTTACCGTGCCGGCAGGATAGGGATCGACGACAGGATCGAAATGAACGTTAATCGAGACATTGAAAGCTCCGGAATGGGTGCTATCAGATCTGCTGGGTATTTTGATAGTTGCTTTTCCCTTGCCAAGGGTTTTATTGGCAATCAAGTTTGCAGGTATCTGTGGTCCCATGGTACGGCTCCTTTCTTTTAATTAACAGAAAAACGGCACTCCACGCATTCACCACTTTTTAGGACGGCCTATAAAAAAACCGGAATGTCGTACAAATAATTAAAACAGTGTTGAATATTGGAGCGGCTAAAGCGTTCTACGCAAAGTATGCGATGAGCCACCAGTCACCATGATGGCAACCTAACGGTGCACAGAACTTTTAAGCCGCGAGATGCTGCTTTGGGTGAGATTTAATTCACTCCACCCCAGAAACTCTACCGCTACTTTTTGGAAGAGTATCTGTACCAACCAAGACTTGTATATCGAAAAGATAGCGGCTTTTGCAAACGTGATGGCGATATGTATACTATCGACCTATCCTGGTCCGGAACAGCTGACCGACAAACCGGTCCTGAATGGCATACGATCCTTTTTGCAAAACAAATGCCAAGGATAATAGTAAAAGCCGTCATTGCTGATAGGGCGCTCTGTTTTAAAATATTTAAACTTATAACCGCTGACCGGACTAGGAGGCTTCATCTATCCGATACCAGCATGGTAATGATACCATACTCTATGGTAAAATTACCAATGATGAGTGATGATGGACCATGCTTTCTCCAATGCCGTAAGAATCGTCCTCTGCGCGGAAGCTGTAGCTTTGGGAGCCAGGCCACAAATTTGAGTTGATTTATAAATTAAAAGCCTCTGTTTTATATTCCGGCATAGTCTACAGTCGAGTGACTGATTATTCTATGTTTTTATCTTGACATTTAAATATAACAGTGATATATTATAGTGTAAATATTAAGGAAAAAGTATGGAAATCGATATCAATGAACTGATAGAGAGAAGCGGCGTACCGCGACGTACAATCCACTTTTATGTGCAGCAGGGCCTGCTGCCGGCGCCTGTTGGGGCCGGTCTCGCAGCCCGCTACTCTGCAGAGCACCTGATCCGGCTCGCGGCCATTCCGGTGCTGCGCCGGCGCGGATTGCGGCTGGACGAAATCCGCGCCGAGTTTCAGCAGCGAACGATGTCCCAGCTGGAGGAGCTACTGCATGCCGCGCAGACGCAACGCCAAGAAAACGAATCGGTGCGCCGACAGGCTCAGAACCTGTTGCGTTATACCCTGGCGCCCGGCGTCGAGCTGATAGTGGACGCCCGCGCGACGGCCGAGGTGCGCAAGCAGGTGTTGCGCTTGCTCGAAGAGGCCGCAATCATCTTTGCGGATTAGAGGTTTGTCATGCTGTCATGAGGACGGCAGGGAATTTGATTATATGCAATGGAGGGGTGTTATGCCCGAATCGTTTGCAATGAAAGAGCGGCCTTTTGGAGGATTATTCCTGACCAAGCAACCCGAGGCCTCGAGCCTGCCGCTGCGCCATACCGCGGTGGCGGCGCGCATTTTCGGACCAGTGGCCGAGGTGACGGTGACCCAGAGTTACCACAATCCGTTTGACCGCCCATTGGAACTAGAGTACCTCTTTCCGCTGCCGGAGAACGGCGCCATTCACGACTTTGAATTTCGCATCGGCGAGGCCACAGTGACCGCGGAGGTGCAAACAACAGAGGCGGCGCAAGAGCGCTATGAACAGGCGCTGCACAGCGGCAAACACGCCGGCCTTTTTGAAGAGCGGCGGCCCAATCTTTTAGCTCTTTTGCTGGCCAACGTCCAGCCCGGGGATGATATCACGGCGGTGATTCGCTATCAACAGCCCCTCTCGTTCATCGAGAACAGCTACGAGTGGGTTTTCCCCATGGGGATTACGCCCAAATATCATCAAGATCGAGTGTCGGCGGAGGCGACCGATTCGCCCCTGGCCCTGCCGGGCGAGGAGATCGGCAGAGTCCACCTGCACGTCGACCTCGATGCGGGCCAGGCCATGGACGATCCTTTCAGTCCCTCCCATTCGTTGCAGGTAACTCGCCGTGATGCGCGCCGCTGCGAGATCGAGCTGGCGGGCGAGCAAATCCCGGATCGCGACTTTGTCCTGCGCTACCGGCTGACGGATCAGGAGGTGCAGTGCCCGGTGTGGGTTTCCGCCAACGGCAGCGCTGCCACCGCCCTGGTGACCCTGGTGCCCAATAGCCAGCCGGTTGAGGCGAACGCGCCGCCGCGTGAGTTTGTTTTTGTCCTCGACCGTTCCGGATCCATGATGGGCGAGCCACTGCACCAGGCGGCCAACGCCCTTTCTTCCGGATTGCGCACCCTGCGCTCGCAGGACACATTTTTACTGCTCGCGTTCGACACCTCGTTGGAGTGGTTCGACCGGAGCCCGGCAGCTTACAGCCAGGAGAGCCTGGAGCGGGCGGATCGTTGGCTTGGGCGGATCGTTGCCCGCGGCGGCACCGAGATCGGCGAGGCCTTGGAGGCCGCTCTCGAGCTGCCGGTGGATGACCAGCGCCAACGCCACATCGTCTTTTTCACCGATGGGGCTGTCTCCGCCGAAAAGGAGGTGCTGGAGCGAGTTCGGCGGGGCATCCGCGACTTTCGCCTTTTCACCTTTGGCATCGGCCCCTCAGTCAACCGTGCCTTTCTCAGCAGCCTGGCGCGGCTGGGCCGCGGCGCCGGCGAGTTTCTCCAGCTTGATGAGGATATAGAAGCTGCGATCATCCGTTTCCACGACCGCCTCTCCTATCCCTTGCTCACCGATCTGCGTCTGCGTTGGCAAGGGACCACCGCCTGGGATGTGCTGCCTGCCAAGCTGCCGGATCTTTATTATGGTCAGCCTCTGCAACTCTGCGCCAAATTTCATCCTGCAGCCGAGGCCCGGTTGATTCTTTCCGGCCGTTGCGGCAGCGCAGAGTGGGAGAGAAGCCTGCGTCTGTCTGCTGCCCAGGGTCGCGATGAAGCGATTCTGCGCATCTGGGCCAAAGCCCGCATCGATGCTCTACTTGACCAGCTCCATATCGAACCCAAGCGTTCGTCGGAATACCGGGACGAAATTATCAGCCTGGCCGTGGAACACCATCTGGTCACCGATTTCACCTCCCTGATAGCCGTGCAGGAGGAGGTGGTTTCAACGGCGCCGGCGAAGCGGCTTCAGGTGGCGGTGCCGCTGCCGCGGGATTTGGAGAGGAGGGGTTTTATAGCGGAAGGAAAATTGTTTAATTCCATTTACCGCAACAACGCGAAACTCTTTTCACAGCGTTCGGTCGCATCAACGTTTTTTGCGATTAGAGAGGATACCTTTCAGCAGCCTTCTTCGCGGAAGAATTTCCTGGCTGGCCTCGCCCGAAGTCAAAAGGCCGATGGCAGCTGGGGTGAGGGTGAAGATGCGTTGGAATGGACCTGCGCTGCCGTGTTGGCTTTTGTCCGCCAAGATTGCACTCTGACGCGCGGTCCCTTTCGCCGTATCCTTGAAAAGGCAGTCACCTGGCTGTTTACACAAAAACCTGCCGCGAGCAGCCAGCAGCGTATGCGCGCCGTGGTTTTAACCGAGATGAGTCGGGTCTGTGCCCATCCACTGCTGAACAAGGTGGATGAGGAGATGAAAAAACAGGCGCAAGTCGGCTTGACGACCGGCATCGTCTGTTCGGCGGAAGAGTTGCGACTAGCGGCGTTGAGCAGGGCTAACGTGGAGGTCAAGTACAAGCCGCGGGCGGGGGAGGTCGGAGAGATCTGGCTGGAGAGTCTTGTCAAGTGAGACGGCGCCGGCAGAGCATTCATGCTAAAGAAGGAGACCCAGTGGTTCCTTTGACTGAGATCGCGAACCACCGGTTTTTGTCCGCGGTAGTTCAATGAAGAACGTGAAAAGCTCGGGTTTGTAATGCTTTTTTTTATGAACGTCAAAAAGTGCTCTTTTGCCAATTTTCTTGATTTTTGCCGTCATTTTTTGTAACATTAAAAAATTAGCCGAAGAATACCGGGAGGGGTTCGAGAGGAGAAGAGCGCGGTCGAGTTCATGGTGTGGACTGGATTGCGCTTTTTTTCTATTATCGCTCGACCCGGACATTCCAAACGCGCATAGCAACATGCTTTTGATGATCGTCGTTAAGGCCCGGCGGTGAGTGGGCCGGCAAACGAATCAAGTTTGTTTTTAGGAGGGTGCAAAATCACTGGGCGGGATCCCTCGTGGCGCTGCCTTGACGGTGGGGTCTATGTTTATGCTGAGCGGCTGTGCATTCATAAGGCAGGGATGAATCAGTAGTCGGGAATAAAAAGTCTATGATAGGGATGTCATCTTTTGGCAAGGAAAAGGCGGCCGGACAACCAATGAAAAAAAAATACTTCACGGAAGCCGATATCCGCACCAAGTTCATCACACCCGCACTGGCCGGTGCAAACAGCGGCAAATGGGACCTGATGACCCAGATCCACGAAGAGGCCTATTTTACCAAAGGCCGCGTCATGGTCCGCGGCAAGACGGTGAGGCGAGGGGAGGCGAAGAAGGCGGATTACCTGCTGTTCTACAAACCCAACATTCCGATTGCCGTCATCGAAGCCAAAGACAACAACCATGCAGTCGGCGATGGCATGCAGCAGGCGCTCGAATACGCCGAAATTCTCGATGTGCCCTTTGCCTACAGCTCTAATGGCGATGCTTTTCTTGAGCACGACCGCACCGCAACCGGCGGCCGGGTCACCCGCGAGATCCCCCTCGACCAATTCCCTGCGCCCGAAGAACTGTGGCAGCGCTACTGCACGGCAAAAGGCTGGACCGATAACCAGCAACAGGTCAATATCCAGGACTATTACGACGACGGCTCCGGCAAGGCTCCGCGTTACTATCAGCACATCGCGATCAATCGATCCGTCGATGCCATCGCCAGAGGCGAAAACCGGATCTTGTTGGTCATGGCCACCGGCACGGGCAAGACTTACACGGCATTCCAAATCATCTGGCGGCTGTGGAAGGCCGGTGCGAAGAAGCGCATCCTCTTTCTCGTGGACCGCAATATCCTTGCCGATCAGACCAAGACCAATGACTTCAAACCGTTCGGCAAAGCCATGACCAAGATCACCCACCGCATGATCGATAAATCCTATGAAATCTATCTGAGCCTCTACCAGGCCGTAACCGGCACGGAAGAGGAGATGAACATCTACAAGCAGTTTTCACCCGAATTCTTTGATCTCGTCATCGTGGATGAGTGTCATCGCGGCAGTGCAGCGGATGACGCGCGCTGGCGTCGGGTGCTGGAGTATTTCACCACGGCCACTCAGATTGGTCTCACCGCCACGCCCAAAGAGACTCGTGATATCTCCAACATCGAATACTTTGGCGAGCCACTGTATTCCTATTCACTCCGCCAGGGCATCGCGGATGGTTTTCTCGCCCCATACAAGGTCGTGCGCATCGGCCTTGACAAGGACCTTGGCGGCTGGCGGCCGGAAATTGGCCAGACCGACAAATACGGCCAGGTCATTGTGGATCGGGAATACAATGATCGCGATTTCGACCGGGATCTCGTGCTTGAAAAGCGAACCGAGACGGTGGCCGCCAGAGTGACTGAATTTCTCCGCGCCACCGATCGCTTCGCCAAAACCATCATCTTCTGCGAGAACATTGATCACGCGGAACGTATGCGTCAGGCTTTAGTCAACAACAACGCCGACCTTGCCGCCGCCAACTCCAGGTACGTGATGCGCATCACCGGAGATAATGAAGAGGGCAAGGCCCAGCTCGATAACTTTATCGATCCCGAGTCCACTTACCCGGTCATTGCCTGCACTTCCCGCCTGATGAGCACCGGCGTGGATGCACAGACCTGCCACTTGATCGTCCTTGACCGGATCATCAATTCGATGACCGAGTTCAAGCAAATCATCGGACGCGGCACCCGTATCAATGAGGATTATAACAAGTTTTATTTTACCATTATGGATTTTCGTCGCGCCACTGCCTTGTTTGCCGATCCCACTTTTGACGGTGATCCTGTGCAGATTTACGAGCCTGGCCCTGGTGAGCCGTCCGTACCTCCGGACGATCCGCGCACAGATCCCTCGCCGGGTGGCGAATCTATCAACCCTCCGCTGCTGCCCGGTTCTGATCTCGGCGGCGAATCTCCCCAACCGCATATCCGCTACGTGGTGGACAGCGTTCCAGTTAGTGTGGTCATGGAGCGCATCCAATACCTGGATGAATACGGGAGACTCATCACTGAATCTCTCATGGACTATGCGCGCAAGTCCGTGCGCAAAAATTACGCCTCCCTCGACGCCTTCCTAACCACCTGGAACCATGCCGATAAAAAGCAGGCGGTTATCGAGGAGCTCGTCAATCAGGGTGTCTTTTTCGACGAGCTTGCAGAGCAGGTTGGCCGCAATTATGATCCCTTTGATCTTGTTTGTCATGTCGCTTTTGATCAGCCGCCGCTCACGCGCCGGGAACGTGCGGAAAGGGTGAGGAAACGGCATGTCTTTGCCAAGTACGGCGACCAGGCCCGCGCCGTTCTTGACGCGCTTCTGTTTAAGTATGCTGATAGCGGCATTGCCAGTGTCGAATCAATGGAAATCCTCAAGGTCGACCCGCTTACTTCTTTTGGCACGCCGGTGGAAATTATCAACTTTTTCGGTAGCCGCGAGCGCTACCTTGATGCCGTTCGTGAGCTCGAAACAGCCCTTTATGCAAAGGCCGCTTAACATAAACGGCTCTCACAGCGTTACGGAGGCGCCAAGATGAATGAAAATAATATTGGATCAATCATTGTGGATCAAGCGGTAAAATTACATCAGGCTCTTGGTCCCGGGTTTTTCAAAACCGTTTATGAGACCATTTTGGCGCGCAAGCTCGAGCAAGCCGGCCTGACGGTCAAGCGGCAGGCACCCGTGCCCATCGTGTTCGAGGGATTGAGTTTTGATGAAGGCTTTCGGGCTGATTTGATCGTAAACGGCAAAGTGATTATCGAGTTGAAATCAGTGGAGAAGGTGAGTCCTGCTCACAAGAAACAGCTGCTGACCTATTTACGGCTGACCGGTTACAAGTTGGGTTATCTCCTGAATTTTGGGGATGAACTCATGAAAGAGGGCATCACCCGTATCATCAATGGCGTTTTATGAAATACTCTGTGCCTCCGTGCCTCTGTGAGAGGTGATCCTGAGTCCAATCATTCCTCGGCTTGATGTTTCTCACGGAGGCACAAAGGCGCCAAGGTGAATGAAACAATAGCCGATTCATCCATAGTGATTAATGAACTTTGTGTCTCTGTGCCTTTGTGGGAGGATATTTAATGCCCAACATTTCCAACATCGTCAAAACCATTCAGGATATTATGCGCAAAGATGCCGGCACCTACGGCGATGCCCAGCGTCTGGAACAGCTCGGCTGGATGTTGTTTCTGAAAATTTTTGACGACCGGGAACAAGAGATGACGCTGTTGCGCGACAGCTACAAATCCCCGCTGCCGAAACACCTGCGCTGGTCCACCTGGGCCAAGGACGAGGAAGGCATCACCGGCGACGCCTTGCTTGACTTTGTCAACAACACCCTGCTGCTCAAGCTGAAAGCCCTGACCGGCGGCGACCGGATGCATGCGCTCATCCGCACCGCCTTTGAGGATGCCAATAACTATATGAAAAACGGCACCCTCATGCGCCAGGTGATCAACAAGATCAACGGCATTGACTTTAACGCCTCCGACGACCGCCACCTCTTCGGCGACATCTACGAAAAGCTCCTCAAGGACCTCCAGTCCGCGGGCAATGCCGGAGAGTTTTACACCCCGCGTGCCGTCACCCGGTTTATTGTCGAGCAGGTCAATCCCCGTCTCGGCGAGACCGTCCTCGATCCCGCCTGCGGTACCGGCGGATTTCTCGTCTGCGCCATCGACCACCTGCGCAAGCAGGCCAAGACCGCGGCCCACGAGCGCACCATTCAGGGGTGTTTCTCCGGCATCGAGAAAAAGCATCTTCCCCACATCCTGTGCATGACCAATATGCTTCTACATGGCATTGATGTGCCCACCAACGTGCGTCACGACAACACCCTGGCCCGGCCTCTGCGAGATTGGGGGCCAAGGGAGAGGGTGGACGTGATTGTCACCAATCCGCCTTTTGGCGGCATGGAGGAGGATGGCATCGAGTCCAACTTTCCATCCGAGTTCCGCACCCGCGAAACCGCTGATCTTTTCCTTGTGCTGCTGATGAAGATACTTAAACCCGGCGGCCGCGCCGGTCTGGTTTTGCCCGACGGCACCCTCTTTGGCGAAGGCGTCAAAACCCGGATCAAAGAGGCATTGCTCAACGAATGCAACCTTCACACCATTGTTCGTTTGCCCAACGGCGTCTTTAATCCCTACACCGGCATCCGCACCAACCTGCTCTTTTTTACCAAGGGCGCGCCGACGCAAACAGTCTGGTATTACGAGCACCCCTATCCAGCCGGAGCCAAGAGCTACAACAAGACCAAACCCATTCGCATCGAAGAGTTCGAGCCGGAGAGAGTTTGGTGGGGCAGTGAGACCGACGGCTACAAGACGCGAGAGGAAAACGAATTCGCCTGGCGCGTGTCCATCGACCAGATCAAGGCCGGCAACTATAACCTCGATCTTAAGAATCCGCATAACGACGACGAGGGTCCTGGTGATGTGGACCACCTTCTGCCCGAATACGAAAAGTTGCTGGCGCAGATAGCGGAAACCCGTGGAAAGCTGAAAGCGCAGCTCATGGAAGCGCTCAATAGATGAAGAAAATCTGTTCTCACAGAGGCACAAAGGGATAGAGGAGAAACTCTTTGTGGGCTTTGTGCCTTTGTGAGAGAATAGCTTGTATGGAAATGCTATGATCCTAGAAACCCTATTTGAAAAGTTTGACCTCTTCGCTGAAGCGCCCGGTGCGGTGAAGAGGATGCGGGAGTTGGTGCTAGAGTTGGCGGTGCGAGGGAAACTGGTCGCACAAGAGGGATGTGAAAAATCTCTCACAAAGGCACAGAGGTACGGAGAGGCAATAGATGAGAGTGGGGTTCCTTATCCAGCACCAGTGGGATGGTGGTGGGCAACATTACAAGCATCGGCCGAGTGTCGAGCCGCTGCAAAAGTTTCCCCATCGACTATTCCTGATGACGCATGGGTGCTTGATTTAGAGGACATTAACGGTGAAACCGGTGCCATAATCCAAACTGCTAAATTTTACGATCGGCGCTCGCGAAGTACGAAGGCAGCTTTTCAAGCTGGCGATGTATTGTACGGAAAACTTCGCCCGTATTTGAATAAGGTCGTGATTGCCCCCAAAGCAGGTTATTGTACAACCGAGATTATCCCACTCAGGCCTTTAAATTTTCTTTCTCCCGATTTTCTTCGGTTTTTTCTTCGATCTACGACTTTTCTTCGTTACGCCGCAGCAAAAAACTACGGCATGAAAATGCCACGACTTGGAACCAAAGATTTAGAATCTGCTCCTATTGTGATTCCGCCCCTTGCTGAGCAGAAACGGATTGTGGCCAAGGTGGATGAGCTGATGGCGTTATGTGACAGGCTGGAGGCGGAGCAGAAGGAACGGGAGGAAAAAAAGTCGGCGCTGGCCCGCGCGTCTTTAGCTCGTTTCGCTAATGCGCCAACACCCGTCAACCTTGAACTCTTGTTCTACCCCTCTTCGTGCCTCCGTGCCTCCGTGAGAAAATTAAAGCAGGTTTCTCACAAAGGCACAGAGGCACAAAGCCCCTCCTCGTACTTCATCACTCCTGCCGACCTGCGTAAAACCATCCTCACCCTCGCCGTCCAGGGCAAACTCGTCCCTCAAGATCCTCATGATGAGTCGGTGGATGACTTGCTCACACGAAACGATGAGCAGCGGCGGAAAAAAGCAGCATATGACCATCGAGCAGTCAAGGATAATCAACGATTATTGTCTGCAGATGATCGATGGAAAATTCCGAACCCCTGGTCATGGCGTGCACTGACTGACCTTGTACTGTTTGTTGATTACAGAGGGAAAACACCAGTGAAATTATCTAAGGGTATACGGTTGCTCACCGCAAAGAACGTTCGCAAAAACCAGATTGACCTTTTTCCCGAGGAGTTTTTATCTGAGAGCGATTATCATGAATGGATGACACGTGGTTTTCCGAAGCGGGGTGACGTCCTTTTTACTACTGAAGCACCGATGGGTAACGCAGCTGTCGTCGAGCTGAAAGAACGATTCGCTTTAGCACAACGAGTCATCTGTTTTCAGAGCTATGGGGCTATCGACTCTTCTTTTTTAGTTAATCAGATTCTGAGCGAAGAATTTAAATTTATATTGGATAAGAATGGAACTGGCATAACTGCCAAAGGAATAAAAGCATCCAAGCTGAAGCAGCTGCCAATAGCCATTCCCCCTCTCCCCGAACAGCACCGCATCGTCGCCAAAGTGGATCAACTGATGACCCTGGTGGACGAGTTGGAAAGGCAGCTCGCCGCCTCCCGCGCCGCCGGAGAAAAGCTGCTCAACGCCCTGGTTGCGGAACTGACTGCTGGAAAAAAGATTCAGGCCGCTTTGCAGATGCACCCTGCAGATCACAGGTAAGGGATTGACTGCATTATGATACAAAGTTAATTGACTGTCCTTTGATGAGCGCTGTTCAGCGCATCATCGTGTCGTCAAAGACAAAAATAGTACTCCTGAACATTGTTTACCTCTTTTGAGTACGACCCGGGATTTTAGCAGAAAGCGACTTAAAAATATTATTAACCTATTAGGTTAATAAAAAAGCTTGATTCGGAATTAAAATGGACGTATATTTCACAAACGCCAAGATCAGCAAAGAATTCAATAACGGCGCGTTATTGCAGCGCAAGCATGGCGCACGTCAAGCCGATAAAATTAAAAAACGCATGGCGGAACTGCGTGCCGCAAATAACTTGTATGATTTCTGGCCGCCCTACTCAGGGCCGGGTCGCTGTCACGAACTCACTGAAGGGAAGCGATCCGGCAAATTTCAATTGTCGCTGGATTTAGACCACCCCTATCGCTTGATTTTTACTCCTTTCCATGATCCGATCCCTGTCAAGCCCGATGGAGGGCTTGATTGGGCCAAGGTGACCGCAATTTTGATCCTCGGCGTGGAGGATACCCATGATTAAACAAGAAAAAAATCAATACCTTCCGGACTATGTTGTCAAGCCGGGAGAAATCCTGCAGGATTATTTGGACGAACGGCAAATGACCCAGGCGGATTTATCCGCCCGAACCGGGTTGTCGAAAAAAACCATCAACGAGATCATTCAGGGCAAATCCCCTATAACCCCGGAATCTGCCTTCAAGCTCGAACTCGTGCTGGGTCGACCGGCACATTTTTGGAATAGCTTGGAGTGTCAATATCAGGAAAACCGCATACGGGTGGAGGAATTGGAGCGCCGGAAAAGCCGGTTAGACTGGCTTGCGAAATTTCCGGTAAAATCCATGATCAAGTTAGGTTGGATTGAGAACAGCGGGGACAAATTATACCAACTGGATCAGATCCTGCGCTTTTTCGGCGTTGCTTCACCTGAACAATGGAGCTTGGTTTGGTCTGAACGCCCGGCCATAGCCTTTCGCCGGAATTCAAAATTTCAACCCTCTAAAGAAAGCATTGCCGCCTGGCTGCGCAAAGGCGAATTAGAGGCGGAAAAAAACCAATGTGATCCATATGATCAAAAGCTATTTCAAAAAAATCTAATGGAAATCCGTAAATTAACCCAAGAACCCCATCCCGGTAGCTTCTGTAAGCAGCTCCAAAACCTCTGTGGAGCCTGCGGCGTCATTGTGCTTTTTATTCCGGAATTGCCTAAAATGCAGGTCTGCGGCGCTACTCGTTGGCTTGGCAATAAAGCCGTCATTCAACTCAGCCTGAGATATAAAAGCAATGACCAATTGTGGTTCACCTTTTTCCACGAAGCCGGCCATATTTTAAAGCATGGCAAAAAGGAAATCTTTCTCGAAGGCATGGAGCAAAATGATGAAAAAGAAGAGGAGGCAAATAAATTCGCTCGCGAAATCCTCATTCCGCCGATCGCATATCAGACTTTCTGCCGCACTTGGAATCGACGATCACTTGATTATATCGTCCAATTTTCCCGAAAAATCGATTTGGCGCCGGGTATACTGGTCGGCAGATTACAGCATGATCATTTTCTAGCCATGCCGCACGGAAATAAGCTAAAGATTTTTTATCGTTGGGCGAACGGTTGTTGGTGATCTATATCACTTAGGAAAGAGATGCCCAAACGACCGGCTTTATTGTACAAGTTACACCGTTGCGTGGTGAATTCCAGTGGTGCAATCCCCCGGATTGCGTTTTTGACGACCGCCCAGGTAAAAGCTTCCCTGGGCGGAATCATAACAGCTATTTCCAGAACTCCCACCATTTTTTAGACTTGGCGGCTTTTTCCTTCTCGAGGGCCTCCTGAGCCGTTTTCGCCGCCGATTCATCCGCCTTTACCTTGTCGGCGTGACGCCTTTCAATCTCAGCCTCGATCTGGGTTGAAAGAGCGTCCCCTCTCAGCCCTTCGTCCAGTTTCTGATGAACAAAAGCAGCCATGGAGGTGGTTTCAACGCTCTGTCTGGCGCCGCGCGCCATGGCGTGGGTGGCGGCCTGGAGCTCCCTGCCTTTTAATCCCTTTTCCAGACTTTTTTCGACCACACCCTCGACCTCTTCTATGGGAATACCTGCCCTTGCCCCCTGTTCCAGGGCGACACAGGCACTGTCCATCTCCGCCTGGTTGCGTTTTTTGCCGCTTTTACCCTTGGCGCGCACTTTATCTTTGGCCTGTTGCAGATCCCCCTGCCATTTGCTTTTCTTAGCGTCGTCCCAGTTCTCCCAGCCTGGCGGAACGTCGCTATCCCAACCCTCTTTCTTGCCCTTGTCCCAGCCGGCAGGCCGTTCTTTGTCGTGTTTTCCTTTTTCAACCTGACTCTGACCGGGTTGATCCTGTTGACTTTTATGACCCTGCCCCTTTTTGTCGGTTTTACGCTCTACAGCGGATTTGTCTTTTTTACCCTGACCTTGTCCCTGGGCAAGGAGGGGGGAGGTGGAGACGAGCAGACCGGTGACAATCGCCAGCCCCAACAACCGTTTAATGGTATGCATGTTTTTTCTCCTCATTCGTTTTAAATGTATCCAGCTGCAGTGATTTTATTACCGCAGCGTTCCCGCCCAGGGCTGAATGCCCCGGTTCATTTTTTTTCGATCAAGTCTTTGGACAGTAAAGTGATAAACAAAATCGCCCAGGGAATTTTTATTTCACTGGGCGATCTTTGAATCCTAAATCTCCCCCTTGGCCTGAAAAATCTCCTTGTTTAAAAATTTCCCCCACACCGTCTCGAACCATGACGGCTCTTCCGGCAAGGGCCGGCGCGGCTTCCAGGTGGAGTGAAATCGCTGGTCCGCTCCCAGACGCGTCTCCAAAACCTCTTCGCGCAACGGGGCCACCTCCGGCTTGTAGCGCCAATCGTCGCCCAGCTGATCGATCACCGGCTGGCCCTGCGCATCCATCACCAGGTAGGACCCGCGGCTGCCTCCGCCGCGCTGCAGATAAGCGGCGATCGCTTGCAAATAGGCGGCATGAGCCAGCACCAGATGGCGATTCTGCAGCGCCAGGGGGATCTCCCGGCGGCCGGCCACTTTTTGTTCGGCCGCATGTGAGCACTGTTCATAGGCCGCGGCGAGCGCCCCCTTGATCTTGCGTGGATCGCGAATGTGCGCTCCGTACTGGGTCATGCGGGATTGAAACTCTTCACGATACGCCGCCACGGTTGAAACCGGGCCGGAGAGGTTGCGAATAAACGACAGCATGGCTTTGCCGCGTTCGCCGGCAGTCTTTTCCCACCCGGCCGATCTGCCGGGCGCCGGAGCATGGCTGATCTTTTGCGCAGCGCGCAACGAGCCCACCTGACCAGAGTTGAGCGCGGAGCCGCCGGGCCGATAGACGCCGTGACTGCCGTTCACTTCACCGATGGGATACAGGCCGGCGATGTTGGATTCCCACCACAGATCTCCCGCCAGGCCGCCGTTGTTGTGTTGACTGCACACCGCCACTTCCAATGGTTCCCGGTGCAGGTCAATGCCGTTCTTACGATAGAGCTCGATGGCCAGCGGGTTCATTTTTTCCAGCCGTTGGATCGGCGAACCGAACAGCGCCTCCGAGTTTTTCAGATAGGTGTACGCTTCCGGCTCGAGATCATCGAATGAAAAAGCGCCGATGCGTTCGTCGCCGAGCGGATTGCCGCGAAAATCCATATACACGCGGCGGCCTTTGATGACCGTTTCGATGTACACCAGCACGTCTATCAGCGAGGAACCATAGTCTGGTATTTTGCGCGGATCAAACGGCCATTGATACCCTTTAAGAAAAACATCCGTGGCCAGCTTGGACATGGTGGGAAAATAGTCATTAAGAAACTCGCGCTCATCGCCGCCGCTGCGATCGATGCTGATATAGCGCGGGATCACCTGCTGATAGGTGCCGGAGACGTTCCAGCGGAATTGAATGGAGGCCAGACCGTATTGGGATTCAGTGAGATTACGCGCCACGGCGCCGGCCTCCAGGGCCAGGCCGATGGCGCCGATATGGCACTCGGGGTAGACCGAGGTCTTGTATAACCCGCCCGGGCCGCCGACACCGAACACCACCTGATTCGCCTTAAAGAAACAGAGGCCGAACGTTTCTTCGTTCAATTTGCTTTTATCCAGACCGATCACTCCGACCGCACGGCCGTCCTCGACGATGAGGCTGACGACATCGTGTTCATCATAGATCGGAATGTTTCTCGCCTTGACCTCTTTCAGCAGACATTGCACCATTTGATGAGAGGTCCAGGGTCCGGCCGAGGTGGCGCGCTGGCGCGGATCATGATCGGTCTTGTAGCCCACATAACCGCCGAGGCTGTTGTGCGGGAATTGCACGCCGATCTGCGCCAGGTGAAAGAACTCTTGCGCCGACATGGTGGCTTCGATGAGCGCCAGCTCTCCGTGCATGGCGCCGCCGTCGAATAACGAACGCGCCATGTCGTAGGGCGAATCCGGCTCTTTTCCGGACAGGGACAGCTTGTAATAGGTCTGTTTGTCGGATCCGGTGTTGTTGGAGGTGCCGCCGCCGATTTTTTCCGTGATCAGAGCGATGTCCTGGTGTCCGTAATCATGCAGATGCACGGCGCAGTTGAGCGACGCGGCGCCGCTGCCGATGATGATCGTGTCCACTTGATGGACGGGAAAAGATATTCCTTCAAGGATGAGTGTGTGGTCAGTCATGGAAAACTCCGAAAAAGTGGCTGCAACAAAAAGCTTATAATCGGTGCAAGTGAAAGCCGCCGTCGACGTTGATCACCTCGCCGGTGCTATAGTCCAGAAATCCTTTGGCGATGGCCACAATGGCCCTGCCGATGTCTTCCGGCTGTCCCCAGCGTTTTAGGGGCAAAAGACCGTCCTCGATCAACTTGTCGTATTTGGCTTTGACCGTTGAGGTCATGTCGGTCATAATGATGCCGGGACGGATTTCAAACACACCAATCTGGTATTCGGCAAGACGGTCGGCATAGAGTTTGGTCATCATGCTGACCCCGGCTTTGGAAAGGCAGTACTCCCCGCGCGAGGGGGAGGAGGTGTACGCCGAGTTGGACGAGATGTTGACGATTCGGAACATTTGATCCGGATGCGCGGCTTTTTGTTCGATCATCCAGTTGGCGACCAGCTGCGTGAGAAAGTAGGGGCCTTTCAGATTGATCTTCATCACCCGGTCAAAACTTTCCTCCGTGGCTTGCAGCAGATCCATGCGCACCAGGGGCGCTACGCCGGCGTTGTTGACCAGCAGATGCAGGCGGCCGAACGTTTTTTTGATCTCTTGGATGATTCGCGCTCTCTCTTCAGGGGAGGTGATGTCGGCGCGCAAATAGAGCGCTTTCGCGCCGTGTTTTTCCAGCGCGGACAGGGTCTCTTGGGCGTTTTCGTGGACGTCGTCGATCGCCACGTCATAGCCGTTTTCAGCCAAATTTTCGGCAATGCCGCGGCCGATGCCGCGGGCGCCGCCGGTGACAAGGGCAACAGGTCTGTTCATGATTACACCTTTGCAAAGTTGGTCCATAAATATATAAATATAGGGGTTGCAGAACTTTTATTCAAGCCTTTTTATCGGTTGATTTTAGTAAAAATATTACTAACTTGGCCTTACATCCATGGCTGTAGGCTGTTGCTCCTGTTTCGTGGGCCTGATCTGGAATGAGGGATAATGCATGCAAGCTCAGTGGCCGGAAGATCTCAAGCGTTTCGGGGGGCATCTCAAAAACAATCTGGGCGGAGTCTTTTCGCCGCGGCGGGAAATTTTTATCGCGCGTGCGCCGGCACGCCTGGATGTGATGGCCGGACTATCCGATTACGCCGGCGCCACGGTTTTATCCACCCCGCTGCGCGAGGGCACGGTGGTGGCGGTGCAAAAACGGCGAGATCGCCGTGTGGTCATTCGCAATCTGAATATGAACAGGGAGCGGGTGCTGAACTGCGAATACCGGCTGGACGACCTGTACGAGGACGGCCGTCTCAAGCCCTATCCGTTGTTGCAGCGCCAATTCGCTCAGGATCCAAACAACCGTTGGTTGGGACATGTGGTCGGCGCCATAGCAGTGCTGCAGCATGAGGGCTTTGTCCAGCGGTGGGAGACCGGCATTAGCATTGCCATCAGCAGCACGATTCCGACTGCTTCTTCGGCCGCCTCTTCCGCCGCGCTGCAGGTTGCGAACATGCTGGCCATCAAGGGCGCGTTTGCTCTCGACCTGGATGGATTTCAGATTGCGCTAGCCTGTCAGACACTGGAAAACCGCATCATGGGCATGCCGTGCGGCATCACCACCCACGTGGCCGTGGCTCTGGGGCAGAGCAACCGCACCATGGTGCTGCGCTGTCAGCCGCATGAGCTGATCAAGATGATGTCTCTGCCGCCGGGCGTGCAGTGGGTCGGCATCTACAGCGGCCTGATGTCGCCGCAGCGGGAAAGCCGGTATCGCGATCTGCGCATTGCCTCTTTTATGGGCCGAAAGATGATCCGGCATCACAGCGGCGATTCCGATGAAACGATGCCCATGGGTTATCTCTGCAACACAGATCCGGCGCAATGGGAACAGCGATTGCGAAAGCAGGTGCTGACAAAAATAACCGGCCAGGAGTTTATCAAACGTTTGGCCGCCCACGATGATCCTGCCACTGTGATCAATCTGGAAAAGCGCTATCAACCACGAACGGCCACCGAACATCATCTGTCCGATCATCGCCGCAGCGAGCGATGTGCCGAGCTGTTGGATGCAACGCTCCATCCCACTCAGCAAAACCTGCTGGAGGCGGGCCAGCTGATGTATGAATCACATCAGAGCTATCAGGAACGTTGCGGCCTGGGAAGCAAGGAGACGGATCTGCTGGTCGATCTGATAAAAGCTCAAGGGCCGGAAAAAGGGCTGTACGGCGCCAAGACCACGGCCTGGGGGTGCGGGGGAACCGTAGCGGTTTTGGCTGCCAAGGGCAGTGAAGACGTGCTGCAGAATCTGGTGAGCCGGTATCGCCACTTGACGAATTTGGAGCCCTATCTGTTTTTCGGCTCATCCTGCGGCGCGATAGAGATGGGCGTGGTTCAAATGGCGTTTGATTGAATGGCAAAAATTATCCGCAAAGCCGTCATCACCGCGGCAGGCAAAGGCACGCGGCATTATCCGGCCACCAATGCAGTGCAAAAGGAACTTTTTCCTTTAGTGGATCGCGACGGCATCACCAAGCCCACCATCCAACTGGTGGTGGAAGAAGCGTTGGCCGCCGGCATTGAGGAGATCTGCCTGGTGGTGCAGCCCGGTGCGGACGCGGTCTTTAAGGAGCATTTTACCGGATTTGCGCGCCGGCCAAGCCCGCAGGATAAGCCATGGATTCAACAGCAATCCGTTCTTCTGGAGCGCCTGCACGCGCGGCTTTCCTTTGTCTTTCAGCGAAGCGCCGAGGGATTCGGCCATGCGGTTTACAGCGCAGCCGAATGGGTGGGAGACGAACCGTTTTTACTTTTGCTCGGAGATCATGTGTATCTCGCCCCGCAACCGGGATGGTGCAGCCGCCGGCTGCTGGCGGTCCATGAGCAATCAGGTCAATCGGTATTCGGCGTTCAACAGACAGCCGGCGCATCACTGCATTTATTCGGCGCCGTGGCCGGAACGCCTTTGCTGCAGGAACACCCAAGAGTGTGGCGGGCGGCCGCGGTCTATGAAAAACCAGAGATCACGTTTGCCCGAGAGCACTGCTGCACCACCGGTCTGGCGGACGACCGCTATTTGACGTTCTTTGGCCTCTATCTGTTCACCCCGACGATCTTTACCATCCTTAGGCAGCACATCGATCAGAATCTCCGCGAGCGGGGCGAAATACAGTTGACCACGGCCCAGGCTGAGTTGATCCGGCGGGAAGGCGCGCTGGCGGTCGAGGTGGATGGACTTAGGCTGGACATGGGCACACCGCGCGGCTATTTGGAAACACAGCTGCGGTTGGCCATGGCCGGCCCCCTGGCCTCAGAGATATCCGCCCTCTTTCCACCGTCCCCGGCAACCGGGGCGGCAGGTTCCTGATTGAATCCGGCGAATCTCATGAACATTCGCATACGCTACATAGACGGTCACCGGCTGAAACGGTCCATCATCGCTTCGGCGCAGCGCATTCTCGACATGCGGGAGGAGTTGAACGAGATCAACGTTTTCCCGGTGGCGGATGGCGATACCGGCACCAACATGGCCGCCACCATGCATGCGATCATTGACCGCGCCGCCGCTTGTCAGGATGGCTCGCTGTCTCGGGTTTGCCGGTCCATCGCGGACGGCGCTTTGGAGGGCAGCCGCGGAAATTCAGGCGCCATTCTGGCTCAATTTTTTTCCGGCCTGGCTGACGCCTGCGAAGGCCGGGAGCGGCTGTCGAGCCAGGCCTTTGCCGATGCGGTGCACGTGGCAGTGGACCGGGCTTTTGAGGCCTTGAGCAATCCGCGCGAGGGCACTATTCTGACGGTTATGCAGGACTGGGCGGAACAGCTGAACCATCAAGCGGCGGTCGAGTCCGATTATGTGGCGCTGCTGCAAAACGCGTTGCAGCGGGCGCGGACCTCGTTGGCCGAAACTCCGCAGAAATTAAAAGTGCTGAAAAAAGCGGGCGTGGTCGATGCCGGGGCTCAGGGATTCGTTCATCTGCTGGAAGGGCTGAGCGATTTCATCGGTTCCGGCAAAGTGGCGGCGCTGAAAGCCGGCGCCCATCTCGGAGAACGCATCAAAGGGTTTCATCTGCGCAAAACGCACGGACCGATCCGGTTCCGTTATTGCACCGAGTTTATTCTCGAGGCGGATGCACTGCAGCGCGCCACATTGCAGGAAAAGTTGGAGGGATTCGGTGATTCGCTGATCCTCGTTTCCAGCGGCAGCAGGTGGCGGGTGCATATTCACACCAATGATTCGCAGGCGGTTATTGCCCGGGCGGCGCAATGGGGACGGGTCAGCAACACCAAAATTGAAGATATGCGCAGCCAACACAGCGCCGCGCTCGCACAGGACACCGAGCCGCGGATTGCGCTCGTCACGGACTCTACCTGCGATCTTCCTGAGGAGACCCTGCAACGCTACCGGGTTCAGGTGGTGCCGGTGCAGGTGATGATGGGAGAAAAGACTCTGCTGGACCGGGTGGAGATCTCTACCCGGGAAATCTATCGCGCCCTGAAGGCCGGGCAGCCGCGCATCAGCACCTCTCAACCCTCGCCGGCCAGCTATCTGGCGATCTATGAAGCCCTGGCCGGCCGATTTCAATCCATCATCTCTTTGCATCTATCCGGTGCGTTGAGCGGCACCCTGAATGCGGCGCAGACCGCCGCCCGTTCGTTTGCGCAGCGCGTTAAAATCGAAGTACTGGATTCGCGGACGACCTCGGTTGGATTGGGGCTTTTGGTGGCGGAGGCGGGCCGGTTGATTGAACAGGGGTTCAATCACGAGGACGTGTTGCGCAGGCTGCGTATCGCCATCGCCCACTCCCGCCTTTATGTCTGCATTCCGACGCTCAAATATCTCATGCGCAGCGGGCGCTTGACCAAATCGCGCGGTCTGCTGGCCACGCTGATGAACGTCAAACCGATCATCAGCCTGGACTCTGAGGGCCATATCATCGAGGCCGGTCGCGTCATCGGCTTGAAGCGGTTGTGGGAAAAAACCGTCGGCCTGTCGATTCACTATGCCGAACAGGTGGTGGATCCGCGCATTCAGATCGCCCACGCATTGGACGAGGAGCGCGCGGAATGGTTCCGCGATCGAATTAATAATTTTTTTCCGGGCAGGGACGTCCCGATCGTGGAGGCCTCGCCGGCCTTGGGGCTGCATGCCGGCATCGGCAGCATCGCCGTGGCCGTCCTTGGGGATCCCGCTCATCAATTGCGGGTTTGATCCGCGTTTTAAAAAAAGGAAAAGTGTATGCTGCCGGTCTTATTGGTTCTGCTCCTTGCTTATCTGTTGGGCTCTCTGCCCACCGCTCTGGTGGTCGGCAAGCTGATGCGCGGCATCGATATCCGCCAGCATGGCAGCGGTAACGCCGGCGGAACCAATGTGTTCCGCGTGCTCGGCTGGAAACCAGGGCTGTTTGTCATGCTGATGGACGCGTTCAAGGGATTCGTCGCCGCCTACTGGCTGCCCCGCCTGGCTTTCTCCGCCGCCGTCCTTCCACAGGACACCCTGTGCCTGTTCTGCGGCCTGGCGGCGATCATCGGTCACATCTGGACGGTGTTCGCCGGATTTCGCGGCGGCAAGGGCGTCGGCACGGCAGCGGGCGTTCTGTTGGCGCTCTATCCGCCGCTGGTGGTGATTGTCTGCTTGATGGTTTTTCTCCTTGTGTTGGCTCTTACGCGCATCGTTTCGATCAGTTCCATCAGCGCGGCCATCGCTTTTCCCGTCGTGCTGAGTGTGCTCAAGTACGGCGCCGGCCGGCCAGTCTCGGACACGCTATATTATTTCAGTTTTTTTGCCGCGCTCTTGATCATCTACACCCACCGCAGCAACATCCGGCGGCTGTTAAACGGAACGGAAAATAAATTTGGTAAAAAGGGCAAGCCGGCCCAGCCCGTGGGATAGGCGGCTATGGATCAAATCCGACTGCTGTTCCTGGGAACCGGCGCGGCCTTGCCGACGCCGCGCCGTATGCTGCCCGCGCTGGCGCTGATTCTGGACGGCCAGGTGGCGCTGTTCGATTGCAGTGAAGGCACGCAGATGCGGCTGCAGCAAGCGGGTCTTTCCCCTGCTCGAATCCGCCATATCTTTATCAGTCATTTGCACGGCGATCATCTGTTCGGCCTGCCCGGCCTGATCACCTCGCAGCATCTGCTCAAGCGCAGCGAACCGCTCTACGTATACGGACCGCCGGAGCTGGAACTGTTTCTGCAAACGGTCTACCAGGTAACGCAGCACCATGTGTCCTTTCCGGTGGTCGTGGTCCCCTGCACGTCGCAGTCGGAGCAGACCTGGGCGTTGGAGGGCTTTTCCGTACAATCGCTGCCGCTGGATCACGGACCGCTGTGCTTTGGCTATCGTTTTATCGAACACGATCGTCCAGGCAAATTCGACGCCGACCGCGCCCAAGCCCTGGGCCTTCCGAATAACGATCTGCGCACCGCGCTTATTCATGGTGAAACCGTCGAGTGGCACGGCCGGCGCATCAGACCGGAAGAGGTGGTGGGGCCGGCGCAAAGGGGGCGCATCATCGCCTATTGTACGGATACCCGTCCGTGCGAAAACGTGCGCATCCTGGCGCGGGGTGCCGATGCGCTGATCCATGAGAGTACCTTTCATCCGGATCAGGAGGCGTTGGCCCAGCAGACCGGCCACAGCACCAGCCGGCAGGCGGCGGAGAGCGCCGCGGCCGCCGGCAGCCGCCGGCTCTATCTCTATCACATCAGCGGGCGGCAGGACGACCAGTCAGAGGTGGAGATGCTGGAATCCGCGCGCTTGATCTTTCCGGCAACAGAGATGCCACAGGATGAGGGCTGTTATACGGTTCCGGTTCGGGAGCCGCTATGATCGGCTCGCAGAAAGGTTGGAGCGGCAGGCTGCTGGTTCTGGCTGTAGGCCTGGTTTCGATTTCCGTTTCCTCTGTTTTGATCAAACTGTGCGACGCCCCGGCACTGGTCATCGCCAGCTATCGCCTCACCCTGGCCGCGCTGTTCTATGGGGTGCTGGCCTTCAGCCGGGCGCGCCGGCCCTATGTCGAGGTCAGCGGAGCGCGGGCGCGATGGGCTGTCTTTTCCGGACTGTTTCTTAGTCTGCATTTTATCGCCTGGATCTCTTCTCTCGAGTTCACCTCGGTCGCCAGCTCGGTGGTCTTGGTGCAGACCGCGCCGGTCATGGTCGCGATCGGGAGTTTTCTTTTTTTTCGTGAAAAAGGCGCGCCGTTGATGTTTGGCGGCATTATGCTCTGTCTGGCCGGCAGCCTCTCCATCAGCCATCAGGACTATCAGGCCGCGCAGGGTTCTCTGTTGGGCAACGCGCTCGCCGTACTCGGCGCCTTTGGCGCCGCCGGCTATCTGCTGATCGGACGCAAGCTGCGGCCGGCGCTGAGTACGATCATTTACGTCAGTCTGGTTTATTCCGCCGCTGCCGCGGCCACGCTGGTGATCACCGCCCTGTTCTCCTTTCCTCTCTGGGGATATCCAGCACGGACGGTGGGCTTGTTTTTTTTGATCGCGCTATTTCCGCAAATCATCGGTCACACCACGCTGAACTGGGCGTTGAAGCATTTTTCCGCCACCGCGGTCTCCATCATGACCCTGGCCGAGCCCATCGGCGCGACGATCCTGGCCTATCTGATTTTGCACGAACCGGTGGGCTGGATTAAAATGGCCGGCGGGGCCGTTATTTTAAGCGGCATTGCCATGACCTTGGTTTCTGAAAACAGATCGGATTAACCTCATGTCGTCCACTCGAACCGTTTACATCGTTTATCGCGGGGGCCAAAATCAGCAAGAGGTCCGCCGCCTGCTGGCTCAGGGCCCGAACCATTGGCGACTGGTCCAGACCCTCGAACCCGGATCCGATGGATCCCAAATCGTTCTCCTCGATGAGGATGGCGCTGAAGGGCCGGTGCAGAACAGTGACGTTTTGCCGGCAGGGGCCGGCGTGCTGCAGCTCATCGGCCCGGAGCAGGAACCGGAAGAGCTCTCTTCGCAGCGGGTGCGTTATCTGGAGACGCCGTTGACGCGCCGCCGGCTTTTTTCCGCCATTCATCAACTGGCTGCCGAGCTGGAGATGAACCGGCAGCTGCGCTTTCTGCAGCAGGAGTTGGATCTGCGCAGCCGCGAACTGTCCGATCTGAATAAAATAGGCGTAGCCCTTTCCGCGGAACGCGACGCGATCAAATTGCTCGAGCTGATCCTGAGCAAGGCGCGTGAGATCACCGCCGCGGATGCGGGCAGCCTGTATCTGATCGAAAAAATACCGGACGCGGTCAGCCGCGAGGGCGACCCCTGGGCGGATAAACAGCTGCGCTTCAAGCTGGCGCAGAACGATTCGCTGCGCATCGATTATCAAGAGTTCGTGCTGCCCATCCAGCGCCAGAGCATGGCGGGCTATGCGGTGGTCTCCGGCCATCCGCTCAACATCGCCGATGCCTATCATCTGCCGGAGGGAAGCGAGTTTCAGCACAATCGCAGTTTTGATGAGCGTACCGGTTATCATACGCAGTCGGTGCTCTGCATTCCGATGAAAAGCCATCAGGGTGAATTGATCGGCGTGCTGCAGCTCATCAATCGCAAGCAGCGAGCGGATGCCGCGCGGCCGGCGATCGTGCCCTTTGATGATCGCTGCGTGGAGTTGGCCTCTTCCCTGGCCGGTCAAGCGGCGGTTTCCATCGAGAACATGCGCTTATATGAGGACATCAAGCGGTTGTTCGAAGGATTTATTTTAGCCTCGGTGCACGCCATCGAACAACGGGATCCGACCACCTCGGGTCATTCTGAGCGGGTGGCGGTTCTCACGGTGGCAATGGCGGAACAGGTCGATCGTTCGGACCGCGCGCCGTTCCAGACGGTTCATTTCAGCCGGGATGATCTCCAGCAGGTCAAATATGCCGCGCTGCTGCATGATTTCGGCAAGATCGGCGTGCGTGAACATGTGCTGGTCAAAGCGAAGAAACTCTATCCGGAACAGCTGGAAATGATCAAGCTGCGCTTCCGCTATTTGAAAAAGATGCTGGAAGCCAAAACCTCGCGCGAGAAAATTTCCTTTCTGCTGTCCAGGGATGCGAAACAGGTCCAGGCCATCCTCGGTCGACTGGACCAGCGGTTTATGACTGAGCTGCACGATCTGGACGGTCTTTTGCAGTTCATCCTCGAGGCCAACGAGCCGAGGATCTTGCCGGAGAACGACCGGTCGCATCTTTTTGACTTGGGACAAAAAATCGTACAAGACGAGGAGGACGCCACCCCGTTGTTGAACCCGGATGAAATACAGTTGCTCTCCATCAGCCGCGGCAGCCTGAGCGAAAAGGAGCGGCTGGAGATTGAATCGCATGTGACCCACACCTACAACTTTCTCAGCCGCATCCCCTGGGCGGCGCATCTCCGGGAAGTGCCGCTCATCGCCTATGCGCATCATGAAAAGCTCGATGGAACCGGCTATCCGCGCCGCCTGCCCGGTGCGCAGATCCCGCTGCCTTCCAAGATCATGGCCATAGCGGATATCTATGACGCGCTGACAGCGTGGGACCGGCCGTATAAAAAGGCGGTTCCGCCGGCCAAAGCCCTGGCCATTCTCGAGGAGGAGGTCAAAGGGGGCAAGCTGGATGCGGCCCTGTTCACCCTGTTCGTCGAGGCGGAAATCTACAAACTGGTCAATCGGGCCGCCCCCTGACAAAAGATGTTGACTTTTAGTTCAATCCTTTATAAATTACTTTTGCAACAAACCCACATAATCTGCTGTCTACCCTTTTGAAGATAGAGATAGGTTGACCATATACTTGTCTTCGCCTACGCCATCATCCTCTGCACATAATCCCATACGGTAAATGAAAGCGATTCGGGCGCCCATTTACCGTCTTTTTATCGAATCCAGGAGTCTCTATGGAGAACCCCTCTTCAGCCATGAACTCGATGCTAGCGCTTTCTCAGGTCATCGCCGGCTACGACGGCTATGAGCAAAGCCTGCAAAGAGAGGGCACGGACCTAAAAATTCGGCACCATTTGCAGCAGCGGATCAAGGCGTTGCTCAAGAGCCTCGAGTCCGCGCCGCAGGCCGTTTTGTCTGAAGATCAGCAGCGGCTGCAGGAGCTCATTTTGAGCACCCGGCGCAAGCTCGGCACAATCTATCAGAGTCTGGCCACACCGACCTATCTGGGTGGAGGGTTCTTTTCCCAGGACCGGCTCGCTGACCGCCGTTTGCAGCGCGTCTACGAGTTTGAACGGGTGATGATTCTCGAGTTGGAAAAGCTGGCCCTGGAATTTGTGGCCCTGAACAGCCATCCTTTGCACAAGGCCCTCATCGAGGACCATTTTCTCCACGTTCAGGACTTTATCGACAACATTAATCAATCTTTATTCGAGCGGGAAGCCCTGTTGCTGGATGAAGAGTATATGGTGTGAAAGATGAAAACTAGGACCGAGTATCTCTGGTTTCATTGTAAAAATTTGCGCGAATACGTCAACCTCACCGATCAGGTTGAAGCGGTGGTCGCTAAAAGCGGTGTGCAAGAAGGGATGGTGCTGGTTTCCGCCATGCACATCACGGCGGCGGTCTATGTCAACGACGCCGAATCAGGACTGATCGAGGACATCGATGAGTGGGTGCAGCGCCTGGCGCCCTTTAAGCAGGATTACAAGCACCATCGCACCGGGGAAACCAACGGCGACGCGCACCTGAAGAGTCTGCTCATTCATCATCAGGTGATCGTGCCGATCACCAACGGCCGCCTGGACCTGGGGCCCTGGCAGCAGATCTATTACGCCGAGTTTGACGGCCGGCGCCGCAAACGGCTGGTCATCAAAGTGATGGGGGAATGATCTCCGCCGTCGGCCCCGGACCACTTCGCTCTACGCTGTTTGCATCCCTGCCGATATTCCCACCCGCTGCTGCCTGGCAACTTCCAACCGTCTTTTCTCTCAATAACTGTGTTCATCCAGTTTAACCTTGCCGCGAAAGATCCAATAGATGCTCGTCGTATAAGCGAGCACCAGGGGAAGTCCGCAGGCGGCGATGATCAGCATAATCCGCAATGTTTTGGCTGAAGAGGCGGCGTTATAGATCGTCAGACTGTTGGCCGCCAACGGATGAGAATAAATCAGATGCGGGTATGCGCTGACGCCAAAAAGCAGCAGCAGGGTTAACACGGCGGTTGCGCTTGAAAGAAAGGCGGCCAGCGTGCGGCCTCGCTTCATCTCGCGCGGAATATTGATGATCGCCAGCAAATTGATGAACGCTACCGGATAGAGGAACGGACGGCTGAGAAACGACTCGGTCAAATGCGGCACGGTCAGGAACGTGGACAGCGTGAGCGCCAGATAACAGCCGATGAACGCGAGGATCAAGGGTTTGGTCCATGAACGGATCTGTTGCTGCAGCACACCTTCGGTTTTCATCAGCAGAAAGATCGAACCGTGCATGAGAAACAGAACCACGGTGCATGCACCCACCAGCAGGGCGTAGGGATGGAGCAGGCTCCAGAAGGAGCCGTGAAAGGTTCCCTGGCTGTCGAGCGGGATTCCCCAGGCGATGTTGCCGAGGGCGACGCCGATTAATAGGGCGGCGAGCAGGCTGCTGACGCTGAAGCTGATGTCCCAGAAGGCCCGCCACCAGGCCATGGGCTGCTTGCTGCGGAATTCGATGGAGACGGCACGGAAGATCAGGCAGAAGAGCAGCAGCATAAAGGCGATGTAGAATCCTGAAAAAGCGGCGGCATAGACATTGGGAAAGGCGGCAAAGAGTGCGCCTCCGCCGGTGACCAGCCAAACTTCGTTGCCGTCCCAGATCGGCGCAATGGCGTTGATCATAACGCGACGATGTTCATCGCCGCGGGTGAAGAGGTGCAAGCCGCCGACGCCGAGATCGAATCCATCCAAAATGGCATAGCCGGCAAACAGCGCGCCCACCAGAAAAAACCATACGGTGTTGAGATCTAGAGCCCCATTCATGCGCGATGTCCCTCCAGGCTGAATGCGTTACCGGGTCCTTTTTGGATTTTATCGTTAAGCAGATAGAGAAAGAGCGCCAGCAGCAGCGCATAGATGATGGAAAACAGGACCAGCGAGAAGTAGAGTTCGCCTGTAGAGACATTAGGTGACCAGGCGTCGCTGGTTCTCAGCAGCTGATAGACGATCCAGGGTTGCCGGCCTATCTCCGTCGAAGCCCATCCCACCTGATTCGCCACCTGTGGTCCCAGCACGCTGAACAGCAGAATCCACAGCAGCCAGTTTTTCCTGAGCAGGGTTCCGCGAAGGTGAAAAAAGAGCGCGACCAGAGACAGGGCGATCAGCCCCATGCCGATGATCACCATCAGGTGATAGGTTTGAAAAACGATGTTCACCGGCGGGCGGTCCTGCGGCGCGAACGCCTTCAGACCCGTCACCGGCGAGGAACAGCTGCCGTGGACCATCCAGCTGAGCAGGCCCGGGATCCTGATGCCGAAGCGCACTTTTTCCTCTTTTTCATCCACCCAACCGAACAGATACATATCCGCCGCCGCGCAGGCCTCATAGTGGCCTTCAAAAGCCGCCAGTTTCGCCGGTTGTGTTTCAGCCACTCCCTGGGCGCTTTGGTGGCCGGTGAACAGCTGCAGCAGCGAGGAGAAGACGGCGATGGGCAGGGCGATTTTCAGCGCAGCGGCGCTGAAGCGATCGTGTCTCTTACGCAGCGAATAATAGGCGGCTACGCTCAGGACCAAAAAAGCGCCGGCTTGCCAGGCGCCGGCCAGGGTGTGGCTGAGACGATCCACGGTGGAGGGATTGAAGACCAGGTTCCAGAAATCAACGATCTCTGCACGCGCAACGCCGCCGGCTTGGACGATGTGGTGGCCGGCCGGCGTCTGTTGCCATGAATTGGCGACAATGATCCAGACGGCACTAAAGTGCGCGCCCAGCGCCACCATGCAGGTGGCGAAAAAATGCACTTTCGGCTTTACCCGATTCCAGCCGAAGAGCAGGATGGCGAGAAATCCCGACTCGAGAAAAAAGGCGAAAATGCCTTCAGCCGCCAGAGCGCTGCCGAACACATCGCCGACAAAACGGGAGTAGATTGACCAGTTGGTGCCGAACTGAAACTCCATGACAATGCCGCTGGCTACGCCCAGGGCGAAGGTCAGGGCGAAAATCTTGGCCCAGAATTTGGTCATATCGAGATAGAGCGCGTCCCTGGTTTTGATGTACCGGGCTTCCATGAGCACCAGCAGAATCCCCAGGCCGATGCTCAGGGGCGGAAAGATATAGTGAAAACCGATGGTAAGAGCGAATTGCAACCGCGATAAAAGAAATGCATCCATGGGGGGATCCTCTGGTTTTGGTTTGCCGCGGGTGGCGCCATTTGCGGTGTTTGGCGCGGCGCCGCGGTCAGCGCCTTCGCGGAATGTGTCATCAATATAGAAAAAGACATTCTTGTTGTCAATGGAAAAAAGGGCGCTGCGCATCAGAGGCGCGGCAAAGGCGATTCGTTCGAGTCGCTAAAAGGGCAAAAAAAAAGGCCGCATTCTACGACGCGGCCCTTGCTATCAGCTTTTTTGTTCTACTCTTCGGCGTGGACGATGCCCTTGTCGAGGCGGCGTTGTTCGCGCGCCTTGCGGAAGCGGTTAGCCCGCGAGCCGATGAATTCCATGTAATAGTAAATGATCGGCACTATGATCAGGGTGAGAACGGTGGCCACGGTCATGCCTCCCATGACCGCGCGGCCCATGGGCGCCCAGGTCTCGCCGCTTTCACCGGAGCCGATGGCCAGCGGCAACATGCCAAGGATGGTGGTCATGGCGGTCATCAGCACCGGCCGCAGACGGACGCGTCCGGCCTCATGAATCGCGGCCTCCAGTTCCAGTCCCTCTTGACGCAGCTGGTTGATCTTGTCCACCAACACGATGCCGTTGTTGACCACGATGCCCACCAGCATGACCACGCCAACCAATGCCATCACGCTCATGTCCGTACCGGTAACCAGCAGCCCGAGGGCGACGCCGATCATCGAGAGAGGTACGGTGAACAGGATGGTGAAAGGATCGACCAAAGACTCGAACTGCGAAGCCATCACCATGTAGGTCAACAGGATGGCCACCATCAGGGCGAGGCCGAGATACATGAAAGACTCCTGCTGATCTTCGGCCGTGCCGCCGATCTCCGTGCGGAAATCGCGCGGCAGAGAAACCTCTTTCATCGCTTTTTTCACATCAGCGGTGACACTGCGCAGATCGCGCCCGGATATATCGATGCCGAGCGTAACGATACGTTCCTGATCCTCGCGCAGGATCTCGCGCGGGGCCTTGGTGTAGGCGATGGTGGAGATGGCGCGCAGCGGTATCTGGCTCCCCGTTGGCGTCATGATGAGGATATTCTCCAGATCCTCCTTGCTGGTGCGCGATTTTTTGTCAAGCTGCAGTTTGATATCGTACTCGTCGCCGCCGTCGCGGAACTGGGTGACGGTGGAACCGAGAATGCTGGTGCTGACCACCTGCCCGATCTGGGCCGTACTCAACCCCAGATCGGCGATGCGCTGCCGATCGAGATCGATGCGCAGCTCCGGGGTCGCCTTGCGGATGCTGGAGGTTATCGAGGCGATGCCTTTGATTTTTTCCAGCTTGACCTCGAGTTCATTGGCGAGGGCTTCCGATTTCTGCAGGTCATGGCCAAAAATCTTGACGGCGATATCCGCACCGCTGAAGAGCTGTTCGCCACGATCGGCGAACTTGACCTCCATATCGGGTAATTTGTTGAGTTCCTCGCGTAGATTATCCTGAATCTCAAAGACGCTGCGTTTGCGTTCCTTGCGCTCCTTGAGGCGGATGGTTACATCTCCTTCGGCGGAATTCTGCGAGGAAAAGAGGGCCATGATGCCCTCACCCTGGCCGAAATTAGCATAAATGTTGTCGGCCTCGGGGATCTTTTCCTTGAGGATCTGGCTCAGTTCCTGCATGCTCTTGTCCATGGACTCGAGGCTGGTGCCTGGAGAACGATCTACTGAGACCGCGAGAAAGCCATTGTCCGTCTGGGGAATAAAGTCTCCCCCAGCTGTAAACATCCAGACCACTGCGAGGACAAAGGCGAGAAAGGTGGCTGCTAGAACGCTCTTTTTATGGCTCAGGGCGCCGGTCAGTACGCGCTCGTACGCAGCATGCAGCTGATCCAGCCAGCCGGTGATCAACCGGTTCGTCCGCATAGCCAAACCCCGCGGATCGAGATTCTTCTGAATGCGCAGAATGCGCGAGGCCAGCAGGGGAATCAGGGTCAAGGCCACGACCAGCGAGATGGTCAGTGAAAAACAGATGGTGATCACCATGTCGCGGAAGAGCATGCCCGCCATGCCAGGCACAAAAAGCACCGGAATGAAGACGACCAGAGTGGTCAGGGTCGAAGCGGTGACCGCCATGCCCACTTCCTGCGCGCCGTTGTTGGCGGCATCGCGAAGCTTTTCCTTTTTCTCATCGTGGCGCCGGAAAATGCTCTCCAAAACCACGATCGAGTTGTCGACCAGCATGCCGATCGACAGGGCCAGGCCCGCCATGGAGATGATGTTCAGAGTCAATCCCGCCTGATCCATGACCGCGAAGGTGGTGACGACCGAGACCGGGATCGAAACAGCCACGATCAGGGCGCTGCGGATGTTGCGCAAGAAAAAAAGCAGCACCAGAAATGTGAGCAGCACCGCCTGCCAGGCGGTGCTCGTCAGGTTGGACATGGACTGGGTGATGAACTTGGACAGATCCATCATCGTTTCCACCTTGACGCCCGACGGCAGCTCCTTTTCGATAGCGGGCATGCGCTTCGCCACTTCCCGGCAGACCGTGACCGAGTTGGCATCGGACTGCCTTTGCAAGATGACCATCACCGCAGGCTTGTTGTTGTTCCACACCCGCTGGCGCTGCTCAGTGAAACCATCCTCGACGCGCGCCACATCGCTGACGCGGATCACCGCGCCGTTATAGGTTGCCACGCTGGTGCCGGCGATCTGTTCCACACTGGTGAACTGCCCGGCGGTGTTGACTGAAAATTCAAGCCGTTCATTGTCGACCATGCCCGACGGGATCTGCAAATTGGCCGCCTGCAGGCTGCCGGTGATCTGCTGCAACGAGATGTTGTGGGCGCGCATGCGCATCGGGTCGGCGAAAACTTTGATCTCCCGCTTCATGCCGCCCATGGTGGAGGCCGAGGCCACACCGGGAATACGCTCCAGACGCGGCTCGAGGTCATGCTCGCCGATGTAGCGCAGTTCCGCCTGGCTGAGATCGTTTGAGGAGAGGGTCAAATAAAGGATCGGCTGCGAGGAGACGTCAAATGCGAAGACCATGGGTTCACTGGCGTCCTCCGGCATATAGTCGCGGATGTACTCCAGGTTGTTGCGAACATCGATCTCCGCCTGGTTCATATCGGTTCCCCAGCTGAATTCGATCATAATCAGCGAGAGACCCTGCTGAGTGGTGGAGCTGACCGTCTTGACGTTCTCTACCGAGGCGCAGGCCTCTTCGATGGGCCTGGTGATTACGGTCTCCAGATCGTTCGGCCCGACTCCGGTGTACTGGGTGATGATCGCCAGCATCGGAAATTCGAGTTTGGGATAAAGATCAATATTGAGACGAGCCAGAGAGAAAAGGCCGAAGCCGATGGCGATGAGATAGATCATCGCCGTTGTCACGCCGCGCTTGATGGAAGCCTGAGTTATTCTCATCGTGGGGCCTCCCCTGAGGTGATAATCCGTACCGGCGCACCGTCGCGCAGGCCGGCCTGACCCACGGTGACCAACTGCTCGCCGGCCTTGATGCCGCCGATCACAGCCAGTTGGACATGGTCCGCATATGACACTTGCAAGGTTCGCTGTATCGCCTTGTCACCATCCACTACGTAGACCAGATAATGAGTGACTGCCGTCTCTTCTCCGTTTATCCGCTCTAAAGTGGTCCGCTCCACCGTCGCATAGCGCGGCACGGCGATCGTATTTTCAATCACTCCGGTGAGAACCTTAACCCGCGCGAACATGCCCGGTTTCAGCCGCCGATCTGGATTATTCACCAGCACCTCGACGGTCGCCATGCGCGTCATCGGATCCAGCACCGGGCTGATCTTG
>DAIQOA010000003.1:0-64032 GCA_036788095.1 bacterium | reverse complement strand
CTTAATCCAAAGAACTATTTTGTCTACTGCATTTTTGGTGCTTTAACATACGAGGCCACGAAGATTTAAGAACGAATCTTCTGATCCCTTCCCTTAAAAGCTCGACATTGAAGTTTATCAACAAGCCGACTGCTACCTTGGCCAATTTCATATAGGTTAATATTTGCACTTCATGAATGGGCAGTAATTTATCTACAGATTTCATTTCCATAAAGTGCTGATCGTTTTCGTCGCGGCGGTTCGCGGTTTATCCGTTCTGCCCTGCTCGCAACACATCCGCGAACACGCCGGCCGCAGTCACCTCGGCGCCGGCGCCGGGCCCGCGCACGATCAACGGCCGCTCCTTGTAGCGGGTGGTGGTGAAGGAAACAACATTGTCGCTGCCGGATAAAAAATAAAACGGATGGTGCATGTCCACCGCCTGCAGGTTCACCCGGCTGCGGCCGTTCTGCAGCACCGCCATATAGCGCAACACTCTGCCCTGATGCGCCGCCTTGCTGCGCCGCGCCTCCATCTCATCGTCGAACCGGGAGAGAATCTGAAAAAACTCCTCCACGGTTTCTGCGCTGGTGCAGGGTTCGGGCAGCAGGCTCTCCAGTTCAATGTCCGCCAGCTCCATAGAGGCGCCGGTCTCGCGGGCCAGGATCAGTATCTTGCGCGCCACATCCAGTCCGCTGAGGTCGTTGCGCGGGTCCGGTTCGGTCAGACCAAGGGCGCGCGCCTGTTCGACCACGCGGCTGAACGGCTGTTCCCCGTCAAAAGAGTTGAAAATGTAGCTCAGCGTGCCGGAGAGCACCGCTTCGATGCGCAGGATCTTGTCGCCGCTGGCGATGAGATCGTTCAACGTGTTGATGATGGGCAGCCCGGCGCCGACGTTGGTCTCATAGTAAAAATGCGAACCCCGGTCCACCGTGGCGGAGCGCAGCGCTTCATACTGCTCCATGCTTCCGGAATTGGCGCGTTTGTTGGGCGTAACCACTGAGACGTTGGAGCGCAGAATACGCGGGTAATTCCGCCCCGGATCGTCGCTGGCTGTGCAATCGAGAAAAATGCTGTTGGGCAGATTCATCGCCAGCATGCGGTCGATGAACTCCATCAGGACCGTGGCCTGGCCGGATTCTTCCAGCACCTCACGCCATCGTTCCGGCGACAGCCCCTTTTCATCAAAAACCATTTTTTCTACATTGGCCAGGCCGATGAGCTTGATGTCCATGCGCCTTTGTTTGCGCAGGAAGGGCAGATTCTCCTTCAGCTGATGGAGAAAGGTGCCGCCGATCAGACCGCAGCCGGCGAGGAACAGGTGCAGGGTTTTCATCGGCGAGAGAAAGAACGCCTCGTGAATGGCGTTGAGCGCTTTCGCCTCGTCCGTTTGCTCGATGACCACCGAGATGTTGAGCTCCGACGAGCCCTGGGCGATGGCCACCACATTGACGCCGTTGACGCCCAGGGCCTGAAACAGCCTTCCGGCCAATCCCGGCGAGTGGTGCATCTTTTCACCCACTGCAGCCAGAATGGAGAGGCCGTTTTTGATCACCACCGGATCGATGCGGTGCGTCTCTCGCTCCAGCTCGAACTCGTGTTCGATGATCCGCTTGGCCTTTTCTGCCACCAGCGGCTCCACCGCCAGACAGATGGAATGCTCCGACGAGGCCTGGGTGATCAGGATGATGTTGATCTGGTGTTTCGCCAGCACGGCGAACAACCGGCCGGCGATGCCGGAAACGCCGACCATGCCGCTGCCTTCGATGCGCAGCAGCGCAATGTCGCTGATGGAGGAGATGCCTTTGACCAGAAACCGGCCGGGCGCCGGCTCGGCGCTGATCAGGGTGCCGGCAAAGGCGGGATTAAAGCTGTTGCGAATGCGGATGGGGATTTTCTTCAGCATCGCCGGCTGCATGGTCGGCGGATGGATGACCTTGGCGCCGAAATGCGACAGCTCCATGGCTTCGTCATAGGTGAGCTGTTCCAGTGGAAACGCTTTTTTTACTTTGACCGGGTTGGCGGTCAGCACCCCGTCCACGTCGCTCCAGATTTCGATCTCTTGCACGTTCAGCGCAGAACCCACGATGGCCGCCGTGTAATCAGAACCGCCGCGCCCCAGAGTGGTGGTCTCGTTTTCCGGCGTAGAGCCGATAAAGCCGGTGATCACCGCTAGCCGGTCGCTTTCGTTGAAATAATCCTGAATCAGGCGGTGCGATTCCTCCATCAGCACGGTCGCGGCGCCAAAGCGGTCGTTGGTTTTAATGAAACGACGGCTGTCCACCATCACCGCGTCCAATCCGGCATGGTTTGCGGCCTCGGCGATGATGCGGCAAGACAGCCGTTCGCCAAAACTGAGGATGAAGTCAAGACTGCGATGGGTGAGCTCTTTCACCCAATACACGCCCTGCACCACTTCGCGCAGCGCCTGCAGATCTTCCATCAGCTGGGCGGCTTCCGGCAGCTGCCCGCCGCTTAGGCTGCGCAGGACCGCCAGGTGGCGGTCCTCCAGCTTGTCCAGCAGCTCCGTATAGTTCGCCTCGTGACGCGCCGCGGTCTCGGCAATCTGTATCAGCCCATCAGTGACGCCGCCCAAGGCGGAGCAGACCACTGCCACCCGGCCGTGGGCGCTGCAGCCGGCCTGCACCAGCTCGATGACGTGGCGGATTCTTTCGGCAGTGGCGAGGGAGGAGCCGCCGAATTTCATGATATGTTGGATCGGTTCGAACTTTCTGGTCCTTGGCATGAGTTTCCTGTTCCATTCCTATCCGTTCAATACACGCAGGCCGCGGCAAACCCCACGTTGTTGATTCCATACTTGATGTACATATAGCCGCTTTCGCCCCAGCCCGGTCCCCAGCTGTTGCGCAGGATCCAGGCGCCTTTGCCGTCATCCCAGCCCACCAGCAGCACGGCATGATTCACCTCTGAGGAGGGGGAGCAGCTGAGTCCGCCGCCGGGCAGTTCATCTTTATCGAACACGCCGCTGCTGTAGGCCTGAAACGCTGAGCCCACGTACACGGCCACCGCCGCCGGGCCATAGGTATAGATCGCCTGTTTCAGCTTGTCGGTGGCCGCTACCTGGTCATCGCCGTCCACATAAGCCCAGCCGCTCAGTTTGAACGGAAAGGTATAAGGGCCGCCGCAGGCCACATCGGCAGCGACATAGGGGAAATCGGTTTCCAGCGCAGCGCCGGGGGTGATCAGCAAGTCAAAGGCCCACCAGCCGCCGCCGCAGCCATAGCCCAGAGAATTGCAGGAGACCAGCTGCTGCTCCGACAAATCCACCAGCGTGTCGGATTTGATCGCCAGCAGCGATTCCAACGCACCGATGGAGCCAAAGGCCCAGCAGCTGCCGCATCCGCCCTGATCCTTCACCGGGGTGACGCCGTCGTGCAACCGCCAATCCCAGGAAGCCGGCAGCCCTGCGCCAAGGCCGCCTGATTTCAGCATGGCGGGTTTTAGTTTGAGCAGATTTCGCTCTTTGGCCTGTTGCCGCCAATTTCCGGCCTTGCTCACCCGCAAACCGCACAGCTGGGCGATGGTGTAGCGATGCGCCGGATTGTACGCGACGGCAAAGTTCAACTTTTCCTTCTCGATGGCGAGACGCAACCGCCCCAGAACTTGACGCACCTCCGTGGGGGCTTGGCTCTCATCCAAACGCTGAGCCTGGGACCAGGAACAGCAGACGACCAGGCACACAAAGGCCTTGATTACGCGTTTTTTCACAAGTCCTCCTGCAAGTTAGACCGAAAAAGCATCCGGCGCCGTATGCGCCCGGCTTTTCAGTTCGACTATTTTGGGACAATGATGTGTACGCGAAAGCTGTCCGTTTCGGACGTTGCCCTTTCCCATGGACGCGCATAAATCAACCGCAGGTCGGTGGCGCCGGCGGCGATGGCTTTGAACTTGAACACCTGTTTTCCCGGAGCGCCCATTCGGTGCGTTTCACTTTGAATAAAGTGCTTCTGCTTGATCTCGATGATGGCGCTGTCATAAGCAACGATCCGCCAATCGAACCCCGTCGTCGGGTTGGCGTTCAACAGCACCTGGAAACTGGCATCTTTTTTCACTTTAACTTTACTCTGATTTTGCGCCTGGGTGATCATAACCGTTTTCCCGGTTGTGCTGAAAAAGCCGAGCAAAAACAGCGGCAGGGAGGCGATAACGAGGTGATTCATTGTTATGCTCCTTAATTGACAACACCCGCCGCGGATTCGGCGGTGATTCCGGACGTCCATGGTTGACAAGAACGGCCGGGGCTTGATAGGGTGATGATGCCTGAAGGATGGCACACCGGTTCGGCGAATGGGGCAACGGTCAGTCGTGTAGTATAGAGTCCTGCGGCATTTGCGGTAAATTAAATAAATCAAAGGGCAAAATCAAGAGATTGTTTAGCCGGCCGCCCTTTGCCAGGTTTGAGCGCGATTCATTTATTTTTATGCAATTTTTGAAAATCTTTTGTATCTTTTCTCATGGGAAAAGGTTGTCCCTGCAAAGGATTCTCCCTTTTTATTCACACCCTTATAAAGCGATGTGCCGGCTTGATCGGACGAGGCCTCCGCGGCAAACAGGTGGCTTTCCACTGTTTTCTTCAAATAGGGAGGCGCCCGGTCGAGAGCAACGGCATAATGGGCATTCTGTTTGATGAGGAATAGAGCATATGATGATGCGTATGGGCCACGGCGGTCTGCGCAGCATGATCGAGGCCACGGATGAAAAACCGAAAATCACCCGGGATCTGCTCAAGCGGGTGTTGCAGTATGCCAAACCGTATCGTCTGCTGATCGTTCTCATTCTGGGTTTGATCCTGGCGCAGACCGGTCTGATGTTGCTCAATCCGCTGATCATCCGGGATCTGCTGGACCACACCATTCCGGCCGGAAACCTTCACCGGCTGGTGTGGCTGGCGTTGGGTCTTTTGTTGATCCCGGCCATCAACGGCCTCATCGGCGTTTCGCAGCGCCGCCTCAATGCGCGCGTCGGCGAGGGCGTGATCTATGACCTGCGCATGGCGCTGTACGCCGGCCTGCAGCGCATGTCGCTGCGCTTTTTCACCAACACCCAGGTCGGCGAGCTGATGAGCCGGTTGAACAACGATGTGATCGGCGCGCAGAACGCCATCAGCAGCACCATCGTCGGCATCGTCACCCAGCTGATTCATGCGGTGGCGATTTTGGCGGTGATGCTGTCGCTGGAATGGCGGCTGACGGTGATCGGCGTGGCGATCATGCCGCTGTTTATTCTCGCGGCGCGTCTGCTCGGCAACCGGCTGCGCGACATTGCCCGCAAGCAGATGGAAGCCAACGCGCAGATGAACGCCATGATGCATGAAACGCTCAACATCGGCGGCGCGCTGCTGGTCAAGCTGTTCGGACGGCGGCCGTTGGAGGTCGAACGGTTCGGCGGGCGGGCCGGCCAGGTGCGCGATCTCGGCGTCAAACGGGCCTTCACCGGCTCTATCTTGATGGCCATCATCGGCCTGATCAGCGCCGTGGGCACCGCTCTGGTCTACGGTCTGGGCGGCTATTTCGTCATCGCCGGCACGTTTACCGTCGGCACCATCGTGGCCTTTGGCGCCTATCTGGGGCAACTGTACGGCGCGCTGCAGGGGCTTTCCAACTCGCCAGTCGAGTTCGCCACCTCCATGGTCAGTTTTGAGCGCGTGTTTGAGGTGATCGATCTGCCGGTGGACATTGTCGAGAAAGCGGACGCACAGACCGTGAAAAAAGTGCGCGGCGAAATTCGGTTCGAAGAAGTCACCTTTATCTATGATTCCGGCAACGGCAAACAACTCAGCGACGTGCATCGTTATGGCAGCATGGACAACGTCACCGGCGTGCTCTCCGGCAAAGTGGCCGCTGCGGACGACGATGATCAGTCCCCGCGCAGTCAGGCGCGCCGCAATGCGCTGGAAGCCGTCAGCTTTCACGTGCAGCCGGGACAGATCGCGGCGCTGGTGGGCCCCAGCGGCGCAGGTAAAACCACGCTCACCTATTTGATTCCGCGCCTCTATGATCCGACCTCCGGCGTGGTCCGCATCGATGGCAAGGATCTGCGCGATCTGTCGCTGGAATCTTTGTCGGCGCAGATCGGCATGGTCACGCAGGAGACGCATCTGTTTCATGACACCATCCGCACCAACCTGCAATACGCCAAGCTGAACGCCGGCGAGAAAGAGTTGGAGGCCGCCTGCCGCGTGGCCAACATTCACGATTTCATTCAGGGGCTGCCGGACGGCTATGACACCATCGTCGGCGAACGCGGCTTTCGCCTGAGCGGCGGAGAGAAACAACGGCTGGCGCTGGCGCGGGTCATTCTGAAAAATCCGCGCATTCTGATTTTGGATGAAGCCACCAGCAGCCTCGACAGCCAGTCCGAAGCCTTGATTCAGGATGCGCTGGAAAAGGTGATGGCGGACCGCACCAATATCGTCATCGCCCACCGCCTGAGCACCATTCTGGCCGCGGATATGATTCTGGTCATGGATCGCGGCCGGATCGTGGAGAGCGGCGCTCATGACGATCTGCTGCGAAAGGGCGGACTCTATGCCACGCTGTATGAGACCCAGTTTCGCAAGGACGCCAATTGAGGCGGTGAAGGATTGTCGTCGCGGCACTGTTCGCCGCGGTTTAATTTCAGCGTTAAATGGACCCTTTGAGCAGAAAAGATATGGGAAATAAAGAAGGTTATATATACATTCTTTCATCGGTGAATAGTGAATGTATAAAAATCGGCGGCTCTGATTATCCGCCGATGAAACGGATAAAGGAAATAAACTCGATCGAACCCTATAAAAGTTTGGGTCCTTGGATTTTATCTGATTTTAGACAAGTTGCAGATTGGCGAAAAGTTGAATATAGTTTACATTATCAATTTAGAAGTAAATTAAATGTTCAAATCGAACAACAAAAAGAATTATTTTATTTATCTCTATATGAAGCTTCCGGAGCATTGAACGAAATAAACCCGAGCGAAATAGTCAACAAGCCCAAAATTGATAGGATGTTTCAAGATAAAGCTTTTCTGGAATATATTACACGCCTTTTTTTATTTACCGGGTTGTTGCATTGGACCGATATCCAGGGTGCATGGACTTTTGTACTATTTCCCTCAACCTCAGGGGGCAGATTTTTTACCTTGAACATTGGGTCCCACGAAGTTGCTTTTAGTCCGTTGCCTCGGAAAGGTGAAAAGCAGCTGAACATGATACTCGTGGACAGACTTGTTTTTGATTTTGGCAATGTAATCAATTGGATAGCCTCTCATGACGGAAAAATAGAGGTTGATCAGTATGCTACAGCATTGCCAAGATCAACATCGTTATTCTTTTCTGGATCATTTGAAGAAAGTTTAGAGTTCTATTCATTAGACGGCGTTCGAAGAGCTTTGCTCGCCTATTGGAATGAGGCGTTGATGAATCTTAAAGAGAAAAATAAAATGAGTGTATTTGCACGGTATCATAATTATAACGCAGTTGCAAAAATACAGAGTCTCATTGAGAATAATGAGCACAAATTCCTCTGACGATCGCTTTCACCCGTGTCGCCCTTTGTCATGAAATTCGCAGTGCCGCTTCGCTCTTCTTACGCAAGGTTTATGTCCATCCGCTTCGCGGAACGAACGGCGCAGGTTAAGCGGATGAATTTGCAAAAACAAAGACCGCCGCAACCCCGTCGCCGGTTCAGCAACCGGTCGGCACGCTAAAATGAATGGTTAATCAGGAACCTGCCCCTTGATCGCTGTCCATCATCTATCGTTTGACTATATCTCTGAGCAGGGCGCGTTCCGCCGGGTGCTGGAGGACCTGTCGCTGGAAATCGCTGACGGCGATTTTATCGCCATCATGGGCGCCAACGGCAGCGGCAAAAGCACCCTGGCCCGCTGTTTGAACGGACTGCTGCTGCCATCCACCGGCGATGTGCTGGTGGACGGTCTTAATACCCGGGATGCGGACCAGCTGCGCCGGATCCGCCGCCGCGTGGCCATGCTCTTTCAGAATCCGGACAACCAGATCGTCTCCGCCACCGTGGAACGCGAGATCGCCTTTGGCCTGGAAAACCTCGGCGTAGAGTATGAGGAGATGCATCGCCGCGTGGAGCAAATGCTGCGTCGTTTTCATCTGCAATCCTACCGCCAAAAATCGCCCCATTATCTCTCCGGCGGCGAAAAACAGCGGCTGGCGCTGGCCTCGGTTCTGGCCATGGAGCCCGATTATCTGATTCTGGATGAACCCACCTCGCTTCTGGATCCCGCCGGCCGCAGAGAGATGGTGAGCCTGTTCAGGGAGTGGCATGACCAGCCGGCAACGCCACGGCGGACGACGGTGCTGATCACCCAATTTCCGGAAGAGGCGCTGCTGGCCGACCGTCTGCTGATCCTGCAGCGCGGCCGCACGGTGATGGACGGCCCTCCGGAAGCGCTGTTGCGCCGCAGCGAGGAACTGGTCGGCCTGGGTCTGGATTCTCCGGTTCGCTTTAAACTGCAGCAGCTGCTCGGCCCCGTGCCGTCCGTTTCGCAATGTAATTCTTGATCTTGACGGTTATTTCACCTATATTTATTTATTCGTCCTTGACCGGCAGATAGGGGTGGCGCCGTTTTTCCGGCGCCAGCGCCTCACGGTTGGGCCTTTACAGGTCCGTCTGCGGTTCAACTCTTGAAGAAAAAATCGGTTCGACATGACGCCATCAAGTCAAACGCTGGTTGATCTGATCGCACCCCCTGTTCTGCAGCATCTGTCTGATACTTTTTCCGAAAAATACAAACTTGCAATGATCTATTACGATCAGCAGGGCCGTCCGCTCACCCGGTCGACCCTGGCGCCGATCTCCGCCTTGACCAGTGAGAGTCCATTGAACGGATTCATCCACAAGGTTTTGACAGCAGCGCCACATGCGGAGGAGATGGGGCTGGCGGACGGTAAAAGCGTGTACAGCAGTTTTTTCAACGGACTGTTGCGCCGCGCCTTGCTGCCCATCGTCTATCATCAGAGATATTTAGGCGTCTGTCTGTACGCCTGCGTCGAGTCCGGGCAAGCCAATGAGATGAAAAAGTGGAGCTTTGTGCTCGACGGCTTTGCCGGCGAAGGGCTCGATCCTTTGGCCTACCTGGACCAGGAGCCTTATCCGCCCACCGAGGGGATGATCCTGGTTTCCTCCGGTTTGCACAGTCAATGGCAACGGCTGCTGGAAGCCGGCCGGCAGCAGTGGCTGGCCGAGTCCTTCGAGTCCGCCGGCGGAGCGGACGAGCCCGCTGAAGGATTGCAGGGCAGCGTGATCACCACCACCTCGTTGGACATCATCGCAGCGGATCTGCCGGCCATCGCCCTGTTGGGGTACGACAACACCGACGAGATGGTCGGCTTTAATTTTCTCACCCATCTCGCCGTTCAACCGGCCAAGCGCGCCGAGTTGGCCGAGTTCATCGAGATCGACGCGCCGGTGCAGCAGTTCGAAATGGAGTTGTGCCGCAAAGATGGCTCCGCGGTCTCTGTGGTTCTTTCGCTGCAAGCGCAAAAATCCTTTCAGGACGAACCGGTGGGTTATCAGTTTTTATTTTATGAAAAGCGGGTTGCCGGGAACGTTGTTAAGCCGTCGCGGGAAACGGCGGCCGTTGATGAAGAACCACCGTCCTCTACGCCGCCAAAAGCCGCTCTGCTGCGCGTTCAGCTGCGCGATCTGTATCAAAAGCTTGCCAGCCAGCCGGAGCAGGGCGCCTCGCTGATCCGCACTCCGGCCCGGCCTGCGCTGGTCCTTGATCCGGCCGACCAAGTGGTGGTGTGGAACGAGGCCATGCAGGAGCTGCTGCACATTCCCGCTGCATCGATCGTGCGCAATGACTTTGATCAGCTGCTGCTGCGCGACTCGCAGGAGATGTGGCACGCAGAGCTGGCACGGTTCCGAGCGGACAACGCCCTGAGCGAGCAGCCGCTGAGCCGGCCATTGACGCTGCTGGACAACGAGGGCAACCCAAAAGAGGTTTGCGTCCATCTGTCGAAAAACGACCTGCTGGGTTTGCCGTTGATCACCGTGGCGGTCATTGCGGCCGGTGGATCCGCGGCAGAGGAAGGGGCGGCCGCTCCGCCGTCCGCTTTGCAGGATCAGGCCCTGACAGCGGAACTGGCTTCGGCCAGGGTTTGGCGCCGGGGCGCCGATCTTGAGCGGCTGCAGCAGTTGGTGGCTGCGTTGGCCGGCAATCTGGAGAGACCACTGTTCTCCGCATTCAGCCGCAGCGCCTGGCTGTCGCTGCCCGGCTCTATTCCGCATTCGCAACAGGATCCGTTTTTGCACCTGCAGCAGGATATTGAACAGACCTTCATGTTGCTGCGCCGGCTGCAGTATTTCAGTCAGAGCGTTCCGTTGCGATGCAGGCCGGTGGCGGTGAATGCGCTCGTTCGCCAGGCCGGCAGTCTGCAGGCGGAGTTGTTCGCGCGGCCGGTGCGAATGCACTTTGATCTGTCCCCGCTCAGCGGCCGGGTGATGGCCGACGTCTCGCTGCTGCATCAGGCCATAGAGTATATTTGCCGCAATGCGATGGAGGCGCTGCAGCGGGCCGGCGACCGGCTGATGATCCGCACCCGTCCGGCTGAATGGCCGGACGCTGAAGGGCCTCCGGCCGCCATCGTGATCGAGGTGCTGGACAACGGGCCCGGCATCGACGACCGCGTCTGGCAACGGTTGTGCGAGCCGTTCATCACCACCAAGCCGGAAGGTCATGGCCACGGCCTGGGTTTGGCCGCTGCTTACGGCATTTTCGCCGGCCATCAGGGCCGTCTCATCGTGCACAGCCAGGCCAAGACCGGCACCCTGGTGCAGATGTTTCTGCCGGCGCTGGCGTCGGAGCAGGAGCCGGTGGACCTCGAGGCTTCGGTGATCGCTTTTCGTCAGGCCAGAACGCTGTTGATTGTGGATGATGATCCGGATCTAACGCCGTTGATGAAGCGGGCGTTGGAGAACAACGGCTATGAAGTGACGGCGCTGGAGACCGGCGAACGGGCCATTCAATGGGCGCAGAGTCATCTCGACGAACTGGATGGCGCGGTGATCGATCTCTCGCTCGAGGGCATGTCCGGCCTCGATTGCGCGAAAAAGATATTGCAGGAAAAGCGCATCCCCATTATTTTGTCCAGCGGCTATCCGCCGATCCCCGCTGCACTGGAGGTGGTGCAGGCGTGTCAGGGCGCGTATCTGCAAAAGCCCTACGGCATGAGTTATTTGGTGGAAATGGCCCGGCAGATTTTCTAGCAACAACCTTACGAAGGCGCCCACCTTCGTAAGGTTACCCAACAACCAACCATTCGGAGGGTCGCCTTGGTCTCGCGAAGAATTTTTTGTAAAACATCCGCCCTGGCAATGGCCTCGGGTACGCTGCTTGCTTCTGAACAGGCGAAGGCCAAAGCCAAGTTGAACGACAAGACGCCTTTAAAGCTGGGACTGGTCACCTACAACCTGGCCAAAGAGTGGGACATCGACACGCTGATCAAGAACTGCACCGAGACCAAATTCGAAGCCGTGGAGCTGCGCACCACCCATGCGCATGGCGTCGAACCCTCTTTGACCGCCGAACAGCGCCGTGAGGTGCGGAAAAAATTCGCCGACTCGCCGGTCAAGTTGGCCAGTCTGGGTTCGGTGTGCGAGTTCGATTCGCCGGATCCACAGGTCCTAAAACAGAACATTGAGACCTGCAAGGTTTTTGTTGAACTGGCCGCGGATGTGGGCGCCGAAGGGGTTAAGGTGCGGCCCAACCGGCTGCACACCGATAAGGGGATTGCGGAAGAGACCACGCTCAAACAGATCGGCGAATCCCTGGCGGTAGTGGGCGCTTTTGCCAAAGAGCACGGCGTTGAGATACGGGTGGAAGTGCATGGTTCTGAGACCAGTCGTGTGCCGCGGATGAAAAAGATTTTTGATTATGCGAACAACGACCATGTCTTCGCCTGCTGGAACTGCAACCAGGCGGATCTGGAGGACGGCGGTCTGGAGGCCAACTATAAACGGCTGGAGAAAAAGATCCATTTCGTCCACATGCGCGATCTCTATCTGGAAGAATACCCCTGGCGCAGGCTGCTGAACCTGCTGCGCAAATCCGGCTACACCGGCTATTGCTGTGCCGAACTGGGCAGCATCAGCACGGATCCCCTGCGAGTGATGCGCTATTACCGCGCGCTGTTTCTGGCGTATCAGGATATGCTGTGATCGGCAACGGTGAAAAGGGAGGAAGTGATTTGTAACCAGTGAAATGCTAACCTATGTTGTGGTCCCTAGAGCGTATAAAAAAAAGTCCGATGGCGGTCAAGCCTTCGGACTTTTTTTTTGGTTACCAAGCTCAATATCCCGCTGTCTACTTGCAGATTGTCTTGATCGACGAAAAGACCGGATTTCGCTTTACAGTTCTTTGATGCGCAAATTTTTAAACAAGATGGCGTATCCTTCGGCCTCCAGCCCCACGTATCCGCGCAGAACGTTGACATGCTCCCACCGGCTGGTAACGATCCCGTTCACCTTCAGGCTCAGAGAGCTGTCGATGCAGGTGATCTCATAGCAGTTCCACTCGCCGGCCGGTTTGACCGGATTGGCGCCGGACAGCTGATCGCGGGTGTCGACGCGTTTGATTTCGCCGTTGACCGGCGAATTGCCGAATAAAAATCCGCCGCTCGAGCTGCCGCATTGCGCCTGGTGCCAGATTTTGAACTCGGCCGAATTGCGGACAAAAACGCCGCTGTTGTATTTGGCCGGCTCGTCGATTTTTTCGAACCGCCATTCAACGTGCAAAATAAAATTGCCGAACTCTTTTTTATCGTAGCGCAGCCAGTCGCGGCCGCCCCGGCCGCTGCACCATAAGATGCCCGTTTTCGTGTCCACCGACCATTGCGGCGAAGGAGACAACGGGCCGTCAACCGGCACATCGACAACCGTCCAGCCCTGTAAATTCGCTCCCGGCGTGATATCCCTCCAACCCCGCGGAAGGGGAGAGCACGCACAAAAGAGCAGCAACGCCAAAGCGCTTTTCTTCATGTAGTGTCCTTGTTTTTTAAACATACCCTATACCTCTGAAAGTCGCCGCGTTTTTTGCTTTTCAGACCCCTGAATGTCGCCGTGCTCTTTGCTTTTCAGACCCCTGAATGTCGCCGTGGTCTTTGCTTCTCAGACCCCTGAATGTCGACGCGGTCTTTGCGGCGACTCCGGGTGTCGCTTTAGATCTACACGCGGTGAATATACTCAGATTACAGGTATTGCCGCGCTCTTTAGATCTCCGCCCGGTGAGCACACTTAGACCACAAATATTGTCGAGCTTTTTACGGTGACTCCAAAAGATCACACCCGGGGTCGCAAAACCCGCGACACCCGGGGTGGGCGTTTGCCGACGACCCCGGATGTTGCCGCGCTCTTTGCGGCAACTCCGGGTGTCGTTTTAGATCTATGCGCGGTGATTACACTTAGACCACAAATATTGCCGAGCTTTTTGCGGCGACTCCAAAAGATCACACTCAGGGGTTGCAAAGCCCGCGACACCCGGGGAGGGCGTTTGCCGACAACCCCGGATGTCGCCGTTGCCTTTACGGCGACTCCGGGTGTCGCTTTATTGTATAAAATAGATGTCCCGTTTACGCCAGGTGGGGGATATTTTTTAGATTGGACTAATTGATTTGTATGAAATAGAAATGCCAACCATCCTCCTCTCAGGCTACCACCAATACCTGAAAGAGGAGATCGGCAGGCTCTTTAATTCGCAAACCTGAAATTGATGATATCGCCGTTGCGAACGATATACTCTTTGCCCTCCAGGCGCAGCACGGCGTCGCTGCGGCATTTGGCCATGGCGCCGCGCTGGATGAAATCTTCATAGCCCACCACTTCGGCGCGAATGAACCCTTTTTCAATGTCGCTGTGGATTTCGCCGGCGGCCGCGGGCGCCGGGGTGTTGGTGCGAATGGTCCAGGCGCGGGTTTCGTCATCGCCCACGGTGAAAAAAGAGATCAACCCGAGCAGATCGTAAGAGGCGCGGATCAGCTTGTCCATGGCCGCCTCTTTGATGCCGGCGTCCTCGCGGAAGACCTGCGCCTCGTCCTCCGGCAGCTGCTGAATCTCCATTTCGATGCGCGCGGACACGGGCAGCACCGCGGTGGCCGGTTGCGCGCTCCATTCGGCAAACCCGTCCGTGATCTCGGCCTCGCGGCTGATGTCCTTTTCATCGATGTTGAGCACCACCAGCAGCGGTTTTTGGGTGAGAAATTGGTAGCCGCGCACGATCAACTCTTCGTCCGGCGCCATGGGCATCTGCCGCAGCGGTTTTTCCTCTTCCAGATGCGCCTTGAATTTTTCCAGCAGATGAAACTCTTTGACGTCCGCGTCGGTCTTGCGCACGCGCATCTGCCGCTGCAGCCGCTCCATGCGGTTTTCGATGATGGACAGATCGCCGAGGATGAACTCGGATTGCACCAGCTGCAGGTCCCGCTTGGGATCAATGCTGTTGAGCGGATGGCTGACGTTCTCGTTCTGATGACAGCGGATCACCAGCAGGATGGCGTCGACGATGCGAATCTGGCCGAGAAACTGGTCGCTGAATCCGCCCTTTTTGTTCTCGTCCGCGCTCAATCCGGACAGGTCCAGATACTCGATGGTGGCGGGTACATTCTTTTTCGGATTAAAGATCTGGTATAACCGCTCCAGCCGTTGGTCCGGCACTTTGACCACCGCGTGCTGGGCTTCCGCCTTGCCGATGGAGTGGGCGCCGGTGCTGACCGCGGAACCGGTCAATGCGTTGAACAGCGTGCTTTTGCCCGAAAAGGGCAGGCCGACAATGCCTATTTTCATAATTCTCCTTATCGTTTGCGCGCCTAAATATAGACCTTACACCGGCCATAATCAACAGCTTTTTCGCACCCTGCAGACGGCGCAGAGGCGGACGAAAAAGATGGTTTTATATTTCAGGGATTTTTTGCATATTGTCACAGCGGGCTTGTTTAGGGCTGTATCGCGTTTGCATTGCGGTGGGCGGCCCTCGAATCTGTGGCAACGTCTCGTACCGGCTGATCAGGCGCCATGAGGGCTTTCACCCAGGTTTCATGCGCCGAGGAGGTTGCGCCACGCGCGAAAAGCAGCCCCTGCGGATTTTAAAACGCCGTTTCATTTCTTTCGCCCTTATTGCAAGGATGTTCTCATGCTCGAACGGAAAAAAAGCGGATCCATGGTATGTCCCGGCTGCGGCCGGCTGATCTCGGTCAATGCCCCCTCGTGCATTCATTGCGGCAGGAAAAATCCCGGCCTGTGGGGCTGGGGCCCGAGCCTTAGCCGTTGGCTGGCTAATTTCCGCGGTCTGGTGACCTCGTTGACCATCGCCTGCATCGCCCTGTACGTCATCAGTCTGGCACTGGACCTGTCGGCCATTCTGCATCCGCGCGGCATGATGTCTTTTCTCTCCCCGGGCATGGAAAGCCTGGACCGCATGGGCATGACCGGCCGGTATGCCATCAGCCATGGCCGCTGGTGGACCCTGCTGACCGCGGTCTATCTGCACGGCGGCATTCTGCATATTCTGTTCAATGTGATGTGGCTGCGCCAGCTCGGCTATATGGTGGAAGAGCTGTTCGGCACAGGCCGGGCGTTCATCATCTTTACCGTTTCCGGCGTTACCGGATTTATGCTGTCGGTCATGATGGGCTCCATGTTCACGCTGGGGGGCTCGGGCGCCATTTTCGGCATGCTCGGCAGCCTGATCTATTACGGCCGCAAACACGGCGGCGATTTCGGCAGCGCCCTGTATCGCCAGGTGGGCAGCTGGGCGATCATGGCCTTTGTGTTCGGCTTTCTTTTTCCCAATATCGACAATTGGGCCCACTTTGGCGGATTCGCCGGCGGCTTTCTCATCAGCGCCCTGATGGGCCTTCGCGAGGCGCGCAAAGAGAAAAAAGTCATCACCCTAGCGGCCGGGGCTCTGGTGGTGGTCACGCTGTTCTGTTTTTTGCTGGCGATCATTCGGCCGCATTAGTGACGATTTATGGATAGGAGTGAAGCAGGCCTGCAAATCAGCGTCATCATCCCGGTGCACAACCGGGCTGATCTGGTCAGCCGGGCCATCGATTCGGTGCTGGCGCAGAGCTGTCCGGCGGATGAGGTGATCGTGGTGGACGACGGCTCTACCGATGACACCGCCGGCGCTGTTCTTCGTTTCGGCGATCGCGTGCGCATGATCCAGCAGCCGCACAGCGGCGTATCCGTTAGCCGCAATCGAGGCATTCGGGCGGCGCGCTACGACTGGCTGGCGTTTCTCGATTCTGACGATCTGTGGAAAGCGGACAAGCTGCAGCGTCAGTGTAAAGCCCTGCAGGAGCAGCCGGATCTGCTGATCTGCTATACGGATGAAGAGTGGCGCAAAGACGGCCTCTGGAAGAATCAGAGCAAGCATCATCAAAAGTATTCAGGCTGGATCTATGCCCATTGCCTGGCGCTGTGCATCATCAGTCCGTCATCGGTGCTGCTGCATCGGTGCGTTCTGGAGGCGGCGGGACTGTTCGATGAGCAGCTGCCGGCGTGCGAAGACTATGATCTCTGGCTGCGAGTCTGTTCGCGCTTTCCGGTGCTGTTTCTCGCGGAACGGTTGATCGTAAAACAGGCCGGCGACTGGCAACAGCTTTCCATGCAGCACAGCCTGGACCGCTATCGCATCATCAGTCTGGATAAGGTGCTGCGGCAGGAACCCCTGTCGGAAGAACAACGGCTGCTGACCGCCGGCCAATTGGTGGAGAAATGCCGTGTCTATAGCCTGGGCTGCCGCAAGCATGGTAGAGACGATGAAGCTGCGTGGGCGGAGAGAATGGCAAGGGTGTACGGGGGGTGATTGGTTGAAAGCGACAGCTGGGGTCAGGTAGAACTCGCTCTTTCTATAATGACACCCGGAGTTGCGATAAAGGTTACGAAAAGAGTTAGGCCTCGCTTTATTTAAAGCGACACCCGGGGTCTGCGCGGAAACGCGGTGACACTCGGGGTCGGGCAATCTAAAGCGACACACGGAGGGGTGGTAAAAACTACGAAAGCATTCGGGAATCGGTTTATTTAAAGCGACACCCGGGGTCTGAAAAGGAAAAAACACGGCGATATTCACGGGTCGGACAATTTAAAGCGACACCCGGAGTCGTGGTAAAGGTTGCAGAGACAGTCAAAAATCGCTTTATCTAAAGCGACACCCGGAGTCGTCGCAAAGTACGCGACGACATCCGGGGTCTGAAAAGCAAAAAGCGCGACGACACCCGGGGTCGACGCGACACTCGGGGGTTGCGCGGAATAGATGGAGATCACAATGGCACAGGAACGCATCGGGTTCATCGGCTTGGGCATCATGGGACAGCCCATGTGTTTGAATTTGCTCAAAGCCGGGTTTCCCTTGACGGTTTACAACCGCACGCCGGCGCGCATGCAGCCGGTGCTTCAGGCAGGCGCCAGCGCTGCTTTATCGGCTAAACAGGCGGCGGAACGGTCCGACATCGTCATCACCATGGTGACCGATACGCCGGATGTGGAGCAGGTGCTGTTCGGCAGCGACGGCGTCATGCAGGGCTTGAAACCCAACAGCGTGGTGATCGACATGAGCACTATCTCGCCCTCGGCCACACAGCGCATGGCGGCAAAGATCGCGGAAAAGGGATCGCAGATGCTCGATGCGCCGGTGAGCGGCGGCGATGTGGGCGCCAAAGCCGGAACCCTGGCGATTATGGTGGGCGGCGAGGCGCAAATCCTGGAGCGCTGCCGTCCGGTGCTGAGTGCGATGGGCAAGAGCATCACCCATGTCGGCGGACACGGCATGGGCCAGACCGTCAAACTGTGCAATCAGATTCTGGTTTCGGTCACCAACCTGGCGGTGTGCGAAGCGGTGTGTTTCGCCCAGCAGTCCGGCGTGGATCCGCAGGTGATGATCGAAGCAGTGAAAAACGGCGCGGCCGGCTCCTGGCAGTTGAGCAATCTGGGGCCGCGCATGGCTGTGGGGGATTTTGCGCCGGGCTTTATGATCGATCTACAGCAAAAAGACCTGCGCCTGGCGCTGCAATCCGCTTTTGAGATGCAGCTGCCGTCGCCGGGACTGAGTCTGGTGCATCAGCTTTTTTCCGCCTGTCAGGCGCGCGGCGAAGGCCGTGAAGGGACTCAGGCGCTGATCAAGTCTTTGCAGGCGCTGACGCACAAGCCTGCAAAGGAGAAGTAAATTCCGCAACGCTTCAAGAGCGGCGGTATGTTAGGTGGAACGGATTTGGAGGTGCGTGCGGTGGTGGTGAATTTCGTCCCAGACAGAGTGATGAAAGCATTTTCGTTTTTTTTTCTTATCGTCGGCGGCTGCTGCGCGGCTGCGACAGGGGCGCAACGGTCGATCGAACATCTGCCCACGGCCAACGGCCTGTGCTATGCGACCTATCACATCGACAAGGGTGTGGTGGACGCTTTTTATCCTCACCTGAACGACGATTGGGACGCCGGCTATCGAACGCCCAATCTGGTGCAGATGCTGGGCTTTCGCATGACCATCGGTTCTCATTCCATTCCGCTGCAGCAATGGCCGGTAGCCAACAGCGGCTATATCAACGGCACTTGCATCATCCGCGTCGAGCACACCACGGAAAAGGCGAGCCTGATCTCCTACATCTGGGCGCCGATGATCCTTGAACACAAAGCTCTGTTCTGGGTCCTGCACATTCCCGCCGCCAAACGATTGCGACTCACCCGGGCGCATTTTCTGCCTTTCATCGATCCGCCTCTGCGCGAAGTGCAGACCGTGGTCACCGAGTGCTGGGATAACGAAGACCTGTGGATCATGTTCGCCGCCGTGTACACCGGCGGCATGACGCCGCCGACCCAGGCCAAGGTGCTGGCGGACCTGGCTAAGACAGAGCCGAAGCGGATGGTGGAGGCGGAACAGCGCTGGTGGATGCACTGGCATCTGAGCGGCCACGAACCCGCGGACATTATCACCCTCAAACACGATGTGTTCCGTCAATCCCTGGCGTTTATCAAGATGGCGCAGGTGCGCGAACCGGGGCCTGGATACGGACAGATCGTCAACTCGCTGGCCTATGGCGATGACAAGATCTCCGTCACCCGCGACATGAGCTACAGCGTGGCGGCGTTGTCGGCGGTCGGCCATTTCAGCGAAGCCCGGGCGGCGCTGAAATTCATGCTCTACTCGGATGCCGGCTCATTTCGTTCCCATCGCATCGGCGATCTGGAGTGGGGTCTGGGACGCAATTACATGGTGTCGCTGGCGCATTACAGCGGCATCGGCTTTGAGCGCGCGACCTCGATCGATAACACGCCGCGGCTGTATTTTAGCAGCCATCCGCTGTTTCTCTGGGCGCTGCACGATTATTACAAGCACAGCAGCGACCGGGCTTTTCTCGATCAGGTCTGGTCCCTGGTTAAAGATTATGTGGTGCAGCCGCTGCTGGTCTCTTTTGCCGTCAACGACCTGATCCGCGCCGACTCGGGACTGTGGGATGCGCCGGCGCCCGGAGAGCAGTTTCTCTACACCTCCGCCGCCGCTTTTCAGGGATTGACCTGCGCCGCGGTGCTGGCCCGGACGCTGGACGATGCGGCGATGCTGAAACAGTGCACCGAGAAATCGGCGCGACTGCGCGAAAGCATTCTCACCCGGCTGACCGTGGGCAAGGCCAGAGTGCTGGTGAGAAGCCTGGAAAAACGATCGTTTCCCGAACTGCTGGACAGCTCCACCATGGAAGCGGTCAACTGGGGCGTGGTGCTGCCTGACTGGAAATCCGCCCGCACCACCCTGGCAGCGCTGGACTCTCACCTGCGCATCAGTCCAACACGCGGCTATGCGTTGGGCCGTACGGTGAACGACGGAGTCGGCGAGGAGAACCTGTTCGTCACCCTGCGCATGATTCCGGCCATGATGAGGATGAAGAAAAAGCAAGAGGCCGATCTGCTCTGGGAGTGGGTGATGAGCCAGGCGGCCCGCAATGCAGAGATGATCCCGGAGCATTACGATCTAAAGACCGCGGCCTGCCGGGGCGCTTATCCGGTGATCGGCATGGGCGCAGCCGCTTTTATTCTGGCCGCTCTGGCCCGGTGAAGGGTGATGAAGAGAATGATGTACAACAGGTCCATACGACCGTTTTTGCTCCTCCTGCTGTTCTGCGCCGGTTGTTCGTTCAAATCGCCCGAGGCGCCGAGCTGGCAGACCCAATGGAACATCCCGCTGGTGGACCGCTCTTACAGCGTGAGGGAAATGGTCGAGGACGAAGACCGGGTGATTTTCGATGCGGACGGCCGTCTGGGCTTCCACGTGGAAGAGGAGATCGAGGCCGCCGCCATCGGCGAGAATTTTGTCCTTGATGATTTTGAACAGACCTTTGAGGTGGCGCTCACCGATTTGTCGATACCGAACATGATCGTCGGCTATGATCATTTTAGCTTTGCGCAGCTTTGCAGCGAAGCGGCGGGCAAAGAGGGACAGAGCGTTATCATTCACCCCGGCGCGTTTCAGCGGGTGGCGGGTATAAAGCATGCGGACGAGCGATTTCGCTCCGCGGTCATCGAGACCGGCCGCGGCCGGCTGCGCGTTTACAACCGGTTGCCGGTGGCGCTGGAAAACGTGGCGCTGCAGCTGCGCGACGGCGCCAGCGGCGATATTCTGCTCAGTGCGCCGCGCGTAACGCGGATCAATCCCTATGACTCGGTGCTGGTAGCGCTGGACTTGAACGCTAAACGCATTCCGGAGAACAACCAGTGGCTGATCTCCGGCTATGTGGCGGGTTCAGCCGGCATAGCGGTTCCGATCCGAATCGACCAGTCGCTGGAGGTGTTGACGCAGATCGATGAGATGCGGGTTTCTTATCTGCACGCCAAACTGCCCAGCCTTGCGCTGCAGGAAAATGAATCCATCGAACTGCTGCCCGGCTTGACGCTGCAGGTTGAAGAGCTGGCGTTTCAGCGGGGCAAGGTGGCTGTGACGCTGGATAACCATACGCCCATCTCCGCGGAAACTCTGTCGTGGAAATTCCAGGAGATCAAAAACAGCAGCGGCGAGCCGCTCCATTTTGTCATCCCGCTCACATCCTATTCCCGCTCCGTCAGCCGCATCGATCTGCGCCAGTTCGTCGCCCGGTTGGACCTGCCGGCAAACGGTGCGCAGCAGTTTTTAAATATCGACTTTGACGGCGTGACCCGGGATCTGGGCGATCAGCTCTATGTGCTGGATCAAAAAAGCACGCTTACCGCTCGTGTCGCGTTTTCTGATCTGGCGATCGATCATCTGTCCGGTCGTTTGCAAGAGCAAGAGGTGGTGCTGGACACGGTTTTCCGCAGCCTGTCTCTGCCCGAGCGTTTCGACGATCTCGATCATGTCCGTTTCGGCGACGCCAGGCTCACACTGGATATTTTCAACACTATTCAGTTGCCGCTTCGTTTTGAAGGCACTCTGCGGGCCTGGAACGAGCAAGGCCGAAGCGTCTCTTTCACCATCAATGAGCAAATTCAGGCGGGCGACGGCGGCGAGGTGCGCACACGGCTGCCGCTGTTCACTGCCCAGAACAGTCCCATCGTTCAGTTTATGGATATTCGTCCCACGCAGCTGGCGATCGCCGGCCGGGTCTGGGTGGGAGACGGCATGACCTATGGCCGGATCAGCGCGTCGGATTATCTGCGCGCCCGGGTTGCATTGGACGTGCCGGCTCGAATCAGTTGGACCGCCAAAGAGGTGCATCTGGACACCACCCAGATTCAGATCAAACCGGCGGCGGATGAGGGCGATCTCTTTGATCAGGGGGAGATCGTGCGGATTTCCGCTGATGCCACCGATCGTCTGCAGGGCGCGGTGATCCAGTTAAAGATCGACAACCACCTGCCTCTGGGCGGCGCCCTGCACTTGCGCCTGGTCGATGCCCTGGCGCGTTTGTACGACCGGCCGAACGTCATCTTAGGCCCGATCCAGGTGCCGGCAGCCGCGGTGGATGCGGCCGGCCGGGTGTCGGCGGCCCGGCATATCGAAACGACCCTGGAGTTGAGCGAAGAAGAGTTGGCGCTGTTTAAAAATACCGGGGGTGGCCTGAAACCGGTTTTTATCGCCACCGAGCTGAGCTTGGACAGCAGCAACGGTCAGGAAAGACAGATTTTCAGCGAGGACTTTATCAAGGTGCAGGCATTGCTCACCTTGGAGGTTTTGGTGAGCGAGGAGTGATATGAAAGAGGCGCAATTTTATACCGCCTTGGAGGACGGCAACGTACTCTGTCAGTTATGTCCGCATACCTGCAAACTGGCGGAGGGCAAGGTCGGCGTGTGCGGCGTTCGGCGGAATCTCGGCGGCGTGCTCTATTCGTTGGTTTACGAAAAGGCGGCCGCGGTGCATGTGGATCCGATCGAAAAAAAGCCGCTGTTCCATGTGTATCCCGGGTCCGCGAGTTTTTCCATCGCCGCCATGGGCTGTAATTTCCATTGCCGGTTCTGCCAGAACCACGACCTTTCTCAGGTGCATGGCGAGCCGGCCGGGCAACCGGTGACCAGCCGGCAGGTGGTGGACGCCGCGGTGACGCGGGGGTGCCGGACCATCGCCTGCACCTACACCGAACCGACAGTCTATTACGAGTACGCTTTAGAGATCGCCCGGCTGGCCAAGGCGGAAGGGATGGCCACAGTATTTGTGACCAACGGTTATATCAATGAAGCGCCGTTGCGGGAGCTGGCGCCTTTTCTCACCGCGGCCAACGTCGATCTAAAAGGCTGGAACAAGGATTTCTATCGTCGTGTGATCGGCGGCGATCTTGGCAGTGTGCTGCGGTCCCTGCAGCTGATGAAAGAGCTGGGAGTGTGGGTGGAGGTGACCACTCTGCTGGTGCCTGATCAGATCTCTGATGCGGATCTGCAGGAGATGGCCTGTTTTATCAAGCAGGAACTGGGCGCTGAGACGCCCTGGCACATCAGCCGGTTTCATCCGGATTACCAGTACACGCAAACGCCCGCCACGCCGCTGTCTTTGCTGCAGCGCGGCCGTGAGATGGGATTGGCGGCCGGTCTGCGGTATGTGTACAGCGGCAATATTCCCGGGGATGAGGGCGAACACACCTATTGTCCGCAGTGCGGCAAAAAGGTGATCGAGCGCTACGGCTTTCAGATTTTGGCCAATCATGTGCGCAACGGCGGCTGTCGCTTTTGCGGCGCGGTGTTGGACGGCGTCGGACTCTAGTTGAGCATTCGCAAAGCAGTGGACACTGGTTTTATGGGTAACAACTTTTTATGGGGGTGCTTATGAAATGCATTCTGTTTCTGCTCCTTTCCGGTGTGTTTATTTTTATTTCATGGGATTCTTTGACCCGGCCGCGTTCCCATGGTTTTTATCGATTTTACGCCTGGGAGTTCATGCTGGGATTGTTCCTGCTCAATGTTTTTTATTGGTTCAAGAATCCCCTTGCCCCGCATCAGCTGCTCTCCTGGGCGCTGTTGGTCCTCTCCGCCGTGGTTGCGCTGTGCGGGTTTCTGCAATTGCGCCGTATGGGCAAAGCGGATTCGCGCCGCGACGATGCGTCGCTGGTCCACTTTGAAAAAACCACTGTATTGGTCGCATCCGGTGTCTATCGTTACATCCGTCATCCGATGTACTGTTCGTTGGTGTTGTTGACCTGGGGCATTTTCTTCAAACGGCTGTCGCCGGCCGGTCTGGCTCTGGCGATAGCGGCCACGTTTTTTCTTCTCCTGGCGGTGTTGTGCGAAGAGGAAGAAAACGTGCGCTATTTTGGCGAACCTTACCGGGAGTATATGAAAAGGACCAAACGGTTCATCCCTTTTCTGTTTTGAAAAAGCCCGCCTTGCTCTGATCCATTTTTTTCTGCGGATGTATGTTTTTTGCTGCAGCGCTGATGAGATTATCCACAGGTGGCGCAGATGAGCGCTGAAGAGAAAAGGGGGTCGGCCGGACTGGCATTGCATAACCGCAAGTTCCTCCAGATTCTCCCCTGAAAAGTGCAACCTGCATAGAGGTGGTTGAGCAGGGGGTCGGGACTGTGGCTGGTCAGCGCGCTGGTTAGCGGATTTGCCCATTCGAAAGCAAGGTCGATTTTACATAATAATAAATGTTGCAACGAGTCATTTTATTCGTTAAATTGTACTTGCAATTGTAAGTACAATTTAACGGGAGTTGCGATGAAATTTATCAATATCCGGGAGCTAAGCAAATCACCTTCGAAATATCTCAAAGATGCAAATGAAGAGGGTGATGTAATCGTCACTAGAAACGGTTTGCCCTATGCCATTATCTCTAGAATGAGCGGCAATGAACTGGAAGACTATGTCTTGGCCAAACATTTTGGTCTTGAAGAACAATTCACTGCCGCTAAAAAAGAATATGGATCAGGTCAAACCATCAGCGCGCGAGAATTGCTAAAAAAGATCGATAGTGACTAACTAGATGAAATTTCACGTTGAATATACAAAAAGAGCAATTCGAGATTTAAAATCACTGCCTATTGATTCGGCGAAGAATATCATTCATGAAACCATCGAACTCGAAGAGGCCCCGTTTCCGCATAAGAAAAAGATCAAGCGTATTCAAGGCAGTAAATTTCCCTGCTATAGATTAAGAGTTGACGGCGGTTCAGATTCTTTTAGAGTTTTCTACGGTATCGATCAAAATATTGCATTTATATTGCGTGTTGTATCAAAGAGAGATGCTGACAAAATATTAAAAAGTCTGAAGGATATCGAATTCCCTTCTGATTACGCTTCGTAATATATTATTTATGCTCTTGCCGACGATCTTTTTTTGCTCTGACAACCTGGTGCTGACCGGGCAAGCATGCCCGACCGATGGTCCCGTCGGGGAAAGATTCGCCGGGCGATCATGAAAACGCAGGAGATTACTCGCTCCAACATGGTTTAATAAGAGAGGGAGCCTTTATGGCTCTGCTTACTCGCAATGACAGTCATTTTTAGAACATTTAGTGAATAGCGCCTCAGGGGCGTTGGGCAATCAGAAAGACCAGTTGAGCGGACCGTCAATGCCCTTCTCCGCACGAATCTTTTGCATCCTTGCCAAATCTTTGCTATATTTTCCCGCCAATCATTCCCCAACCATAACAAAGGGACGCTATGCACATCCTTTCGCTCTTTCACGGTCTTATCGGCCTGGGGTTCGTCACCTTTCTCGCCTTTCTCTTTTCCACCAACCGGCGGGCGATCAACTGGAAACTGGTGCTGACCGGCATCCTGCTGCAATTCGGCTTTGCCTTCCTGGTGATTAAAACCGACCTCGGCCGTGAGGTCTTTGACTGGATCTCCCGGCTTTTCGTTCTTCTGTTCAATTTTGCCGGCGATGGCGCCCAGTTCGTCTTTGGGCCGCTGGCCAAAAGCAGCGGCGAGAACAGCCTGGGGGTGATCTTTGCCTTTCAGGTGCTGCCCACCATCATCTTTTTCGCCTCCCTGATGGCTGTGCTCTATCACCTCGGCATCATGCAAAAGATCGTTCAAGGCATGGCCTGGGTGATGCAGCGGCTGATGCGCACCAGCGGGGCGGAGACTCTGGATGTGGCGGCCAACACGTTTATGGGCCAGACTGAAGCCCCTCTGGTGATCAGACCCTATCTCTCCACCCTGACCGAATCTGAGCTTTACACCATCATGGCCAGCGGCATGGCCCATATCTCCGGCGGCGTGCTCGCCGCCTATATGCAGATGCTGGGGTTGGCCCTGGCCAAGTCGCAGGGCATTGCCTTTGAAACGTCGCAGGTGTTTTTCGCCGGCCATCTGCTGGCCGCTTCCATCATGGCTTTTCCCGCCACTCTGGTGGTGGCCAAGATGCTGATGCCGGAGACCGGCGAGCCCATGACCATGGGCACTGTCCGCCTCAAGGTCGAAAAGAGCCACGCTAGCGTCATCGAAGCGGCCGCGGGCGGCGCCGGCGATGGCGTGCGCCTGGCGCTCAACGTCGGCGGCATGCTCATCGCCTTCATCGCCCTCATTGCGCTGATCAACGCGCTGCTGGGTTTTATCGGCAACCTGACCGGATTGAACGGCATCCTGATGAACCACTTTAACAAGCCGCTCAACCTCGAACTGCTCTTCGGCCTGGTCTTTCAGTTTATCGCTTTTATCATCGGCGTGCCGTGGAAAGAGGCGCTGGAGGTCGGCAGCCTCATGGGCATCAAACTGGCGGTCAATGAATTTGTCGCTTACCTCAAAATGGCGGACGCGGTGGGCGCCGGCATGCTGTCCACCAAGTCCATTGTCATCGCCACCTACAGTCTGTGCGGCTTTGCTAATTTTTCATCCATCGCTATTCAAATCGGCGGACTCTCGCCGCTGGCGGAGAACCGGCGCAGCGATATCGCCCGGCTGGGCCTGAAAGCGGTCCTCGGCGGCACCATCGCCACCTGGATGACCGCGGCCATCGCCGGATTGCTGACCTATTGATGACGGACTCTATAGATACGGAGGATCCATGTCCAAATCGGCTTCAACGAAATACCGTTGGTTTGTGGCCGGCGACCTTAATGGTTTTTTCGGTCTCATGTTCGACAACCTCACCGTGCTCTCGTTTCTCGCGGGCATTCTGATCTTTGTCTTTAAATATCCGGCGGACATCGTTTACACGCGTATGATTCCGGGCACCGCCTTTGGCGTGCTGTTCGGCGATCTGGTTTATACCTGGATGGCCTTTCGCCTGGCCAGGAAAACCGGTAACACACGGGTCACCGCCATGCCGCTGGGACTGGATACCCCCTCCACCATCGGATTGGCGCTGGTGGTGCTCGGTCCGGCGTTCATGGGACTGAAAGCCGAGGGCTATTCGGAACACGATGCGGCGATGATGACCTGGTATATCGGCATGGCCACCATGATGTTCATGGGCGCAGTCAAACTGGTCTTTTCGTTTTTCGGCCGCTGGGTGCAAAAGATAGTGCCGCAGGCCGGATTGCTGGGCTCGCTGGCAGGCATCGGATTAGGGTTGATCGGCATGACGCCGCTGATCGACATCTTTGGCATGCCGCTGGTCGGCGTGATCGCTCTGGGCATGATTTTCTACACCCTGGTGGCCGGCATTCGCTTGCCGGGAAAAATCCCCGGTGTGCTGGCCTCTGTGGTCATCGGCGCCGGGCTCTATTATCTGATCGGACCGCTGGGATTGGTGGGAGGGACCTATGGCGGTCCACCGCCCCTGGATCTGCATTTCGGTCTGCCATTGCCGACGCTGGATTTCATGAAAGGATTATCCGCCGCGGTCAAGTATCTTCCCCTGGCCATCCCCTTCGGCATCCTTACCGTGGTGGGCGGCATCAACGTCACCGAGAGCGCACGCGTGGCCGGCGATGATTACAACACCCGCGATATTCTGTTGACCGAAGCCCTGGCCACCCTGGCGGCCGGTCTGTGCGGCGGTGTCGCCCAGTCCACTCCTTACATCGGACAGCCGGCTTACAAAAATATGGGGTCCCGCGCCGGTTATACCCTGCTCACCGGCATCTTTGTCGGCCTGGGCGGCATGCTCGGCTATGTCTCGTTCATTATCGAATTGATTCCGCGCGCCGTGCTGGCGCCGATTCTGGTCTTCGTCGCCTTTGATATCATCATGCAGGCGTTTGTCGCCGTGCCCAAACGCCACGCCCCGGCCGTGGCCTTTGCGTTTTTTCCCACCGTGGCCCGGCTGCTGGCGATCAAGATGGGTTCGCCGGAGCCCATTCCAGCGGAAAAATTTCACGAGCTCATGACCGCGCCCGGCAAGGCACTGCCGGAACTGCAGGTCATCATCGCCCTGGGCAACGGTTTTATCGTTACCGCCATGCTCTGGGCCGCCTTTCTCGCCGAGCTGGTGGATCGACGGCTGAAAATCTCCGCGCTCTATCTGGTGGTGCTGGCGTTCTTTTCCTTTTTCGGTATCATCCATTCCGCCATGCCCGACGGCTCCATGTATCTGCCGTGGAAGCTGAGCGGCATCGCCCAGCAAGTGCCGTACCAGTTCACTCTGGCCTATCTCTGTCTGGCGGCGCTCTTTTTCTGCCTCTCCTATACTCGTGAGAGCAAAGAGCCGGTCACCGGTATGGCCCACGAGTAGGTGTTTTTTCAAAAAGGCTCAGAACAAAGGACCAGGGCCGCTGCGTCCCCTGTTTTTTCCTGAACCGTTGAAAGGAGATCGAGATGATCGCCTACCGCAATTCGCAAACGGGCTACCTGATCATCGCCCTGTTGGTGATCGGGATCATCGCCACCCTGGCCTCCACCACGCTGGAAACCATCGGCCTGGGCCACTATTTGGCGCTGCTCCTTCTCATCATGGCGCTGGTGATGTTTTACAAATTGACGGTGGTGGTGGAACGCGGCGTGATCGTCTGCTCTTTCGGCCAGGGGGTTTTCAGCAAAACCATTCGAGTGCGGGAAATCGCCGGCTGCCGCGTGGTCAGAGTGCCGTGGTATTATGGCTGGGGCATCCGGCTCACGCCGGCTGGCTGGATGTACAACATCGCCGGCTCAGAGGCGGTGGAGATCACCTATAAATCCGGCAAAAAATTCCTCATCGGCAGCAACGAGGCGGAATCGCTTCGCGAGGCCATCGAGGATGAGATGAAAAAATATCCCTGACAGCGGTCAGCCCACGGTTACCCGGCCGATGCGCCAGCTCATGGCGGCATGGTTATAGATCAGTTCAAAGGAACCGGACTCCCGCGTGGACACATGAAAATGGAACACCCGGTCCCTGCCCTGCACCTCATGCCAGACGCCATGCACCTGCGCCACATGATAGGTCCGGTTGCGCCAATGAAAACGCAGCGGACGCGTTTTGCTGCCGTCATAATGGCTGAGCACCTGGACGATTTCGTTGATCTGTTCGAACTGCATGGTAGTCCCTTTAGTGTAATAAAGTACACCTTATTGTAATCATAAGTTTCACGATTTGCAAGCCATTTTTTAGCTTTTGCCAATACGGGGATATTTTAGTAAATTGGCGGAGTGAACCATAAAACGATCCAAGCGCCGGAAGAGCCATGCTGACAGCGGAACGACCACGGCACCATAAAATCATTCAGTGCGCCCTGCTGACGGCGGCATCGATCGCGATCGGCTACCTGTTCCTGCTTTTGCCCAATTTTGAATTCATCACCGCTTCCATATTTATTTCAGGCTTTTTGGTGGGCCCGTCCTACGGCCTGCTCATCGGCCTGACCGCTGAATTTCTTTTTTCCATGTTCAATCCGTTCGGCGCGCCCTCTTTGCCCTTGCTCATCGCCCAGGTTCTCTCCATGGCGGTGGTCGGTTGGGCCGGCGGTATGGTGGGGCGCACCCATTGGCTGGACCTGCCGACTGCGGTGCGCATGGCCTGGTTTGGCTTGATGGGCTTTTTCTGCACCCTGGTGTTCGACACGCTGACCACCCTCAGTTTCGCGGTGTTCATCGCCGGCGGCGACAGCCGGAAAATGGCGATGACTTTTATGTCCGGCATGGTCTTTTATCTGGTTCATCTGCTGGTCAATACCGTTAGTTTTGCCGTCCTGGTTCCTGTGTTGCTTAAAAGACTGAAACGGTTGCTATGAAACACACTCTGATTCTGATCGTCTGCCTGACGGCCGCTGCGGCGTCTGCAAGGCTGGCGCCGGCTGATCCTGAAACGAAAGCCGATACATTGGTCTGGCCGGTGCTGCGGATGATCGATTCGACGGCTATTCAGCGCTCCGGCTATGGCAGTGCGGCGGATCTGCTGGCACAGGTTCCCGGCGTTTTCATCTTTGATCGCGGCAGCGTGGGCCAACTCGCGGCCGCCTCTCTGTTCTCCGGCTCTTTTCGCCATTTGGATGCGACCTGGGACGGCCTGCTGTTGAATGACCCGGTCAGTGGCATCGTCGATTGGAACCTGGCGCCGGTGGAGGGGATCGAACGGATCGACGCCTGGGCCGGACCCGGCGGTGAAACTGCTGGGCTGATTTCGCCCGGTCATTCTCTGTATGTGGCCGGCCGTGATCTCGCCGGCAGCGGTCTGCGCTCCGCAACCGCCTATCGCACCGGCGGCAACGGCTATGATGATGTTGACGTGCGGCTGGGGCTGAAACCAACGGCGCACAGCGCGCTCACGGCCGGTGCCGTGTTGAAAAATTACGGCGGCACTGCGGCGGATGAAAAGTATCGCGCGCAAAAAGTCAATCTGAGCGTCGAACGGCGGTTCGGTCCGCAGTGGCGGCTGCGCTATCTGTTGCTGCTCAACAAAATGGACCGCGATGAGCCGTGGTCGGCATCCGCGCCCCAGGTTCCTTTTTTGCATGAAAAGCTTGATCGCTATGACCATGGCCTCGGCCTGCAGGCCCATCGCGTCACTGTGTTGTGGCAGTACACCGATCTCTATCGTGAATTTTATCATCGACCATCCCCGGCGGCTCAGCAGATTCAGAACGCCGGCCGGTCGCGGTTGTTGATGCAATATGGCCAACGGTTCGGCCCGGTGCAGTGGAACAGCGGCGGGCTGTGGCAGCACAGCCGGATGGAGATCACCGGTCGCAGCGATGGCCGGCGCAATGATCTGGAAGCCTGGACGCAAATAGGATCGCCGGCCGGCGCATCCTGGTTCTGGCAGGCCGGCATTAAAGTGCTGCGCTTTGGAGATGAAAAGATCGCCCTATTGCCGCAGGTCCAGTTGGCCAGAACCCTGGCGCGCGGATGGAATTCGCGGCTGTGGTACGGCAGCCATATCGCTTCGGCGGGACTGAGCGGCGGCTACGGCATGGAGAGCTATGTGGCCGGCGACCGGGCTTTTCAGCAGGAACGCAGCGATCTATGGGCAGGGGCGCTGGAAAAAAAGGGCGACGCAGTCCGCTATTTTATCTGTGTTTCTTACAGCAGCGATCGCATGACGCTCTCCAGCCTGCAATCCCAAACAGCGGCATTTGCGCTGGACGCGAACCGCTGGGCGGTGGACATCGGCGTGGAACAGAAATTGAACCGCTGTTTTTCTCTTTATGCCGACTTGAGGCAAATCCGCAAGGGTGAGGAGGAGCCGCTGCCGCAACCGGCGCAGCAGGCCTGGGGCTGTGTGCAATACGCGAATGTTTTTTTCGCCGGCGATCTGGATGTACGTTTGCGCATCGGACTCAACGGCTGGGGAGAACGGGGCGAGAACTGCCTGCTGCCCGGTACGCGCTTGCCGTCCACTGCGCTGTCGCCGGTTGTCGTTCCCTATGCCCATGTGGGAGTGAAAATCAAAAGCGTGCGCCTGTTCTTTTTGCTGCAAAATTTTGCCGGCATCGACTATCAGCTGCTGCCCGGCTATGCGATGCCGAAACAGCAACTGCGCTGGGGATTTGTCTGGGATTTTTTTGATTGACCGGCACAATAGCTGTTGCATTTCGAATATTTTCTCTTTATATTGGTTCGCTCTTTGAAACGCATGCTTTGGTTCCAAATGGATGAAAAGGGAAGACGGTGCAAGTCCGTCGCAGCCCCGCTACTGTAATGAACTACGAAAGTCGCAACGCAAAAGCCACTGGGAAACCGGGAAGGCGCGACCGGTAGGATTGATGTTCAAAGCCAGGAGACCTGCCAGAGAGTGTTTGGATTAGCCTTCGCGGGTGAGGTGCTGGTACCTAAAGATAACGACGCCCCATGTTGCAAGACTGGGGCTTTTTTTTAACCTCCTGCAAACGCTCATTCCTTCCTTTCTCCAGATCTCCTCATCGATGACAAGTTCGACCTATGAATCGTTTCAGTAAAAAAATTCTGGCGCTTTTACTGCTAGCCACGGCCGGTCTTCAGGATCTAGCGGCGCAATCAGACGTCAAGATCGAAGGCAAGGTCCTGGACGGGTCCGATCGCCACGCTCTGTTCGGCGTCAACGTGACCGTGCCGGGCACAGCCGTGGGCGCTGTGACCGATCGCAACGGCCGGTTCGTTTTGCACAATCTGCTGGCAGGCGAGTATGCGGTGGAGGCGAGTCTGCTGGGGTATCGGTCGCAGCAACTGCGCAACGTTCTGGTCAGCCATGATCAGCCTCAGCAGCTGGTGATCGAACTGCAGCCGGTGCTTATCGAACTGCCCGGCCTGGAGATCCACGCCGACGTCGACGAACCGTCTCAGGGCGCGGACTTCGTCATCGACCAGGGCCGGATCCGGCAAAGCCAGGCCGAGGATGTGGCTGAGCTGCTGGCTGCGACCTGCGGAGTGGAGATTCAGGAAAACGGCGCCGCCAAGTCGGTCTCCATTCGCGGCAGTCAGGCCGGGCAGGTGCTGGTGCTGGTGGACGGCGTTCGCCTGCAGAACGGACTCTCCGGCGACATCGATCTTTCTTCCCTGCCGCTGGCTGCCATTGAACAGATCAAGGTCTATAAAGGCCCGCAATCCAGCCGCTTCGGCGCCAACGCCCTGGCCGGAGTGGTGCAGATCATCACCCGGCAGGCGCGGGAAAATCAGTTGTCCGCGGAACTGCGTGCAGCCTCCTTTGCCACGGCCGATGCGGCGGCCACACTGATGCGGAAAAGCGGCTATGGCGATTTCCTGCTGACCGTCGAACAGCATCGCAGCCGTAACGATTACCGCTACGAGTATGACCTCGCCGGCCGGCACTTTACTGAGAGGCGCTTGAACGCGGATGAGTTGCAGCGACAGCTGTTCGGCCGATGGAGCCTGGAGAAAGACGGATCGCGCTGGTCTTTTTCCGCTCAGCATCTGTTCGGCCATCGCGGGTTGCCCGGCGCTGTCTACAGCTGGACGCCCTACGCACGCAGTGCCATCCGGCGCAGCCTGGCCGTGCTTTCCTTCGAAAAAAAACAGCGCCGGCGTACATTAAACGTGCGCGCCTCTTTCAATCAAGATTTTTCCTCTTTTAAAAATATCTATGAGAATGTGCCGGTGCGTTATCGGTCAACACCGCGCTACTGGAACGAAAACAAAGTGACAGCAGGCCGTCTGCAGAGCGATCTTTTGCACCAGATCACTCCAGACCATCAGATCGAGTTGGGGGCTGAAGCAGGAGCGACCCGCTTTTCCGATCGCGATCGCTTGTACCCGTCCCTGACAGCGGTCGGCCTTGCCGACGTGCGCAACGCCGGGGTCTATGTGCGCCATGGCTGCGAAACCAGCCTTGGCTGGAATACGCGGCTGGAAACTCAGGCAGGTCTGCGCTACGATGCGGCAGAGACCGAACACAACCGGGATCAGCGCCTGGATCAGGCGCTCAGCCCTTCATTCGGCATGAGTCTGCGCAAACAGCTGCTGCTGGATTGGCGGCTGCAGGCGGACTGGGGCCATGGATTCCGTCTGCCCACCTTTGCCGATCTGTTCTATCAGCAGTACCGGGTGCGAGGCAACGCCGGGCTGCGTCCGGAGCGGAGTGAGAATCTGGAATGGGCCATCGAAGGGTTGTGGCGCAACAACCTGTTCCGCTTCAATCGTTTTCACCATCACCTGCAGGACCTGATCATCTGGCGCCTGGGCTCTTTCGCCACTTTTTCGCCGGTGAACACCGACGCCCGTCTTTCTGGAGAAGAGATCGAATGGCGCTGGCAGCCCTACCGCGGGCGCCTGGAGATGCAGGTTTCCTACAGCCATCTGCGCAGCGAGAACCTCAGCGAGGAACGAACAACGCGGCACAAACAATTGCCGTACCGACCGGAACACAGCGTCAAAGCAGGCCTGCAATGGGGATGGCGGGATCTGCAGGTGAATTACAATTTCCGGCGCAGCGGCGAGCGCTTTGTCACAGAAGCCAATACCGTGCGTTTGCCCGGCTTTTCTTTGCACGAGATAACGCTGCACTATGCCTTTCGTCTGCTCGGCCGACAGAATAATCTCAAGCTCTCCTGCTTGAACCTCACCGATGTGCGCTACCAGGTTTTAGAAAACGCGCCTCTGCCGGGCCGGGAATGGCGGGCCGGGTGGAGCGCCGCCTTTTAACCGTATAAGCGAGTTTTCGTCTGGGCGATGGAAGGCATGAAATCGAGTTTAGCGCAAAGCCAAACTGCAAAACGCAAGATGTAAGCTATTGGCGGACTTTTAAATAGGGATCATCTGAGACCTGCGTACCTTCTTCAGCCGCGGGGAAAGCGCTAAACAACGCAGAGGGGATGAAATAACTTTTGAATTGTATGTCTCGGCGTTTTTGACAACCTTGGCGGTTCATCAGCTGCCTTTACATCGGATGAGCACAAGACGTTACTGCCGAAAAGAGTTAATTAATTTCGACATTATGGATGAGAATCCGAGGATGCTTTGATGAAAAAAATGTGGTTGTTGGTGTGTTGGGGGATTGTTCGTTTTGCTTTTGCCGGCGACATGCCGCGCACGTTGTTTGTTGAAAACAATCTGGCGCGCACGCTGTCCACCGTGAACCTGGAGACCGGCGCGGTTCAGAACGACGTGGTGACTCTGGGGCAAATTCCCAATCAGATCCTCGCCTATCGCGATAAAGTTCTGGTGTTGAACAGCGTGCCGCCGGAGATCATGATCATCGACGCGAGCTCGCTGCAGGTGGAAAAGCACATCGCGCTGCCGGAGGGCTCTAATCCCTATGGCATGGCGCTGGTGGGCGGCAATCGGCTCTATGTGACCCTGCTGCTTCTGGATGCTGTGGCGGTTGTGGAGATTAAAGAGAATCGCGTCGCCAAATTCATCCCCTGCGGCAGGGCGCCGCAAGGGATCCTCGTCGATGGGAATACCGCCCTGGTGGCCAACACCGGCGGCTATCCGGACTATCAGCCATCCACCATCGCCTTCATCGATGTAGCCCGCGATTCTCTGCTCACCAGCGTGGCTGTGCCGGCCAATCCGCAAGTGGTGCGCAAGGGGCCGGATTGGAACTATTATGTGCTTTGCTCCGGCATCTGGGGAGGAAACAGCGGACAATTGGCGGTGATCAATCCCTATGCTCCGCCGGACTATGCCGGCCCGGCGGTGGTCGATACCCTGGTGGTGGGCGGTTATCCCGGGGATCTGGCGGTGCTGCCCAACGGCATGGCCTATATCTGCGATTGGGGCGATCATACCGGCGGCTTTTTGTACAAGGTGAACATCTACACTGGCGAAATCCTCCACAACGTGCAAAATCCTTTACGTGTGGGCCGCGGCGCCATGCATCTGCTCTGGGATAAGAAAAACGCCGAGCTATACGTCAGCGCCTTTGATCAGGATGTGGTGCAAAAGTTCGATGTGCAGCAGGATAGGGTGGCGATCACCTATCCCGCGGGCGACGGCAGTCAGGACATGGCCATTGTGGAAAGGAGCGAGTCGTCAGATCCCTGGGCTGATGAAGTGGTTGCCTTTTCAGCCGGCCAACCGTGGAGTAAAATAGGCTATGATTTTTTTCCCGACAACGTGCTGGGTCCGCCAGATTCGGATCGCGGGCTCAACAGCACCAGTTCCACCAGCGATCCGGCGGAGATTCTGTCTCTGGGCCACGCCGGCGAAATCACTCTGGCGTTCACCGATAACGTCGTCTTCGATGGACCTGGCGTTGATTTTATCATCTTTGAGAACGTGTTCATGAATCTGTGGACCGGGCAGCCGTATATGGAGGCTGCCACGGTAGCGGTCAGCCAGGACGGCAGCCACTTTATCGAATTTCCCTATGATACCAGCAGCTACGCAGGTCTGGCCGGCTGCCATGTGGTGCAGAGCACCAGCCATCCTCTTGATCCACAGCGCTCCGGCGCTGATCAGTTCGACCTGGCGGACGTTGGACTGCCGTGGATCCGCTATGTCAGGATCACAGATATGGGCGACCGCTGGCAGGAGGGGGCTTTGAACGGCGACTTTGATCTGGATGCCGTTGTGGCGGTCAACAGCCGGACCTCGGTCTCCTCCCAACCGGCAAAAAGCCTGCCAATGGAATTTCATCTCGCTGCCAATTACCCCAATCCGTTCAACAGCAGCACAACGCTCGTCTTTACCTTCGCAACGCCGGGACGGGCCAAGCTTACGGTGATCAACCTTCTCGGACAAGCCGTGGCCACCTTGCTGGATCAGAGCGTGACGGCCGGCTTCCATCGAGTGGTCTGGGACGGCCATGATGGATCAGGGAAAGTCGTGAACACCGGATTGTACTGGGCGGTGCTGCAGTTTGGCGACAGCGTGCAGAGGCGAAAAATGGTGCTGGTAAAATAGTTGTGCATGCCCGTGCTGCAGGGGGCGCCGGCAGCGCGGTCGTGTCGCTTTACATCCCGCTCTGAACGAAAAAAAGCCGGATCCTCGTTGGATCCGGCTTTTTAGATCATATCCTGTTCTGTGCGCGCCGAGCGGCACAGGAGATGGTCTTTTCCCCTAGTCGCCTCCCAACTTGGGCACCATCAGGTTTTCCAAGTCCTCTGCTGCCATGTTGATGTAATCGAAAATATCCACGTCTGCGGGGGCGCCGACGATCTGCGCATAGCCGGCGATGCGGCTGATGGAATCGCTGCGGTCTTTGATGGTCACACGGCGTTCACCGCGTGAAGCGGCTTCCAGCACCAGCAGACGGTCGCCCACCTGGCCGAGGAAAAAGCCCACATGGGTGATACCCTTGTATCGACGTTTTTGAAATCGTGTGCGCCAGTTAAAGAAAACCAGGTCCCCTGGTTGGGGTGGTTCGCCCGCGGGGCGGAGGAACAGGCCCATGTTGCCCTGTTCGGCATAGCGGTATTGCATGGCCGCGGTCCGGTTGAACACTTTTTCGGCCATGCCGGCGCTGATCATAGCCATGCGGGTGAACATACCGCAGTCGATGTACTTGACGCCGCTTCCGCCGAGCCGGTAGCGCAGGCCGAGAAATTTAACCGCTCCGCTCAACACCTGGGCTACCAGGCTGGACTCCTTTTTAGCCATTGGCCAGTTGTACTCCATGGCCAGAAGATGATGCGCGGTCTCGCGATCGATAAAGCTGCCGTCATATCCGCAATCGTGCACCAGCTTGTACAGGGTGACGGACATGGAGGTGGCTTTATCGTAATGGCCGGACACCTTGAGCGGCAGGTTTTTGTTCCAGCTCAGCAGCAGGTTTTGCATGCGGCTGATCGGACCGTTCTTTTCGCTGTCGTTTTGATCTTCAGCCAAGCCCAGGTAGGGTTCCAGACCGCTGGAATCCGGTCCGGTGATCATGGGCGATTCGATCTTGAGCAAACTGGTGAATTTGATCATGTGGATGTAATCATCCAGCAGATGGGTGCTGAAAGAGAGCGGTTCAAAGGGTGTGGCGGCGGAAAGCGGTGCTGCGGTGAAAAAGAAAATGATGCTGCTCACAAAATAAATATATTTTCGCGCCGATTTGCAGGCAGCTGTTCGTGTGTTTTCTTTGGTCTGCAATGCAGGCGCTCCGTTTAATTACAATAAAAACAGTAATAGAAAATGAAGGCTGATTTTTCCTTTTGGCTAATTTAAAACCTTGAGGTGAAAAAGTCAAGCTTTGAATGCATGGGGCACTTTTTTTATGACACGTCCGCGGTCCAGCTCGATGGGCGCCTGGGGCCACGCCCATAATTTCTGCGGAGGCCTGAGGCATAGTCTCACTTTTTATGGCGTGGCGTAAAGAGATGGCTGAAGCAACTGCCATGATTTCCCTTGCATTTACTGGCAAATATATTTAAACTATATTTGATACATTCAAGGAGCCAATGTGATCACGCGAATCGAATTGGGCCTGTCGGCCGACTTTCAGGATTCTGAAGCGAAGGGCATTCTCTCCGGCGCCAGGGATTTGGGCGTTTCCGGAGTGGACCGGGTCAAGGTCTATCAGGTGTATTATCTTTCCGGCGACCTGCAGGAGGCGGAGAAAACCAGGATCGCCAAATCGTTGCTGGCGGATCTGGTGACGCAGCAGTACCGCATCGATGGGCTGCTTCAGTCCCAGGAGAACCGGCCCTGCTGGTCCGTTGAGGTGACTTTTAACCGCGGAGTGACGGATCTGGTGGCTGAGACCGCTCTGAAAGGCATTCGTGATCTGGGCATTTCCTCGGTAGCCGAGGCCAAAACCGCCAAACGATTCGAGTTTTTCGGCGCCCTTTCCGCCGGCGACCGGGAGCTGATCGCACAAAAGCTGCTGATCAACAAAGTGGTGCAGCACATCATGCAGCCGGGTGAAAAGCTGTTCTTCACCATGGAGGACCCGGTTTTTAAACTGATCGTCATTCCCCTGCGCGAGGCGGACGAGAAGCAGTTGATGCGGCTCAGTCGTGAGCGCGATCTCTTTCTCAACGCAGCGGAGATGCACGCCATTCAGGACCATTTTCGCTCCCTGCAGCGCGATCCCACGGACATTGAGCTGGAGATGATCGCGCAAACCTGGTCTGAGCACTGCAGCCACAAGACCCTTACCGGCCTGGTCGAGTTTGAGGGTCAGGTGATTCGCAATCCGCTTAAGCAGACCATTTTTCGGGTCACTCAAGAGTTGGATCTGCCCTGGTGCGTGTCGGTTTTCAAGGACAACGCCGGCGTGATCCTTTTTGATGATGACTATAATATCTGTTTTAAAGTAGAGACCCATAATCATCCCTCTGCCATGGAGCCCTATGGCGGCGCCAACACCGGCATCGGCGGCGTGATCCGCGATCCGTTGGGCACCGGCTTGGGCGCCAAGCCGATCATCAACACCGATATTTTTTGTTTCGGCCCGGTGGATTTGGCCATGAAAGATCTGCCCAAGGGCGTGCTGCATCCCAAACGGGTGATGCAGGGCGTGGTCGCCGGCGTACGCGATTACGGCAACCGCATGGGCATTCCCACCTCCAACGGCGCCCTGTTTTTTGACGATCGTTATCTCGGCAACCCGCTGGTCTATTGCGGCAACGTGGGTTTGCTGCCCAGGAACATGTGTGAGAAAACCGTGGCGCCGGGAGACGCCATCATCGTCGTCGGCGGCCGCACCGGGCGCGATGGCATTCACGGCGCCACCGCATCCTCGGGCGAACTGCACACCGAAAGCGAAGGCACCTGGAGCGGCGCGGTGCAGATCGGCAATCCGATCGTCGAAAAAAAGCTGGTGGATACGTTGATGCAGGCGCGCGACCGGGGTTATTATCGCGCCATCACCGATTGCGGCGCCGGAGGTCTCTCCTCCGCCATCGGCGAATTGGCCAAGACCACAGGCGCAGAGGTGTATCTGGAAAAAGTGCCGCTCAAGTATCATGGCCTCTCTTACATGGAGATCTGGATCTCTGAAGCCCAGGAACGCATGGTGATCTTTGTGCCGCCCGAGCATGTCGACGATACCCTCGCCCTGTTCGCCGGCGAGGATGTAGAGGCCACCGTCATCGGCCGCACCACGGACGATCACAGAATCCGTTTGACCTATCACTCGGCCCTGGTGGGTGAACTGGATATGGCGTTTCTCCACGACGGCATGCCTGAGGTGGTACGCCAGGCGGTTTATGAAAAGCCGGTGATGGTGGAAAGAGAACCGGAACGCCTGACCGACCTGACGCCTGTGCTGCATAAAATTCTGGCTGCGCCCAATGTCTGCAGCAAGGAGTGGGTGATCCGTCAATACGATCATGAGGTGCAGGGGGGCAGCGTCGTCAAACCGCTGGTGGGCGTGGATCAGCAGGGGCCGTCCGACGCCTCGGTGACGCGGCCCAGAATGGATTCTTACAAGGCGGTCATCCTGGCCAACGGCCTGAATCCCAAGTACGGTCTGATCGATCCGTATTGGATGGCCGCCTCTTCCATCGACGAAGCGGTGCGCAACGTCATCGCGGTGGGCGGCTCTCTGGAGCGCACCGCGCTGCTGGATAATTTCTGCTGGGGCAGCACCGATAAGCCCGACCGTCTGGGCAGTCTGATGCGCTCCATGCAAGCCTGCTATGATGTGGCGACTGTTTTTCGCACACCGTTCATCTCCGGCAAGGACAGTCTCAACAATGAGTACAAAACCGAAACCGGCGACAGCATCGCCATTCCGCCCACTTTGCTGATCTCGGCGATCTCGATTATGGAGGACTGCCGCCGGGCGGTCACCATGGATTTGAAAAAGGCGGGCAATTCGCTCTACGTGGTCGGCCTGACCAGGGCCGAATGCGGGGGCTCGCATTATTATGAAGTGATGAACGTGAGCAGCAGCCAAGTGCCGCGGGTCGACGCGGAATCGGCGCGCCGTCTCTACCTGGCGCTGCATGCCGCCATGGCCGCCGGGCTGGTGGCCTCCTGCCATGACTGTTCGGAAGGCGGGTTGGCGGTGGCGCTGGCGGAGATGGCGTTCAGCGGTGGACTGGGTCTGTCCGTCTCTCTCGCCTTGGCGCCGCGCACAGCGGACGTGGTTCGCGACGACGTGCTTTTATTCTCCGAATCCAACAGCCGGCTGGTGGTCGAGGTGCAGCCGGACAATGAGGCGGCGTTCTGTGCAGCGCTGCAGGCGATCCCGATTGGCCTGCTGGGGCATGTGACCGCTGCTCCTCGAGTGCTCATCAACGGCGTGCAGGGAGAGCGGTTGATTGAGGAAAACCTGTCGAATTTGAAAAACTCCTGGCAAAACACCCTAGCCTGGTAGCCGCCAGGGCATCTGAATCAGATCAGGAAAGAAAAGGAACGTCTGTTTGATGAAGCCCAGAGTACTTGTTATGCGTGCCGCTGGATCCAATTGCGATCTGGAAACCGCATTTGCCTTTGACCAGGCGGGCGGCAGCGCCGACCTGCTGCATATCAATCGGGTGTTGGAAAATCCGGCGCTGTTGGCGGAGTATCAGATTCTGGCCATTCCCGGCGGTTTCACCTATGGCGACGACATCTCCGCCGGCAAGGTGATGGCCAATCAATTGCGCTTTCACCTGGCGGATCATCTGCACGCCTTTCATCAACAGGGCAAATTGATTATTGGAATTTGTAACGGTTTTCAGGTGTTGGTTAAAGCGGGATTGCTGCCGCTGGTGGATTTTAACGCGGAGCAGTCCGTCACCCTGACCAACAACGACTCCGGCAAATACGACGACCGCTGGGTTCATCTGCGGATCAATGAGAGCCCGTGCGTGTTCACCCGCGCCATGAAGGAGCGGGTGTATTTTCCCGTGGCCCATGCAGAAGGAAAATTCGTGGTGCGCGACGAGTCGGTGCTTAAAGAGCTGTGGCGCAACCGGCAGGTGGTCTTTCAATATGTAAACCCGGACGGCGGCGTGACCGCCTATCCATGGAATCCCAACGGCTCCATGGCGGATATCGCCGGCATCTGCGATCCGACCGGCCGCGTGCTGGGACTGATGCCGCATCCGGAACGCAACATCGATCCGACCCATCATCCGGCCTGGACCCGCATCGGCCTGAATCGGCAGGCGGACGGAGCCGCATTGTTCAGCAACGCGATCGCCTATTTTTCCTGATTGAGATCGCACAGTAAAACGGCGCATCCCCTGAGTGGGTGGCTGTGAGCATTGCTTGATGAGGATACTATGAGCGATGACATCGGGCGGTTGTTGAAAAGCTGGAAATACTCGGCCAATGACGTTAATGTACGCATCATTGACGGTCAGGACGGCGGCAAAAAGCTGCAGATGCGCATTGACCTGGGCCTGCTGCAGATGGAGCTGGACGGCCGGCCCGACGGCAAACGCCCGCATCACTATGATTCCTACCTCAGTTACTTTGAAGACCGCGCCAAGACCTCGCTCCAGAACGGCGGCGCCTCGTTCTCGCTCTCGAACGTCGACTGTCTGCGACTGCAGCAGGAGGCCATTCAATTCTATCACCGCTACATCGCCCTGCTGCGTTTGGGGGATTATCGACGCGTCGTCAGGGACACCCGCCGGAATCTCAAAGTGTTCGATCTGGTCCACAAATACGCAAAAAACCATGAGATCATCAAGGCGTTCGAACAGTATCGGCCCTATGTGCTGATGATGTATGTCCGTGCCGCCGCCTCTCTGGCAATGGATACCGGTGGAGTGGAGGAGTCGATTCGCTTGATCGAAAAGGGCATCCGGGCCATTGAACGACATTACCAAAAGTACCGCAACCATTCGGGCAAAGAGATGGTGGAGGTGGAACTGCTGCGCGAATGGCTGGATGAGCTGCGGGAGCAAAAGCCGCTCAGCGAACGGGAACGGCTGCAGCGGCTGATGGACCGGGCGGTGCAGGAAGAGGCCTACGAAGTGGCGGCCGGTCTGCGCGATCGGTTGAGCCAGCTGGATCAAAAGTAAACCCTCATCGGCGGACGGGTGGTTGTTCGTCTGCCTTGTGAATTCTAAAACCCGTTAAACTCAGAGAATGGATATGCTGAAAGACAAACGTATCGCAATTTTGATCGGTCCGCAATTTCACGACGAAGAGGCCACGCAGCCGAAAGAGGCTCTGCAAAAGCTCGGCGCTCAGGTGGATTGGGTGGGGTTGGATCGCTCGACGCTCATCGGCAAATACAATCGCGTCACCCTGACGCCGGACAAAACCATAGATGAAATTCGCGCATCGGACTATGACGGTCTGATCATTCCCGGAGGAGGAGCGCCGGAGCGCATCCGCATCAATGAAACGGCGCTGGCTCTGGTGAAAGCCTTTTGGCAGACCGGCCGTCCCGTCGGCGCCATCTGCCACGGCGCTCAGGTGCTGATCTCCGCCGGACTGCTCGAGGGCGTGACCACCACCTGCTTTGTCGGCATACGCGACGACGTCAAACTGGCCGGCGCCCACTATGTGGATCAAGAGGTGTGTGTGGACGGGCCGTATATCTCTTCACGCAAACCAGAGGACCTGCCCGCTTTCAATAAAGCCTTCAGCGAAGCCGTGGCCGGCGTCCATCTGCACACCGAGGTCGCCGACCTCGATCCTCTGGCCTCCCTGCAGCTGGCGATCAGCCGGGAAAAAGGCGCCATGGAGTTTTACCGCAGCGCCGCGGCGGTGATGAAGCAGGAGAAAATCCGCAACAAGTTCACCTACTTTAGCGCCATCGAGCAGGGACATTTCGACCAGCTCTCCGAGCTGTACGTCAAACTCTCCGGCGGCCAGAACCCAGCAGCCCTCGTTTCCGCCCTCGAGATCGGCAGCCATCAGGTTTCTCCGGATCTTGACGGCGAGGAGGCGATCCGCCTGGCCATGCAGGCAGAGGAAAAGGCGTATCAGTTCTATCGCCAGGCGGCGCTCAAAGCCCGCCATCCGAAGGCCAAAGAGATGTTCGAGTATCTGGCGGCAGAGGAGATCGATCACAAGAGGCTTTTATCAGTGGACCGGAGCACGGCGGCCGGAGGACAGGGCCATTTTCAATGGGCGACGCATTGGGATGTTCCTCCGGGGATGGAAGACCTGTGGTGAAAGGAAACAGAAGATGAAAAAGGCGCTGATTCTGCTGAGCCTGTTTTGTCTGGCGGGCTCTGGAGTAGCTCAATTCCCGGACACCGGGTTCGGTTACTGGACCGGCAACGAGAACCGGCTGTTCGGCGGAATCGGCGTCACCACCATCGACGACCAATCCTATTTTTCTTTCTGTCTGCGTCCGGAACTGTCCTTTGGGCCATTGGGATTCGGATTGAACATCAATCTGTTGTACGATGCGGAGAGCGGTTCCCTGCGCGCCAAGGACTGGGATTCGGGGTACGACTATATCCGTTTGTTGCGATATTTTCGCTATGGCCGCAAATCGGACCGCTTTTACACACGGATCGGCACGTTGGACGCCGCGCGCATCGGCCATGGCTTTATCGTCAACTATTTTACCAACGAGATCAATTACGATGATCGCAAAATCGGCATGGAGTTCGATCTGGATCTCGGCCATTTTGGTTTTGAAAGCATGGCCAGCAACATGGGGCGCTCGGAATTATTCGGACTCCGCGGCTATTACCGGCCGCTGTACATTCTCGATGTCCCGATCCTGAAAAATTTTGCCGTTGGCGCCAGCTTTGCCCGGGATCTGGATCCCGACACCTGGGTGGACAGCAACGACGGCGTGTCCGTGTATGGCGTGGATGTGGAATTGCCGTTGATTAAAACCCGGGTGTTCAACACGTTGTTGTACGCGGATTATGCCCTTATTCACGGCTACAGCTCGCGCGAGAATTTCAGCCGTGATTTCGGCGCCGGCACTGCGGTGGGCGTGTCCGTCGGCTTTGCCAATCTCCTCGGTCTCATGGAGGTGCAGGCGCGACTGGAACGCCGCTGGCTGGGCGAGGAGTTTATCCCGTCGTTTTTTGATCCTTTTTATGAAATCCAGAAACTGCAGATTTCACACGACAAAAAATTCTACAAGACGGACATGCTGATCGGCCTGAAGGAGAGCCGGGGGACGTTCGGCGAGTTGTACGGCAATGTGCTGGGCAACCGAGTAAGGCTTTTGGGCACTGTGTCCAAATTGGATGCCGAGAAGAGCGGCCAGCTGCATCTGGCTGCGGACGCCAGCGAGGCCTTGCCGACCATTGCCGCGCACGCCAGCTACGACAAACTCGGCATTGTCCAGGCGGAGGATGTGTTCACTCTGGACGACCGCAGCGTAGCACGGTTGGGCCTGGGATACAAGCTCAAACCCTACCTCATCCTCTATGTGGATTACATCTGGTCGTTTGTCGAAACCGAACCGGGAAGCAAAATGTACGAATCCCAGGAGCGCATCGAGCCCAAACTCGCTTTTGTCTACCGCTTCAAGTAGGCCTGAGGCCTGATCCCCATGCTGCAATCCGAGTCCGGCCGAGCGGGAGGAATCCGTCGCCGGTTGCGATCAACGGTTGAAAAACGATCATGGATCGCCGCTTGGTCGTCCCTGACGGAGCCGCTGCTGGATTTTGTTTATCCGCCCTGGTGCGTGCTCTGCAACAACGATTTGGATGCGGAGGTTCTGGTCTGTCGCACCTGCCTGGAGACCCTGCCGCGTTTGGAGGAGCCGGTGTTGGCGGCTGAAAAGTTGACGCATCAGCTCAGCGGGCCGGCCTGGTTCGAGGCCTCGATCGCAGTGTTTCCCTTCCATGAGTCGATTCAAAAGCTGATCCATCTGATGAAATACAAGGGCTATGAAAGTCTGGCACAGCCGCTGGGTCGGGAGCTCGGACTGGCCCTGCGCGACGCGGCGCTGCCGGAGGCCGCGATCCTGGCGCCTGTGCCGCTGCACCGGCGGCGCCTGGCCGAGCGAGGGTATAACCAGTCAGAGCGGCTGGCGCAGTACGCCGCGACAACCGCCGGGCTGCCCATGCATGCAACGCTGCTGCAGCGCATCCGTTACACGCGGCCGCAGGCCAAACTCGCCAAGGCGGAGCGCTCGCGCAATCTTGCCGGCGCCTTTGTCGTCCCCAGACCGGAGGATGCGGCCGGCGGCGTGGTGGTGCTGGTGGATGACCTGTTCACCACCGGCCACACCCTGAACGAATGCGCTAAAACCCTGAAAGCTCAGGGGTGCCGCCAGGTATACTGTCTGACCCTGGTTCGCGTGTAAATGATTTCTCGGTTAAGAATACTACTTGACATTGCGGGTAATTTTTTTTAATTTAATAGCTCAAACCATGTTACCGGACATGGTTTGAGCTTAGTTTTGGGCAATCCCTGGTTTAATATACTCAACGCACATTGGAGGATGGTTTCATGGCAATCAAATTAGGCATTAACGGTTTCGGCCGCATCGGCCGTCTGGTTTTTCGCGCCGCGGTGCAGCGCAAGGATATCGAAATTGTCCACATCAACGACATCACCGATGCCCCGACGCTGGCGCATCTGCTGAAATATGATTCCACCCACGGTCTTTTCAAAGGCGAGGTCTCCTGCGAAGGCAATGCCGTGATCGTCAACGGCAAAAAGATTCAGATCAGTGCGGAAAAAGATCCTGCCAATATCCCCTGGAGCAAAACCGGCGCAGATTACGTCGTTGAATCCACCGGTGTTTTCCGCAAAAAAGAGCAGATTGCCAAACATCTGGACGGCGGCGCCAAAAAGGTGGTGCTGACTGTGCCGTCCAAAGATGAGATCGACGCCACCATCGTTCTCGGCGTCAATGACAGCGACCTCAAAGCCGAACACAAACTGGTCTCCAACGCCTCGTGCACGACCAACTGTCTGGCCCCCGTGGCCAAAGTGCTGCACGACGCCTTTGGCATCAAACGCGGCTATATGACCACAGTGCACGCTTACACCAACGATCAGCGCATTCTGGATCTACCGCACAGCGATCTGCGTCGCGCCCGCTCGGCGGCCATGTCCATCATCCCCACCACCACCGGCGCTGCCAAAGCGGTGGGCAAGGTGATCCCGGAGCTGAAAGGCAAACTGGACGGCTTTTCGTTGCGCGTTCCGGTGTGGGATGGTTCGGTAGTCGATCTGGTCGCTGAATTGAAAAAAGATGTCAGCATTGAACAGATTAACAGCGCGATCAAAGCCGCGGCCGAAGGCAAGTTGAAAGGCATTCTCCAGTACACCGAAGATCCGATCGTGTCCGTGGATGTGATCGGCAACGATCACTCGTCGATTTTTGACGCCAAATCCACCATGGTGCTGGAAGGCACCAGCAATTTCATCAAAGTGGTGGCCTGGTATGATAACGAATGGGGCTACAGCTGCCGCGTGGTGGATCTGGTAGTCAAGATGGCTTCTTTTTAACTCTTTGAACAGTGCATGCGGCGCACGGAGTGCGCCGCATGATCATCAGTCAGGAACACTATGCGAAAACGGATCGTAGCGGGTAATTGGAAAATGTACAAGACCGTTCCGGAGGCGACGGAACTGGCGGCTGCTATTGCCGCTGCCGCGCCCAAGGACGGAGGGAGCGAGATTGTCGTCTGTCCGCCTTTTGTGAACTTGACCGCAGTGGCCGGGGCGATCAAGGGATCGGCGGTGCAGTTGGGCGCACAAAATATGCACTGGGAGGAAAAAGGCGCCTTCACCGGCGAAATCAGCGCGGATATGCTGAAATCCGCCGGATGTCAATACGTTATTCTCGGCCATTCTGAACGACGGCAGTATTTCGGCGAGACCGACGCTACGGTGAACAAAAAGATCAAACGCGCGCTGGCAGTGGGGTTGAATCCCATCGTTTGCGTCGGCGAGACGCTGGATCAGCGCAAAGCCGGGACTACCGAGTCCGTGGTCGGCGATCAAGTGCGTGGTTGCTTTGCGGACCTCAGCGCCGAACAGGCGCAAATCCTGGTGGTCGCCTACGAACCGGTATGGGCGATCGGCACCGGCGTGACCGCCACCAGCGAGCAGGCCCAAGAGGTGCATCATTTTATCCGCGCTCTGCTGGCCCAGCTCTACAGCGAATCTGTGGCGCAAACGGTGCGCATCCAGTACGGCGGCAGTATGAAGCCGGATAACGCCGCGCAGCTGCTGGCGCAGCCGGATATCGACGGTGGCCTGATCGGCGGCGCCAGTCTGGACGCCAAATCCTTTTTGCAGATTGTAACCGCATAACCTATTTTGGAGTGTGCATGTACACGGTACTGATCGTTTTGTTTTTCATCGTCTGCATTCTATTGACGTTTGTCATTCTCATTCAATCCAGCAAGGGCGGCGGCCTGGCCGGCACCTTTGGCGGCATCGATTCCATGAACTCTGTACTCGGCGGCCGCGGCAGCGCCACCTTTTTGTCCAAGATGACCGCGATCCTGACCGCTACGTTCATGGTCCTTGCCCTGTTGTTGGGCTTTATGACCCGCGGCAGCGTCTCTCAGTCCAGCCTGGTGGAGCAGGAACGAGAACGAAGATCCAGCTCTCCGGCGCGCACGTTGCCCCAGGTTCCGGCACCGACCACGCCGGCGCCTGCTGGAAAGTAAAACCGTTTTGATGCCGAAGTGGTGGAATTTGGTAGACACGCTATCTTGAGGGGGTAGTGCCCACCGGGCGTCCGGGTTCAAATCCCGGCTTCGGCACCCGTTCTTTACAGCCCACCGATTATGGTGGGCTTTGTTTTATCACGCTGCCCAGCAGGGAGCACAGAGGTCTTTTCCTCTCCTTCAGACCGGAATCCGGCTGGCCTGAGCCTGATCCGGCACGCATTCAACAAGGCCGCCTCCCGCCGCAGCACTCTGACAGCAGCCGAAACATATATGGAAGGAAGCCCGCTGATGGATCGACGCGAATTCTGTAAAACCCTGACCGCCGGCCTGGTTCTGCCCGCCGCCGCTTGGACCGCTGCTTCCCCCTCCAAGCTGGTGGTCGTCCGTAACGCCGCGCCCGCTGAGCTGGTTCGCAAAGCGGTGCAAGCACTGGGCGGCATGTCTCAGTTTGTCAAAAAGGGCCAGACCGTTCTGATCAAACCGAACATCGGTTGGGACCGCTCGCCCGAACAGGCGGCCAACACCAACCCGGAGGCGGTGGCTGAGGTCGTCAGAATCTGCTTTGAAGCGGGCGCCAGCCGTGTGCGGGTTGTCGACCGCACCTGCAATCAAGCGCAGCGCTGCTACAGCCGCAGCGGCATCGAAAAGGCCGCTGCCGCGGCCGGTGCACAGGTTCGTCACATCATCGACAGCCGGTTTAAAGAGGTCGCGATCCCTCAGGGCGTGCTGCTGAAATCCTGGCCCCTTTATCTCGATGTGCTGGAGGCCGATGTCTTTATCAACATGCCTGTTGCCAAACACCATTCGATCTCGCAATACACCCTGGGATTCAAGAATCTCATGGGCGTGATGGGCGGCGACCGCGGCTCTATTCATAACAAATTTATGACCAAAATCGTCGACATCAATTCCGCGGTCAAACCCACGTTGACCATCATCGACGCCTACCGGGTTATGTTGCGCAACGGACCCACCGGCGGCAGCCTGGCGGATGTGGCGGAGAAAAAGACCGTCATCGCCGGCGTCGACCGGGTGGCGGTGGACGCCTATGGCATGACGCTGTTCGGCGTGAAACCGGAGCAGGTGGAGTATCTGAGACTGGCTTCGGAACGCGGCCTGGGGCAACTGGATTTGAGCCGTGTCTCCATCGAGGAGATCAACGGCTGAGATGGCAAACCGCATTCGCAAACTTTCGCAGATTTTTTTCCTTCTTTTATTTCTCGGCCTGTTTCTGCACGCGCGGTTTCCCTATGAGAGCGGCTGGCCCTCTGATATCTTTTTGCGCACCAGTCCGCTGGCTGCGCTGACCACGGTGTTGTCCGCACGGACCTGGATCGCCTCCATGCTGCCGGCGGTGATTCTGCTGCTGCTCACCATTCCGCTGGGGCGTTTTTTCTGCGGCTGGATCTGCCCGCTGGGCACCGTGATCGATGGCAGCGACCGCTGTCTCCGCCGCGGCAAAGCCGCCGCCGGCCGCGAGAGTATCCGGTTTCGTTCATGGAAATTTTTCATCCTGATCGCTGTACTCTGTGCGGCGCTCTTTTCCTGGCAGGCGGCCTGGTTTTTCGATCCACTGGTCATGCTCTTCCGCGTACTCACGGTCAGTCTCTACCCTGCCATGGCGCTGATGGCCCAGGGTCTGTTTCAGTTCGGCTTTGCCGGCGGCATCGCGGAGGAGCAATGGTACACGCTCTACGCCTGGACGCAAAAATGGTTGTTGCCGGTTCAGTCCGCCTCGTTTGAACAGAGCATTCCTGTTCTGCTTTTATTCGTCGGCGTGCTGGCGCTGGGTCTGGTTTCGCGCCGCTTCTGGTGCCGCAACCTTTGTCCGCTGGGCGCCCTGCTCGGGCTTTTTTCCCGCTTTCGCGTGTTTGGCCGCAGCGTCAATCAGGACTGCACCTCGTGCAGCCTCTGTCAGCGCCGCTGCCGCATGAACGCGATTGAGGATGATTACACCATCACCAACGCGGCGGAGTGCATTCAATGCGCCGAGTGTGCGACCGTTTGCAAACCGAAGGCCATCTCTTACCGGTTCGGCTGGCGCAAACGCCGAGGCCGCATCGACCTGTCGCGCAGACGGTTCATTCAGGCCACTGCCACGGGCATCGTGGGGCTGGCGGCGACGCGCGTCGGCGCCGGCAACCGCGATGAAACCGGCCGGATGATTCGGCCGCCGGGTGCGCTGCCGGAGAAGACTTTTCTCGATCGCTGCATTCGCTGTCAGGCGTGCGTGCGCATCTGTTCCTCCACCGGCGCCTGTCTGCAGCCTGCTCTCACTCAGGGCGGCTGGGAGGGCGTCTGGAGTCCCCGGGCGGTGATGAGAACCGGCTATTGCGAATACAACTGCACGCTGTGCGGCGAGATCTGCCCGACCGGCGCCATCAGCAAGCTGGACCTGGCCGCGAAACAGCAGAGCAAAATGGGCACCGCCTATTTTGACAAGAGCCGCTGCATCCCCTGGTATCGTCTGGAGGATTGTCTGGTCTGTGAAGAGCATTGTCCTTTGCCGGAAAAAGCGATCCGCTTTGATGAACGGGAGGTGCGCACGCCGGAAGGGGAAATGCGAACGGTGAAATTCCCCTATGTGCGCGAAGACCTCTGCATCGGCTGCGGGATCTGCGAGAACAAGTGTCCGGTCGTCGGCCAGGCGGCCATCTTTGTCACCACCGCTGGAGAAGAACGGCAGCCGGCGGGAGCTTTTGCCGGCGCCTAGAGGCCACTGGATTTCCTTTGCCGGCTCATCGCTGGGATGACCGGCAGAAGGTCCATTCAACAGATGGGATGAAATGGGAATCGTTAAGGACTTGTCGATCTACACCCGTGCCGCTCGCTTGAGTCTGGCTGCGGTCCGCGACAAATTTTTCCGCCATGCGTCGGCGGCGCGGGACGAGCGCTGGTTCAAGCATTATGATGCCGCTGTGCCCTTCCGGATTGAGCTGCCGGATGTGCCGCTCACTCATTTTCTCGATGCGGCCAGTCGGGAGGCTGCGCGCAAGATCGCCATGGTTTATTATAACCGCAAGTTCTCCTATCGAAGGCTTCACGATCTGTCGCAGCGATTCGCCGCCGGATTGCAGACACTCGGCGTCCAGCCCGGCGATCGGGTGGCGCTGTGCATGCCCAACATTCCGCAGTATATAATCAGCTACTGGGCGACGCTCTATGCCGGCGCCGTGGTGGTGCCCATCAATCCCCTTAACAGCGAAAGAGAATTGCTCCATCAGCTGGAATTGAGCCGTGCCCGGGTGCTGATCGTGCTGGATCGCCTCTACGGCAGAGTGAGCAAAATCCGCCAACAGACCAAGCTGACCCATGTGGTGGTTGCTTGTCTGGAGACCTATATGCCTCCCTTGCTGAACTGGGCGATGCAGGTGCAGAAGCAGATGCGGCAGACTCTGAACAAGATCAACCGCACCCCGGATACGATTTTCTTTCGCCAGTTGCTGGCCTGCCGGCCGTCGACGGTGCTGGCGCCCATTCGAACCGCTTTGCCGGCCTTGCTGCTGTTCACCGGTGGCGTCACCGGCATCGCCAAGGCGGCTATGATCAGCCATCGCAATGCAGTGGCCAATACGCTGCAGGCGCGCGCATGGATCGGCGACGTGCAGGACCGCAACGAGACTCTGCTGGGCGTGCTGCCCCTGAGCCACAGCTACGGCATGACCGCCTGCCATCATCTGGCGGTGCAATCGCAGGCCAAGTTGGTTTTGCAGCCGCGCTTCGAGTTGAAGCGGGTGGTGCGCGACATCAAAAAATACCGGGTGACGCTGTTCCCCGGCGTGCCGACCATGTACAGCTCTGTCGTCCATTATGCCCGCCGCCGGCCGGTCGATCTCTCCTCGGTGCGCGCCTGCATCAGCGGCGGCGCGGCGCTGCCGGTTTCGCTGCAAGAGGAATTCGAGAAACTGACCAAGGGACATCTGGTGGAGGGCTATGGACTCACCGAGGCGTCGCCCATCACCCACTGCAACCCTGTGCACGGCAAGCGCAAATTCGGCAGCATTGGTCTGCCGCTGCCCAACACCGAGGCCCGCATCTGCGACCTGGTCACCCAGCAGCCCCTGAGTGTGGGTCAGATCGGGGAGATCCAGGTGCGCGGACCACAGGTCATGGATAGCTATTGGCAGGAGAAGGAAGAGACCGCGGCCGTGCGATTGTCCGATGGATGGTTGTTGACCGGCGACATCGGCTATGAGGACGAAGACGGCTTTTTCTATGTCATCGACCGTAAAAAGGAGATCATTTTTTCCGGCGGATACAACATCTATCCCAGCGAGGTGGAGGCCGTTCTGCTCGAACACCCGGCGGTGGCTGAGGCGGCGGTGGTGGGTAGGTCGGACGCCCATTACGGCGCTGTGGTCACGGCGATTGTGGCGCTCAAGCCCCGGCAAACGCTCAGCGAAGGCGATCTCCTCGCTTTTTGCACCGGCAAACTGGCCAAATACAAACTGCCGAAAAAAATCGTTTTTCAGCAGGAACTGCCCAAGACGATCCTCGGCAAGGTTCTCAAATATAGATTGACTGACGCTCAAAATACGCCATGCTAAACGACCTCGTTCGAATTACCTTTGATCGCCCGGATCTGGTGCGATTGGCGCCGCTGGGTTCGGCGCATGATATCTCCTTGATCCCGGGCATTCTCGCTGCGTTCGATGAGCAGTATCGCAACCGGATCCGCGCCTTTATCATCGATCTGTCCTATCTCGATGAGCTGCCGCCTAGCCTGGTGGTGCTGTTGCTCGAATTGACCGCGCGCGCGCGACGCCGCGGCGGAGAGGTTGCGCTGGTCAACCTGTTCGGTCGCACACGTGATGATCTGACCGGGTTTGATCCTTTGGGCTATCTGCACATCGTAGAAGAGGCCAAAGCAGCGGAAACAGATCCGGCGGAGGTCATGCCCCACGCGAACGCCAACGGACGAACGGGTGAGTCGTTGTCAATCCCCAGCCGTCCCGATGTGGTGTACAAAGCCTGCGATTTTGTCGTCCAGATCGGCCGCCGTCTCGGCTTTTCAGAAAATGAGGTGAACAAGATCAAGCTGGCGGTCTATGAGGCCGGTCTCAATGTGGTGGAGCACGCCTATCATTCGGATCCGACGAAAAAACTGACCGTGGTGGTCTACGCCGCGCCGCAGCAGATCGAAATTCAGGTGATCGATCAGGGCGACGGTTTTGAAGCGACCGACGATGACTTTGATGTGATGGCCGCTGCCGCGGCGCGACAGACCGGCGGCATGGGGCTCCACATCATCCGCCGCTCCATGGACGCGGTGAGCTATCAGCGCAATACCCCGGAAGGGAATAAGCTCATCATGATCAAGCGATGTGGATGAGCGCAGCGGTCTTTGATGCAAATCGTTCGCGTCCGTTCCCGCAGCATCGAGAATGGCCGGGCGGTGATTGAAAAAAGAGGATGGTGCACCGCCGGCCAAGGGGTGTGGAGCAGACGGCGGGTGCACCGGAAACAATCCGGCGTTTGCCGCGTTGAAATGGTCAGCGGAGGGGGTGTGGTTTTAGGCAACGTTCTATGCACGATTTGGTGAACCCTTTTACCCCCAACGCTATCTAATAGAAAGACCCTTATCGACAGGAGGTACGCGATGTTTACCATGAGCGACATGATGTTGTTGCTGCCGGCCTTGATCCTGAGCGTCTATGCCCAGTGGAAAGTGAGCAGCACGTTTAAAAAGATGAGCGAACGGCGGGCTGCTTCCGGCATGACCGGAGCGCAGGTGGCGCGCATGCTCTTACAGCGCAACGGCATCGATGATGTGAAAGTCGAAACCGTGCCGGGATCGCTCTCCGATCATTACGATCCGACCCATAAAGTGCTGCGGCTCTCTGAACCGGTGTACGATTCCAATTCATTGGCCGCTCTGGGCGTGGCGGCTCATGAAACCGGTCACGCCATTCAACACCATACCGCCTATTCCGCGCTCTCGCTGCGCAGTGCCATTCTGCCGGTGGCCAACATCGGCTCCAAGCTGGCCATCCCCCTTTTCCTCGGCGGCATGCTGATGCGCATGGACTTTCTCGTCACCATCGGCATCGTGATGTTTCTCGGCGCCGTCGCTTTCACGTTGGTGACCTTGCCGGTCGAGTTCAATGCCAGCCGGCGCGCCATGGCGCAGTTAACCAGCGGAGGTTTTTTACGCAACGATGAAATTCAGGGCGCCAAGAGCGTTCTGGACGCAGCCGCACTGACCTATGTGGCAGCCGCTGCCATGGCGGTGATGCAACTGATCCGCCTGATCATGATCCGAAACCATGATTAATGCCGAGCGCCCCCTTTTATCATGAGATAAAGGGGCGTTTATCGTGATAATAGCTATAGTGAACTGGTTGTACTGGTTTGTGCTGGAATGATGGTGAAGTGTGACAATATCTGCCTATTTATGCCAATTTGACAAGAGCTTTTATTTGTAAAGCTATTTATAAGTTATTGTATTTAAAATTTTTAATCTTTGTTCTGCGCTTTGGCATAGTGATTGCTTTATTTCGTAAGGATAAAAACAGCGTGCTTGAATGAACAAAGATTATTATGAAATATTGGGGCTAGATGAAAAGGCCGGGGCCGAGGAGATCAAGAAGGCCTACCGGGTTTTAGCCAAAAAGCATCATCCGGACGCCCATCCGAACGACAAAAAGGCGGAGGAGCGGTTCAAAGAGATCTCTGAAGCCTATTCGGTTTTGAGCGATGAGAAGAAGCGGGCGCAGTATGATCAAATGCGTCGGTTAGGGTCCGCTGATTTCAGCGGCTTAAATTATCGTTCGCGCGCCGGGACCGGCCATCGCAGTTCCTACAGCTTTGATGATTTTAACCTCAGTGATATTTTCTCGCAATTTTTCAACCAGAGTCACGGCAACGGTTTTTCCGCCATGCCGGAGGAGCTGGACCTGCAGGCTGAGATCACGGTGCCGTTCGAAACCGCACTGCGCGGCGGCAAACAGATGGTGACCCTGCAGGGGGCAACTGGCAAAAAAATTGCGGTGACCATTCCGGCCGGGATCGAGGATGGCAAACGGATCCGGCTTTCGGGCCAGGGTCGTGTTTCAAGCGGCGGACGGCAGCGCGGCGATCTGTTCATCACCATTCATGTTCAACCCCACCCCCGCTTCAGACGTCAAGGGCTGGATGTGTATTCCACCGCGGTGATCAACCTGGTGCAGGCCTTGCTTGGCTCCAGCATACTGGCGACCACTGTTTACGGACAGACGGTGGAGATAAAAATTCCCGCCGGCACACAGAACGACAGGCTGTTCAAGCTGAAGGGGTTGGGCGTTAAAACCGCGCAAGCCGCGGGCGATTTTTACGTGTCGGTTCGTGTCGAAATACCGGTGGTGACCTCAGAGGCGGCAAAAGAAACGCTGAAAAAATTTGCCGGTCAAATGGGTTTGGATTACTAGGGCGGAACCTGGTCGCTTTTGTCTCGTTCAATCTCCGTTCCCATAACCGAACGGATAGATGATGAAAGGATATGTCATGAAAAGCAGAAAGAATATCGTGCTTTTGTTTCTCGGCGTGTTTATCGGCATGACCGCCATGCTGGTGTTGTCGGCTAATTTCAGCGGACTGGTGGGAGAGGTTGCCGCAAGTCGCAATCCGGTACCGCTGGGCGCCAATGAACCTGTGCCGGAGGAATTGGCAGGGCTGCAGAATTTGAGCAAGGCGTTTGTCCATGTCGCCCAGATCGCCAATCCGGCGGTGGTGACCATCAACAGCACGCAAACCGTCAAACAGCCCAGCCATCCATTTTTAAACGATCCTTTTTTCCGTCAGTTTTTTGATCTACCGGAGGGCAGCCAGGAACGGGTCATGCGCGGACTGGGATCGGGTGTGATCGTCAACCCGGACGGCTATATCATCACCAACAATCATGTGATCAGCGATGCGGATGAGATCACGGTCACCATCAACCGCAAAGAGTATGAAGCCAAGGTTGTCGGCAAGGATCCGGGAAGCGATGTGGCGGTGATCAAGATCGAAAAGAGCGGACTGCCGACCGTCAACCTGGGTGATTCGGATAAACTGCAGGTGGGCGAATGGGTGATGGCCATCGGCAATCCCTTCTCCGATGAGCTGCAGAACACCGTGACCGCCGGCATCGTCAGCGCCAAAGGACGATCCCTGTCCGGTCTCGGCAGCGGGTCGCGGCTCACCTATCAGGACTTTATCCAAACCGATGCGGCCATCAATCCCGGCAACAGCGGCGGCGCCTTGGTCAATCTGCGCGGCGAACTGGTGGGCATCAACACGGCGATCGTCGGACAGGCGAACGTCGGCATCGGTTTTGCCATTCCGGTCAACTTGGCCAAGAACATCATGGAACAACTGATCAGCAAAGGCAAAGTCACCCGCGGCTGGCTGGGCGTATACGTGCAGTCGCTGGATGAGGATATGGCCAAGGCCATGGGACTGAGCCAGGTCAGCGGCGCCCTGGTGCAAAAGGTGGTCGAGGATGGACCGGCGGAAAAAGCCGGATTGGAAAAAGATGACATCATTCTCAAGATCAACAACACCGAGATCGCCGGCTCTGAGCAGTTGACCAATTTTGTCGCCGGCCTGGCGCCGGGCGCCAGCATCGACATGCTGGTCTGGCGCAACCAGAAAGAGAAAAAGCTGTCGGTCAAACTGGGCGAACGTCCCACTGAGGGTGAAACAGAAACCGCTGTGGCCGGCGAAGACCAAGCGCAGCAACTGGGCATCACCGTGCAAGAGCTGACCGATCAGCTGGCGGAACGGCTCGGCGCCCAAAATGTGAGCGGCGTGGTGGTCAGCCGCGTTACCCCCAATTCACCGGCGGACCGCAAAGGCATCGAGCGCGGCGACATCATCACCTCGGTCAATAACAAACCGGTCAAATCCGTCCGCGATTATCAGGCGGCGGTGAAAGGCCTGAAAGAGGACGATGTGGTTCTGCTGCGCATCTTCCGCGACGACAACAGCTATCTGCGCGCCCTGCGCGTGCCGAAAAAGAAATAGCGCTGTAATCCCCCGGCCGGGATGTCTCATCCCGGCCGGGATTTTTATTGTTTGTGCAAAGGAAAGAGGATAGGATATGCCGACGTACGAATACCGCTGCACCCTGTGCGATTACCGGTTCGAAGCATTTCAGAAAATGAGCGACGCACCGATTACGACTTGCCCCCAATGTGCCGGCCCGGTTCAGCGGTTGATGGGAGCGGGGATGGGACTGATTTTCAAAGGATCCGGTTTTTACATCACGGATTACAAAAAGAGCAATTCTTCCACTGCATCGTCCTCTCATTCACCCGCCGCCGGCGAGAGCAGTCAAAATAAGGAAACTGCCGGCTCTAAAACAACCGAGCCCAAGCCCGCTGACAGCAAACCAGCAGGCTCCTCACCTGACAAAACCAAAGAGACCAAAAGCAAATCCGACAAAGCAGCCGCTTGAGTACGTTTTTGCCCGTCCTTCTGCCATTGTGGCGTATTTATGGGCGATATGGCAGATATAACCTTAATAACAGGCAGATAATGGGCTTTAATTTATCTGCCTGTTTTTTTGTGTTTTAGCATTATATTTTTTCATGCATACCTCCTGGCATGAGATTTGTTAAGTTTAAGGGAATAGGTGTACAGGTCAGGTTTTGCATTACGCTTGTCTTTAATAGGTATGATCTGTGCGGATAAATATCATTATTAAACATAGAGGGAGAGCATTACCATGGGAAAAATAATCGGCATCGATCTGGGAACCACCAATTCGTGTGTTGCGGTGATGGAGGGCGGCGAGCCGGTAGTCATACCCAATTCCGAAGGCGCGCGCACCACGCCGTCGGTAGTGGCGTTTACCAAGACCGGCGAAAGGCTGGTGGGCCAGGTGGCAAAACGTCAGGCTATCACCAATCCACAGAAAACCATCTATTCCATCAAACGATTTATGGGGCGGCGTTACGACGAAGTGCATAGCGAGCAGGAGGAGGTTCCCTACAAGATCATCCGCGGCCAGAACGATGTGGTCAAAGTCAAGACCGATGAAAAAGAGTACACGCCGCAAGAGATCTCGGCGATGATTCTGCAAAAGATGCGACAGACGGCGGAGGATTATCTGGGCCAAAAAGTAACCGATGCGGTCATCACGGTTCCGGCTTATTTCAACGACAGTCAGCGCCAGGCCACCAAAGAGGCCGGCGAGATCGCCGGGCTGAATGTGCGCCGCATTATCAATGAACCGACCGCCGCTTCTCTGGCTTACGGGTTGGATAAAAAGAAGAATGAAAAGATCGCGGTGTTCGATTTGGGCGGTGGAACCTTTGACATCTCGGTTCTGGAGATCGGCGACGGCGTGTTCGAGGTCAAGTCCACCAACGGCGACACCCACCTCGGCGGCGATGATTTCGATCAGCGCATCATCGACTGGATGGTGGATGAGTTCGTCAAGCTGGAGGGCGTGGATCTATCCAAGGATCCCATGGCGGTGCAGCGTCTGAAAGAGGCGGCGGAAAAAGCCAAGTGCGAGCTGTCCACCACCGCGCAGACCGAGATCAATCTGCCGTTCATCACGGCTACGGATTCCGGTCCCAAACACCTGAGCATGACGCTGACTCGCGCCAAGTTCGAACAATTGTGCGATGCGCTTTTCCAGCGCACGGTAGAGCCCTGCCGGATCGCGCTCAAGGATGCCGGACTTTCAGCCCAGCAGATCGATGAGGTGGTGCTGGTGGGCGGTTCCACACGCATGCCCAAGGTGCAGCAGATCGTCCGCGATCTGTTCGGCAAAGAGCCTCACCGCGGCGTCAATCCCGACGAGGTGGTGGCGGTCGGCGCTGCGATTCAGGGCGGCGTGCTCGGCGGCGACGTGAAAGACGTGCTGCTGCTGGACGTCACTCCGCTTTCGCTGGGCATTGAGACGCTGGGGGGTGTGGCGACCAAGATCATCGAAAAGAACACCACCATTCCGACGCGCAAATCCGAGGTGTTCTCCACGGCCTCTGACAGTCAGACCTCGGTGGAGATTCATGTGCTTCAGGGCGAGCGCGAGATGGCCGTGGACAGCCGCACCCTGGGCCGTTTTCATCTCGACGGCATTCCACCCGCGCCGCGCGGCGTGCCGCAGATCGAGGTGACTTTTGACATCGATGCCAACGGCATTCTCAACGTTTCCGCCAAGGATAAAGCGACCAATAAGGAGCAGTCCATCCGCATTACCGCCTCCACGGGTCTGAGCAAGGATGAGGTGGAAAAGATGGTCAATGACGCCAAGGCGCATGCGGCTGAGGATAAGAAGAAACGCGAATTGATCGACACCCGCAACCAGGCGGATCAGATCATCTATCAGACCGAAAAGCAGATCAAGGATGCGGGCGACAAGATCGATTCTGAAACCAAGAACAAATTGGAAGCCGGTGTCGGCCGGCTGCGGGAAGCGGTCAAGACCGAGAACCTGCAGGAGATCAAATCCGGCATCGAAGCGCTGACCCAGCTGTTGCACCAGATGGCCAGCAAGATGTATGAAGCGGCCGGCGCCCAGACTGCGGGCGCCCAGAGCGCTGCGGAGCCCGGACCCGGCAGCTCGGATGAGCCGAAAAAGCCGGATGCCGAGGAGGCGGATTTTGAAGTAGTGGACGATAAGAAATAAGGCTGATCAGTAAGATGCCGGGCTTGAAAAAAGCCCGGCATTATAATATGGGGAGTATCGCATCCTATGATCTCTTTTGACAAATTGACGGTTAAATCCCAGGAGGCGTTGAACCGGGCGCAGCAGCTGGCCTCTGAGCACGGACAGCAGCAGATCGAACCGGTGCATCTGCTCTATGTGTTGCTGGAGCCGGCGGATGCCATGAGCCGCACGATCCTGAAAAAGATCGGCGAAGAGCCCGATGTGGTGAGAAATCGCGCGGCATCGGCCATTGAGCAGCTGCCGCAGGTTAAGGGCGGCGGCCTTGGACAGATGTATATCTCGTCGGCTGCCAATGCGGTGTTAGAGACCGCAGTGAAAGAGGCGAGCCGGCTCAAGGATGACTATATCAGCGTCGAACATATTCTGCTCGGTCTGTGCGAGGATCAGACCATCGCCGGCCAGACGCTGCGAGAATTCGGCGTCAGCCGGGATGTGATCTTGACCGTGCTCAAGGAGCTGCGCGGCTCACAACGGGTGACGGACCAGGCGCCGGAGGAAAAGTATCAGGCGTTAAAGCGCTATGCCCGCGATCTCAACGAACTGGCCTCCACCGGCAAGCTGGATCCGGTGATCGGTCGCGATGATGAGATCCGTCGCGTGCTGCAGGTGCTGTCGCGCCGGACGAAAAATAACCCAGTGGTCATCGGCGAGCCGGGGGTGGGTAAAACCGCGGTCGTGGAGGGCATCGCCCAGCGCATCGTTCAGGGCGATGTGCCGGAGAACCTCAAGAATAAACGGATCATGGCCCTGGACCTGGGCAGCCTGATCGCCGGCGCCAAGTTCCGCGGCGAATTTGAGGAACGGCTCAAGGCCGTACTGCGGGAGATCCACGAGGGCGAAGAGCGGTTCATTCTCTTCATCGACGAACTGCATACGCTGGTGGGCGCCGGCGCCGCCGAGGGCGCCATGGACGCGTCCAATATGCTCAAACCGGCGCTGGCGCGCGGTGAGCTGCACTGCATCGGCGCCACCACGCTGGACGAATACCGCAAACACATAGAAAAGGACGCGGCCCTGGAACGGCGGTTTCAGCCCATTTTGATCAACCCGCCCTCGGTGGAGGAAACGGTGTCGATTCTGCGCGGCCTGAAGGAAAAATACGAAGTGCATCACGGCGTGCGCATTCAGGATAACGCGCTGGTGGCTGCGGCCGCGCTGTCGGACCGCTACATCAGCGATCGCTTTCTGCCCGACAAGGCCATCGATCTGATCGACGAAGCGGCCTCCAAGTTGCGCATCGAAATCGACTCGATGCCTGTGGAGTTGGACGAGGTCGAGCGCAAGTATAAACAGCTGGAGATCGAACGCCAGGCGCTGAAGAAAGAGAGCGATGCGGCGTCGGCCAAACGCCTTCAGGAAGTGGACAAGGATCTGGCCGAGCTGGATGAATCGCGGCGCCAGCTGAAAGCCCACTGGCAGCTGGAGAAACAGGCGATCAGCGAGATCCGCGGACTCAAGGAGCAGATCGAGCAAAGCCGCACCGCCATGGCCGCGGCGGAGCGCGAAGGCGATCTGGCCAAGGCCGCTGAATTGAAATACGGCCGTCTGGTGGAACTGGAGAAAAAGCTCAAAGAGGGCAACCTCCGCTTGGTGGACCTGCAAAAAGATCGCAGAATGCTGAAGGAGGAGGTGGACGAAGAGGATGTGGCCGAGGTGGTGGCCAAATGGACCGGCATCCCGATCACCCGCATGCTGGAGGGTGAAAAGGAAAAGCTTATCCATATGGAGGACCGCATCCATCAACGGCTGATCAATCAGGAGGAGGCGGTCTCGGCCGTGGCCCATGCGATCCGCCGCAGTCGCGCCGGACTGCAGTCCGCCAACCATCCCATCGGTTCGTTCATTTTCCTCGGCTCAACCGGTGTGGGCAAGACCGAGCTGGCGCGGGCGCTGGCGGAGTTCCTGTTCGACGACGAGCGCGCCATGGTGCGCATCGACATGTCCGAGTATGGTGAACGGCACACGGTCTCCCGCCTCATCGGCGCGCCGCCGGGATATGTCGGCTATGAAGAGGGCGGCCAGCTGACCGAAGCGGTGCGGCGCAAGCCCTATGCGGTGGTTCTGCTGGATGAGATCGAAAAAGCCCACCCCGAGGTGTTCAACGTACTGCTGCAGGTGCTGGACGACGGCCGGCTGACCGACAACCAGGGCCGCACGGTGAATTTCAACAACACCATTATCATCATGACCTCCAACATCGGCGCGCCGTACATCATGGAACAATCGCAACGCATCACGGATGAGAACCGCGAACAGATCCACGACGAGATCACCGCGCAGGTGCACAGTCTGCTTAAAAGCAGCCTGCGGCCCGAGTTTCTCAACCGCATTGACGAGGTCATCGTGTTCCACAGCCTGAGCCAGGCGCATATCGCCCAGATCGTCCGCTTGCAGATGAAACAGATTCATCAGCTGTTGCAGGGCAAAGAACTGGTTCTGCAGCTCTCAGCCAAGGCAGAGGCGTGGCTGGCGGAAAAGGGCTTTGATCCGGTCTTCGGCGCCCGTCCGCTGAAGCGGTTGATCCAGAAGGAGCTGATCAATCCCCTGTCCATGCGGCTGCTGCAGGGTGATTTTCCGCCGGGTTCGACAATCGTGGTGCAGGTGAAGGATAATTCGCTTGATTTTAAGAAAAAAAGTGAATAAACTGTTTTTTTAGTGGAACTTTGCCGGTTTTAGCAAGTATTCTGCGCAGAGCAGATCAATGCGGCAAACGGCATCACATTCGGCGGCGTACAAAAGCGCCGCCGGACTATTAAGCGATAGACAGGCCATTCACTGATCGGAGGGTGTATGAGAAGAGCTTCTGGACTGCTGGGAATGCTTTTCATTACGGCGCTCATATGGGGCTGCGGCGAGAAACTGACGGAAGAGCAGTTGCGCGCCAAGGCGCTGGACTTGGAGAACAAAGAACAATGGGCCGAGGCGGCCAAGCTGTACGAACGCCTGGTCAAAGCCTACCCGCAATCCACCCGGGCGGCGGAGACGCTGTACCGGCTGGGCATCACCTATGCCAACAACCTTAAAGATTTTAATCAGGCGGTGGCCACCCACCAGCGCATCGTCAAAGATTACCCCAACAGCAACTATGTCAAGCAATCGACCTTTATGATCGGCTACTTGTACGCCAACGATCTGAAGGAATTGGATAAGGCCAAAACCGCCTACCAGCAGTTTCTGCAGAAATGGCCCACGCATGAACTGGCTTCTTCGGTTCAATGGGAACTGGATCATTTGGGACAAGACATCAGTCAAATCGAACTGCAGTTGGGCGACACCCCCGCGGACAAGCCTGCCAGTCCCCAGAAATAACTATTTCGATCGTCATCGGGCTGTGTTGATTTGTTGGAAGGAGAGCGTATGCACAGGAGGGTTTTTTGGCTCGGCCTGACTCTTGTGGCGGCGAGCTATGTCTGCTCACAAACTGCGACGGCGCCGGCGCTGCCCGCAGAGGGCATCCGCGTGTCCGCGTTTGCCGAATCATCCACGGCGCCTCTCAATCGGACCGTCCAGGTGACCATCCGGCTGGAGTGGCAGGGGGATCTGGATCGCTACGAGGTCATCGAACTCGAAAACCTTACGGCGCAGAATTTTGAGGTGGTCGGCAATTCCTCGGCCAATCGCGTGGCGGTTGTGGATGGACGCAATCTGTCGGTTCATGATTTTCAATATACGCTGAGGCCCATCAGCCTGGGCATGGGTTATGTCAATGGCCTGACGGTCCGCTACGCCGATGCGGGCAACGGCAAACAATACCGGCTGTTCACCAACCGGGTTGAGATCAGGGTGGTGGATCCGGTCGCTGAGCCGGGCGCCCACCATTGGCTTTATTACCTGGCGCTGGCCCTGCTGCTGCTCGCGGTTTTGGGCTACGGCTATTCGACGCGGCAAAAGAAGAAAAAGCTGCAGGCTGAAAAAGTCCTGGCTCAGGCGCAGCAGCAAAAGCCCATCGAGGAGCGGTATCTGGAGCAGCTCAAGACGCAGATTCCCTTGGACAGCAGCGAGTTGGAGACCGGCGAGGCGCTGTCGCGGCTCGCCAGACTGCTGCGCAGATATTGGTCTGAAAAGCATGGCCTGCCGGGTCTGGAGGCCACCAGCGAAGAGTTTCTCTCCGCGCTGCCGGCGCTGCCCATTGAAAGCCGGGTGGCCGCGGATGTGGCGGAGGTGATCCGCAGCGCGGATGTCGCCAAATTTTCCGGAACCGGGATCGATCGCCCGACGTTGGAAAGACTGTACACGTTGTTCGAATTTCAGTTGTCGAGTTCGGCTCAAAAACCCCAATCGATGTAATGGGAGGCTCCATGAACATGGATATTCAGGCGATACACGCCAAGATCGAAAAAGAGAGCGCGTTCGTCGAAAAAATTTCCTCAGAGATCGCCAAAGTCATTGTCGGCCAAAAGTATATGGTGGAACGGCTGTTGATCGGCATGCTGGCGGACGGCCATATTCTGCTCGAGGGCGTTCCAGGTCTGGCCAAAACCATGACGGTCAAAACACTGTCGTCCGTCATCCGCACCCAATTCCAGCGCATTCAGTTCACCCCTGATCTGCTGCCGGCGGACATCATCGGCACGCTGATCTATGATCAGCGCTCCGGCCAGTTCAACGCCAAAAAGGGCCCCATCTTTGCCAATCTGGTGCTGGCGGACGAGATCAACCGTTCCCCGGCCAAAGTGCAATCCGCCCTGCTGGAGGCCATGCAGGAACGCCAAGTCACTCTGGGCGATCAGACCTTCCCCTTGCCGGCGCCCTTTTTGGTGCTGGCCACGCAAAACCCGATCGAGCAGGAAGGCACCTACCCGCTGCCCGAGGCGCAGGTGGACCGCT
>DAIQOA010000002.1:28576-72324 GCA_036788095.1 bacterium | reverse complement strand
AGCACATTCAGTTCCTTACGGAGTGTGACGATGTGCACCAGGGTGACCGGGCCGTTCATACCCTGTCCCGGAAAGGTGGTCACCGCATAACCCTGGCTGCGCAGCGTAGCCGCCAGCGTTTCCGAGTGTTTGGAGCTGATGATGCGCAGGACGACATGACCGAAGGCCAGTTTTCGTTCCAGCAGAATGCCGACGACATTGCCGGTGGAAAATCCGAGCGCATAAAAGATGGCCAGCAACGGACGCTGGCTGATTTCGTTCAGCACTTTGGCGACGACGGTGATCCACAGGCTGATCTCAAAAATGCCGCAGATAAAGGCCGTTTTGGTGCGGCCCTGTACGATGCTGATGGTGCGTATGGTGCCCAGGGAGACGTCGAGCACTCGGGCGCAAAAGATCAGCACACCCCACATCAGCGTGGAAGCATCAAAAAAGTTCATGGTTCTATTCACCTTTTCGCGTAAAATGCATGAAATAGTTTAGCCAATTTAAATTCACATTGCAAGCAAAAAATCAGCGCAGTATATTAGTTTAAGCAAGCTTTCGTTATGGTTGGATGCAGTCGCAAAGGGACGGTTTGAGAAAAATGAATAAAGAACGGATTGTGGTCCTGGACACCGGTTATGAATCCTATGATCAGGAACAGGCGCTGTTTGAGCAGGCCGGATATCACTTAGAAGTGTACAGGGGGCCGGCCAGAAGCGCGAAAAGCAAACTCCTGTTCGGCCGCGGCGCCGTCGGGGTGATGATTCGCGGGACCGCCGCGGATGAATCTTTTTTCTCCGCGCTCCCTGGCTTAAAAGCGTTGGTGCGCTATGGCGTGGGCTATGATAATGTGGACCTGACCGCCGCAACACGTCATGGCGTTCGCGTCGCCAATGTCCAGGGCTATGCCAACGAGTCGGTCTCCGATCATGCTCTGGCGTTGATGTTTGCCTGCAACCGCGCATTGCCCTGGGTGAAAAACGGTCGTGGTTTCGGCAAACCGCCGACGATGCCGATGCCGGATTTCAGCCGCTCTACGCTGGGCATCATCGGGCTGGGCCGTATCGGCGGCCGGTTGGCTGAAAAGGCGTGCTCGCTGTTTGAGCGCATGGTGGCGTACGATCCGTATGTGGAGGAGTGCCGTTTCTTCCGCCTGGCCTGCTGCAAAGTTACTCTACCGGAGCTGCTGCAGCAGAGTCATGTGATCAGTCTGCACTGCAATCTGACGACGGAAACCAGGGGCATGATCGCTGCTGCGCAATTCGCCCAGATGGAGCAGAAACCGGTGTTGATCAACACCGCACGCGGTCCGGTGGTCGATGAAAAGGCGCTGTTAAAGGCGCTGGACCAGGAGCGCGTCCGCTGGGCCGGTGTGGACGTCTATGACCATGAGCCGCCCCGGGGCGTGAGCTTGAAAGTGGCCGGCCATGCCCGTGTGCTGGCAACCGGCCATTATGCCTGGTATTCAGAGAATGCTAAACAGGAGCTGCAGCGTCGCGCGGCCCAAAACATGCTGACCTTGCTGTCAGGCGGCATTCCGGAAGATTGTCTAAATCCGTTCTCACCCAATTGATCCGTACCGCTTTCCGCCGGCCCATGGGTTAAGACCCCATCAGGACTATTCTTGCGGAACACAGGCTGGAATGAATGGCGGAGGGATTGAGGGTGAAAATTTTGCCAAAGCCTTTGACGACATAATGGGCAAGGCGCCTGATGCTAGAGCAGCCCGCTCTGCTCCACCCGGCCGCAACAATAGAGCAGCGTCCGCTGAGCCAGCGTTTCGCTGTGCGCCTGCAGCTGCAGCTGTTCATAATCGCCCGGTGCAAAAATGCAGAGGAATACGTTCTTTGTCTTCGGCGTGACCGCGGTGCGCTGTGAGTCGGTGATGGGCGAGCCCATGGGCCCCTGTTCGTCGGCGATCACATAGCGGTTCTCCATCTGCATCACCTGATCATTGTGCCCCACATAGCTCTCCCCGGATCGGCCCAGCCGCACCTCCACGGCGCCGGTCACGCGATCCGCATCGTAGATGCAGATGGGCAGCAGAAAATCCAGCGAACACCAGTTGCCGACATCCACCAGCGTGTTGATGGGGTTTAGCTCTTTGCCTTTCAGAGCGCGATGGAGAAGCGCCTCAGAGGACGGCCTGCGTTTGGTGGGGTCCTGGCCTATTGCATGAAAGAGCCTGCGGCTGTACTCGACGCCGGGCACCGCGCTCACCGAATAATCACCATAGCGTGCGCGATAACTCTCTGCGCAGGCCGTTAACTGCGCAAAGGCGGTCCGTTCATCGCTTACGGTCACGCCCTGGATCTTGATCACCGCCAGTCGCACCGGCAGGTTGGTTTCAACGCGCCACATGGTTTCCTTCTCGTGAATAGAGATTCGCCGCTGTCACCATGTTTCCTTCCGAATCAAATCCGCTACCGGTTTACGTTTTTTGGCGCCGGGTGTATCCGCCGGATAGCCCAGGGGCGTGAAGGCGATCGGTTCAACCTCTATCGGCAGCTGCAGCACTTCCCTGGCCGCCATGGGGTCAAAGGCGGCGATCCAGCACGTGCCCAATCCCACATCCGCGGCCGCCAGAATGAGATGGTCCATGGCGATGGCGGCGTCCACGGCCGCATAATTGACGCCATCTCGCCGGCTCCACGCCTGTTGCGGCATAGCGACCATCCCGATCACCAGCGGAGGCTGGACAAACCAGTCGCGGTGATAGATCCGGCGCAAATCGGTCTCACGACCGCGTGTGGTGATCACGAGCAACTGAAACGGTTGCCGGTTGCAGGCTGTCGGCGCCCAGGCGGCTGCCTGCAAAACCTGTTCGAGCTTGTCCGCTTCAACCGGCGTGGACTGATAGGCGCGCACGCTGTAACGGCTTTGCATAACTTGCCTCAACTCCATAGTCCATCCTCTCCTACAAATAAGCCGGGGTTTCGACTGCCACGCAGGCGAGACACGCAGCCGGTCCTTGCCGGCAAATTAGTCATATTTCGTTTGAAACTCAACCGTTATTTGCCGGGGAGGCCGCCCGGATGATGAGCCACTGTTCTCTGTTTGGCGGCGCTGCGCATAAGAATATTTTTTGATTCTCATTATCCCAGTGCGTATATTTTGTTATGCGTTTTTCAGCAAATAGAAAAATTTTTTACAGCGGACTGGCGGTCATCGGCACAGTGCTGATTTTTTTATTCTGGCCATTGAACCGCGAGCTCATAACTCAGGCGGGGCTCTCTCTGCGCATCTATGATGCCAACGGCGTGCTATTGCGCGAGGTGCTCAATCAGCGGCAGGAGCTGGCTTACTGGACCGGCCTGCACCAGGTGGCGCCGGAAATGAAAGAGGCGATGATCGCAGCGGAAGACAAGCGCTTTTACCGCCATCCGGGCGTTGATCCTCTGGCGCTGGCGCGCTCCCTGATCATGAATCTTGTACACGGCCGTATCGTATCCGGCGGTTCCACCATCACGCAACAGCTGGTTCGCCAGGTATACCGCCTGCCCCGGCGCTGGTATGTCAAACCCTGGGAGATGACTCTGGCTGTGCGCATGGAATGTCAATTGAGCAAGAGCGAGATCCTCGAGCAGTACCTCAACCGCATGCCGTTCGCCAATCAAATATATGGAGTGGAAACAGCGAGCCGCCGCTATTTCAACAAGCCGGCGGCGCAGCTCTCCCTTTCCGAAGCCTGCCTGCTGGCCGGCCTGCCCCAGGCGCCCAGCCGCTATAATCCCTATCGTCGATTGGACCTTGCCCAAAAACGCCAGAGAATGGTGCTGCAACGCTTGCTCGCCGATGGCCGCATCGATTCCAGCCGCTTTGCCATGGCCTTGTCCACACCTCTGCCCATCAACGAATACCGGTTGAACTTTCAGGCGCCCCATTTCTGTCAGTTCCTGCTCAACAAGCTACCCGCACAGTACCCCAAAGAACTGCGCACCACTCTGGATGTGCATGTGCAGAATCTGGTGGAGGAGCTGGTCACCGGCCATCTGACCACGCTGCGGGATCAACACGTCAGTCAGGCGGCGGTGCTGGTGGTGGAAAATGTCAGCCGCCGGGTCAAAGCGTACGTGGGTTCAGCCGATTTTTTCAATGCGGATATTCACGGCCAGGTGGACGGCGTGACCAGTCTGCGGCAGCCGGGATCATCCATCAAGCCCTTCACCTATGGCCTGGCTCTGGAGAACGGATACACCGCGGCGTCGATTCTCGCCGATGTGCAGACTTTTGCTCCCTCCGCCATGGGTGATTTTGCCGTGCATAATTATGATGAAAAATTCCACGGCCCGGTGCGTCTGCGCACCGCCCTGGCGTGCTCCTATAACGTGCCCGCGGTCAGGCTGCTCGAATCGCTGGGCGCGGATCTGCTGTTGCAGCGGTTGCATTCAGCTGGGATCGCCAGCCTCGATCGCCCTGCGGCCTATTACGGCCATGGGCTGACCCTGGGCAATGGGGACATCACGCTGCTGGAATTGACGCGGGCATTTGTCGCGCTGGCCAATCAGGGGCGCTACAGCGATCTCGCCTTTCTGAGCGATCAGGAGACGCAGCCGGTCAGGTCTGTTTTTTCCGAACAGATTGCATGGTTGCTCAGCGATATTTTGAGCGACGCTCAGGCCCGGGCGCCGGCGTTCGGATGGGCCGGTCCGCTGCGACTGCCTTTTCCCTGCGCTGCCAAAACCGGCACCACCAAAGATTTTCGCGATAATTGGACCGTTGGCTATACTCAAGAGTACACGGTGGGCGTTTGGGTGGGTAATTTTGATGGATCCCCCATGCGCCGCATCAGCGGCATCGCCGGCGCTGCGCCGTTGTTCCGCGACGTCATGCTGGCTCTGCATCGAAAGACGGATCCACCGCCCTTTGCAAGGCCGGCAGGATTGGTGGAAACCGTGATCTGCAGCCGTTCTGGTCAGCCGGCTGGACCGGATTGCCCCGGCCATTTGGTCGAGTATTTTCTTGCAGGCAGCGAACCCGGCGAATCCTGCACCGTGCATCAAGCTTTTTATTATGACCGGCGCAATGATCAACCGGCAGACGCGCTTACTCCACCGGCCATGCGGCAACGGCGGGTCCTGGAAGTGTGGCCTGCGGAATTCGCCGCCTGGATGGCGGAGAACGAACTGGCCACGCCGCCGGAACCGCCGCCACCTGCGGCCGAAGGGCAGAAGCACCGGCTGGCGGTCAGCTTTCCCGACCAGGGAGATGTGTTCAGAATCGATCCGGTCTTGAAAAAAGAGTTCCAGACTCTGCTGTGTACGGCCATTGCTCCAGGACATATCCACTCCCTGGAGTGGCTGGTGGACAGCGTGCGGGTCGCCACCGTGCCACGTCCTTTCAATTATCAATGGCCGCTGGCCAGGGGCAAACACCGGCTGGCGGTGCAGATCCATGACCGTGGTGCGGTGCAGCGCAGCGAGGAGGTTGAGATTCTGGTGTTCTGAGATGTGCGGAACAAACCCCATTGCGGCTTTGTTAAATTACTGACTTGCTTGCTGCGGGAAAATGTGCTATCTTGTCTCTTGAAGTGATACACAGGAATCTAATATGCCCAACATGCTTCCCAAACGCGGTGTTTTACTGTTGTTCATCGGCGCAGCGTTCATGGTCTTTTCCGCTCTGCGCGCTGCTGAAACAGAGGCAGTCCAGTTGGTGGCCAGCGGCGAAGGATATGTGGAATTGCGGCTGTCCCCGGCGTGGGAGTCGGACACCTGTGCTGTGGGTGATGAAACGCAGCACCATTTGACCTTTCAGGGGGCGGAATGGACAGGGCAAACAGGCGCTGCCGCCCTGCCCGGCCGTACCATCACTCTGGCCGTGCCGCTGCAGGGCCAGGTGACGGCACAGGTCGTCGATGCGCCGTTTGAGGAGCAAAAGACCCTTCCCCTGATGCCAGTGTCCACGGTGCGGCCGGGTCAGGATGAACAATTCCTTCGAGATGCCGTCTGGTACAGTCAAGACCGGTTTTTTCCCGAACAGACGGTGACCGTTAGCGAGCCGCTGTGGTTTCGCCGGCAGCGCATTGTTCGCGTCTTTATCGGGCCGCTGCAATATAATCCGCATCAGGCTCGATTGCGTCGATATGGCCATGTGCAGGTGCGGATCAGTTTTTCAAGCTCAGCGGCCAGCCGCCCGCTTCGAGGCGCAGCGGATGAGGAGCTCTATCGTGCCGCGTTGCTCAACTATGAGCAAGGCCGCGCATGGCGCTTGGATGCCCCTTCTCCTCTGACCAAGACGGGTTCCAGGCTGGACACCAACAACTGGTACAAAATCATCATCCGCGGCGACGGCAAGGGCGGGAAAGAGGGCGTCTACAAAGTGGATGGCGCTGCGTTGCAGAAAGCGAATGTGCCCATCGCATCCATCGATCCCACCACCGTGCAGCTGTTCAACAACGGCGGCCGGGAACTGCCGCAATCGGTGGCTGTCAGCCGGCCGGATTCTATGATCGAGAATCCTATCCAGCTGGTCGGCACTGAAGACGGCAGACTGGATCCCGGCGATTATCTGCTTTTTTATGGGCGATCTCTGGAGGGCAACGCCTACGACGCGACGTTGAAACGGCGCACCCATTACCTTCATCATTATGGTTACGACAACGTCTACTGGCTGACCTTTGGCAAGCAGAAAGGGCTGCGCATCGCGGATAAGGCTGCTGTGCCCCCCACGGGCGTCCCAGTTGAAGCCAGTTTCCGCGACCTGGCGTTTGTGGAGGAAGAAAAAACCAACTATCTGAAATCAGGCACCGAATGGTTCGGCGCCGGTCTTTCCACTGAACAACGCACCTTTTCGCAAACTTTTTCCCTGCCAGGCGCTGTGCCCGCGGACACCACGCTGTACCGCGTGCAGATGGCGGCGGCTTCGGCCGGCACGCACCAGTTCCGTTTATCCGCCAACGGCAACACCCTGGGCGATATGAACGTGGTCCGCGATGTCTACGGCTATACCACCCGCATCGCCCAGTTCATCGCGCCCGGCACCCTGATGGACGGTAACAACACCGTCAGCGTGACCTATTTGTCCAATTCGGACATCATGCTGTCTTATGTGGACTGGATCGAGGTGGAGTACGGCCGCCGATTCGTCGCCCAGGGCGATCAACTGCTGTTCAATGCGCCGGTGCGGGAAGGCGTGGCAGGATTCAGAGTCGACGCCTTCAGCCGCGATGATATTGCGGTCTGGGAGGTGACGGATTTTCATGCGGTGCGCAGAATCGCAGGCACGGTTGCGGCGAATAAAACCGTTGCCTTCGCCGACCGGATCACCGCCGTCACTCCGCGGCGCTATCTGGCCTTTACGCCGGCCGCCTATCGCACGGTCGCCGAGATCGTCGCAGCGACGCGAAACGATCTGCGCACCCCCCGCGATGTGGATTATATCATCATCACCTATGATGATTTCTATCAACAGGCGATGCAGCTGAAAAGCCTGCGCGAAAACTGGAGCCCCAATGACCGGCTGTCCACCGAAGTGGTCCGGATCAGCGACGTGTTCAACGAGTTCGGCTGGGGGATCAGCGATCCCACCGCCATTCGCGATTTTCTCCTCTCCGCCTATCAGCGCTGGTCGCAACCGCGCTATGTGCTGCTGCTGGGCGACGGTCACTATGATTATAAAAACATCCTCAAACACGGGGTGGTCAATTTCATCCCGCCCTATGAAACCGCGGATCGTTCAGAGAACGACACCCGCGTAACCGATGACTGGTTCACCTACCTCAAGGGCAACCGTTCCGGCATGCAGATGGCCATCGGCCGCATGCCGGTGCAATCGGTTGAGGAAGCCCAGGCGGCGGTGGATAAAACCATCGCCTACGAGACCAACTATGAACCCGGAGAATGGCGAAAGACCATCACCATCGTCGGCGACGACGAATTAAAGGCCGGCGGGGTCGGTCAGGAGACCGATCACACCCGCCAGGCGGAGATCCTCGCCGAGTCCCATGTGCCGGACCTGTTCAATGTGCGGAAAATCTATCTGATGGACTATCCGGTGGTCCGAACGGTCAGCGTCTCCGGCGTCACCAAACCCCAGGCCAATGAAGCGCTCATCGATCAGATCAATCAGGGCACGCTGATCCTCAATTTTATCGGCCACGGCAACGACGAACTGTGGACCCACGAACAGGTGCTCTATGCGCCCACGGATTTCCATCGCATACAGAATCAGGGGCGGTTACCTTTATGGGTGGCCGCCACCTGCGAGTTCGCTTATTGGGATCAGCCGGACAAGCAGAGTTTTGCCGAACGGATTCAAAACGCGGCCGAACGCGGCGCCGTCGCCATGGTCGCCTCTTCCCGGGTGGCCTTTTCCTACGACAATGCCAGCTTTAATTACCAGTTGTTCGATATTCTTTTCAGTCCTTATCTATCCGGCGGCAAAATTTTACGCGTCGGCGATGCGGTGATGATCGCCAAAAACAACACCTATAACGATTACAACAGCGAGAAGTATGCGGTCCTGGGCGATCCGGCCCTGCGTTTGGGAGCGCCGACCAGCCGGGCCAAGATCGAGCAGATTACCCCCGACAGTCTGCAGGCGTTACGCCGTGTGCGCGTGTCCGGCTATATCGAAAAGGACGCAGGCGTCTGGAACGATTTCAACGGCAAGCTGCTGCTGCGGGTCGTGGACGCCAAGAAACAGCGCGTCTATGAAACGTCCGCCGGTCTCAAGGTTTATTACGTGCTGCCGGGCAACAGCGTGTTTCGCGGCGTGACCGAGATCAATAACGGCCGGTTCAATATGGAGTTCATCGTGCCCAAAGACATCTCCTACGGCGGCGAGGACGGCAGGCTCTCCCTGTATTTCTGGAACGACGCGTCGGAAGGCACCGGCCACTATGAAAAGCTGCCGGTGGGCGGCACGGCGGTGAACCTCGTCGATCACGAGGGGCCGGAGATCACCATCAAGTTCGGTCAGGAGGATTTCTCCTCCGGCGATTTCACCAAACCGGATCCGCTGCTCAATGTGGAGATCAGCGATTCATTGAGCGGCGTCAACATCGCCGGCGACATCGGCCATCAGATCAGTATGATCCTGGACGACGATCAGGCGGCTGCCAAGGATATGACGCAGTTTTTCGAGTACCATTCGGGTAGCTTTACCAGCGGCGTGTTAAAGTATCAGCTCACCGGTCTGACGGAGGGCCTGCACACGCTGCAGATCAAAGCCTGGGACAATTCCAACAATTCGAGCCTGGTTGAAACGGCCTTTCAGGTGGTGGCCGATTCGGTTCTTACCGTGCGCAATTTGCTCAACTATCCCAATCCCATGACCGCTCACACCCAGTTCAGTTTTGAACTGAGCAACGAAGCCCGGGTTACGCTCAAGATTTTTTCAGTCGCCGGCCGGCTGTTGAAAAAGTTCGAGCCCATGTTCGCAACCGTGGGATTTAATCAAATTTCCGAAATCTGGGATGGCCGGGATGAAGACGGCGATCTGCTGGCCAACGGCGTTTATCTGTACCGGCTGGAAGCCGTGCGCGAGAACGCCAAAGTGGAAAAGATCGGCAAAGTGGTGATCGTAAGGTGAAGGGCTTTTACACCGGCGAGGTAATGCACCAGATGGATGGGTGTGGTAAGGAGAAGGCGGCCGACTTGGCTGTTCGCTCAGGTCAAATCGTTCGCCAGCTGAATCCATTCAGCGACGGTAAGGTCTTCGGGCCTGCGCGTCAGGTCCCAGTGAGATAATTTTTGCACGTCAAATGTCTTTAACGTGGAACGCAGCATCTTTCTGCGCTGATTGAACGCCGTGCGCACCAGCCGGCGGAACAGCGCATCCTCTTTGATCCTCGACGCAGCGGTCCGGTCAAACGTCCAGCGCACCAGACAGGAATCCACCCGGGGTTTGGGACGGAACACCGCGGCGGGCACTGAGCGCAACAACTCTACCTGCGCATACGCCTGACTGAACACCGCCAGAATGCCGTACTCTTTGCTGTTCGGTTCAGCGACGATGCGCTGCCCCACCTCCTTTTGCATCAACAGCGTCATATCCCGAATCGGGCCAGGATGATCCAGCACATGAAAGATGATCGGTGTGGTGATATAATAGGGAATGTTGCCGATCACCCGGGCGGACTCTGCGCCGCACAGTGCGATCAGGTCGGTCTTTAAAATGTCGGCCTGGATGATCTCCACATTGCCGGCGCCGCTGAAGGTGCGCTGCAGCTGAGCGGCCAGGTCCCGGTCGATCTCGATGGCCCAAATTTTACGCACCAGCGGTTGAATCCGTTCGGTGAGCAATCCGGTGCCCGGCCCGATTTCAATCACCGCGTCTTTCGCCCGCAGGTCCAGCGCCTCCACCAGACGGCTCAGCTGGTTGGGATCGATAAGAAAATTCTGCCCCAGGCTTTTTTTGGCATGATGCAAAGAGCGATGCATGGTCACTTTATTTCGCCCGCCTCCTCCCATACGTCAACCGGCGGGTGGCTGAAGCCGAACAGAGCGCAGGCGTTTTCGCTGGTGGCGCGGGCGATTTCAGCGAACGACAGACCTTTGAGTTCGGCGATCTTTTGCGCCACGTGCTGCACATAGGCCGGCTCATTGCGCTTGCCGCGATGGGGAACCGGCGCCATATAGGGACAATCGGTCTCCAGCAGCATGCGATGGAGCGGAACGCGCGCCGCCACATCGGCCATGGCGGCGTTCTTAAAGGTCACCACGCCGGTGAAGGAGAGATGAAATCCCAAGGCCATGACCTCCTCTGCCATGGCCAGGTCGCCGGGAAAACAGTGGAACACGCCGCGCCAATGGCCGCGGTTTTTTTCCCGCAACAGACGCAGGATATCCGCATCCGCCTCGCGGGTGTGGATGATCAACGGCTTGCCTGTTTCCAACGACCAATCCAGAAAGGTGCGCAGAGTGCGGCGCTGCAGTTCGGCCGGCGACAGGTTGCGGTAATAATCCAACCCCACTTCGCCGATCGCCTTGACGCGAGGATGATGCACCAGTTCGTGCAGCCGGTCCAGATCACCCTCTTGAATCTGCGTTACGTCGTGCGGGTGAATGCCCGCCGCGGCATAGACCGAGGGAAACGTTTCCGCCAGCGCGATGTTCTTAAGGCTGGTGGCGAGATCGATGCCGATGGACAGAATGATTTTGACCTCTGCCTCGGACGCGCGCTGGATGACCTGCTCGCGATCCGCGTCAAACTGGGAAAAGTCCAGATGGGCGTGGGTGTCGATCAGCCACGGCCTCATTTCACTCTAGCCCCGCACGAAACCGGCCGGTCCGGCGTCAGCACGGCCAGCTGACCGGTTTCGTCCTCGGCTGCCAGCAACATGCCGTTGGATTCCAGCCCGCGAATTTTCGCCGGCTGCAGGTTGGCCACCACCACAATGGTCTTGCCGATCAACTGCTCCGGCGCATAGTGTTTGGCGATGCCGGCCACGATCTGGCGTTTTTCCTCGCCCACCAGAATCTCCAGACGCAGCAGTTTGTCCGCTTTTTCTACTTTTTCCGCTTTCAGCACCTGCGCCAGACGCAGCTGCACGCGGCTGAAATCATCGTAGGAGATTTTCACCGGCTCAGCGGGCGTTTCCGGCGCAGCGGCGGTCGGGGATTGGTTCTTCGAAATCGCCGCCAGACGGTCGATCTCGGGTTGTATCTGTTTGTCGTCGATTTTACTAAACAAAATTTGCTCCTGTCCTAAGCGATGTCCTGGTTGCAGCGTCAGGCTGCCGGCCTCATCCCATAATTGCTCATGTACGCTGCCGGTGTGGCCTAGCATGGCCCAGGTCTTTTCCGCGGAGAACGGCAGCACCGGCTCCATGAGAATGGCCAGGGTCTGCACCGTATGCAGGCAAAGGTTGATGGTGGTGGCGCACTGGCTGCGATTGGTCTTTAGCGTGGCCCAGGGCTGCTGATCGTTAAAGTATTTGTTGGCGAACCGGGCGACATCCATCAAGGCGGTGAGGCCGCGGCGCAGCTCATAGTGTTCGAAAAGGTCGCCGATCTCCACCGGCGCTTTTTCCAGGACCTGGATCATGGCGCGGTCCAGATCGTTGAGCTCGCCGGCGGCAGGCACGCCGTTGAATTGACGCTTGGCAAACGTCAACGTGCGATTGATAAAATTGCCGAGAATATCCGCGAGTTCGGAATTGTTGCGCTGTTGAAATTCCGTCCAGGTGAAATCCGCGTCCTTGTTCTCCGGTGCAATGGCCGCTAAATAGTAGCGCAGCGGATCCGGAGGGAATTTTGCCAGATACTCGCCCAGCCACACCGCATAGTTGCGGCTGGTGGAGAGTTTTTCTCCCTGGAGATTGAGAAACTCGTTGGCCGGAATGTCGGCGGGCAAAATCAGATCTCCATGCGCCATGATCATGGCCGGCCAGATGATGGCGTGGAAGACGATGTTGTCCTTGCCGATAAAATGGACCAGCTTGGTGCGGCTGTCCATCCAATACTCTTTCCATTTGTCCGGTTGACCGATGCGCTCCGCCCATTCTTTGGTGGCCGAGATGTAGCCGATGGGCGCCTCGAACCAGACATAGATCATCTTTTCCTCATACCCGGCCGCCGGCGCTTGAATGCCCCATTTTAGATCGCGCGTCACCGCCCTTTCGCCCAGCCCTTCCTTGAACCAGCCGCGGCAATAGTTGAGCACGTTTTCTTTCCACCCCTTCTTGCCCGCCAGCCAGGTTTCCAGCTTGGCCTGAAAGTCGCCCAGCTTGAAGAAAAGATGACGCGTGTCTTTGAGCACCGGCGTGTGGCCGCACACTTTGCAATAGGGTTTGATCAGCTCGGTCTGCTCGAGCGAACTGCCGCATTTTTCACACTGATCGCCGCGTGCGCCCGGCTGCTGGCAGCGCGGACATACGCCTTCCACAAACCGGTCAGCGAGGAATCGGGAGCAGGTCTCGCAGTAGAACTGCTGCACCGTGCGTTCCACCAGAACGTTTTTATCGTAAAGATTCTGAAAGAACGCCTGGCTGGTCTTGTGATGCAGCGGTCTGGAGGTGCGCGAAAAGTTATCAAAGCTCATGCCGAACCGGGTAAAGGTGTCCAGATGATCGGCATAGTAGCGATCGACCAGCTGTTGTGGCGTGATGCCCTGTTTTTCCGCGGCGATGGCAATGGGCACGCCGTGTTCATCCGTGCCGCAGATGTACAGCACATTGCGTTTCTTCATGCGCTGATAACGCACATAAACGTCCGCGGGCAGATAGGCGCCGGCCAGATGGCCCAGATGGATGGGGCCATTGGCATAAGGCAGTGCGCTGGTGACAAGGATGCGTTTCATGTTTCTTTCCTGTGATGAGATTTTTTTTCGGATCAATCGATAAATTACCTTTAAAAATTTTCAGATACAAGGAAAAGTTGTTGCATAAAAAAACGATAAATAGTACTTTAAATTGAAACAGCCGAAAGGGAGCAGAATGACCCAGGCCGTCGGCATCGACGTCGTTGATCTGGACCGGTTTAAAACAGTGGTTGAGCGCTGGGGCGATCGCCTGCTGGAAAGGATTTTGACGCCTGCAGAGATCGAGCATTGCCGGGGCAAGGCCGTCGCTCTGCCCTCCATGGCGGTGCGCTTTGCCGCCAAGGAGGCGTTCATCAAGTGCCTGAACCCGGAGCAATACCGTCTTTTCACCTGGCAGCGCGTACAAGTGGTCAACGCAGAGAGCGGCAAACCCTCGCTCAAACTACTCGGCCCTCTGGCCGACTGCATGGCTCGTTTTCGCGTTCTGGTCAGTTTAAGCCACAGCGATCACTCGGCGGTGGCAGTGGTGATCCTCGATGCCCCGGATCCGGACAAACAACCATAAAATGAGGCCTGTGTGCAGCCCATCGTAACCCCCCAACAGATGGCCGGTTTGGACCGCTTCGCCATGGAGACCCTCGCCATTCCCGGACTGCTCCTGATGGAAAACGCGGGCCGCGGCATCGCCGAAATCGCCGTACAAATGATCGCGCCGTCCGGGAACCGGTTGGTGCATATCTTTTGCGGCCCGGGCAACAACGGCGGCGACGGTTATGTGGTGGCCCGCCATTTGCGCAATTGGGGATATGAGGTTGAGCTGTTTATTCTGGCTGATCGGGAAAAAATTAAAGGGGATAGCCTGGTCAACCTGCAAATATTGCAGAAATTGGAGCAAAACCTTTACTTTGGCCTTCCACAGTCGGCCGGTCTGAAAAAACCGGGCTTGATCATCGATGCCCTATTGGGCACTGGGGCGAAAACACCGGTCACAGGCGCCTTTGCCCAGGCCGTGGAGCTCATCAATCAGCTGGACGCACCGGTGTTGGCCATTGATATCCCCACCGGCGTGAATGGAGATACCGGCATGGTAGAGGGGCCGGCCATCAAAGCGAATGTGACCTGCACCATGGCCCTGCTCAAATCAGGCCTGCTCTGGCCTCCAGCCAGAGAGTGCTGCGGCGAGATCAAAGTGGTGGACATCAGCCTGCCGCACCAGGCTCTGCAAGCCCTGCCGGCAGATCAGTGGCTGATCGAAGCGGCGGATGCCGCTGCCAGATTGCCGCTGCGTCGCCGAGACGCCCATAAGAATCAAGTGGGCGCCGCTGTGGTGGTGGCCGGCTCCCTTGGTTTTTGCGGCGCTGCCGCGCTCTCCGCCACTGCCTGCCTGCGCAGCGGCGCCGGACTCTGTTATCTGGCTTTTCCCGCCAGCCTGAATACGGTGATGGCGACAAAATTGACCGAAGTGGTGCTCTGGCCCATGCCGGATCGCGATCAGGGCTTCCTGAGCGAAGAGGGGCTGAGCGCTCTGTTGACCAAGATCAACAGTCAGAACGCCTGCGCCATTGGCCCTGGTCTGGGACAGGAGGCTTCGACTTGTCAATTGGTCTTTGGCCTGCTCGAACAGCTGACCCTGCCGCTGGTGCTGGATGCGGATGGCCTGAACATCTGTAGCCGCCATACCGCGGCCTTGAAAAATTGCCGGGCGGATCGCATCCTTACGCCTCATCCCGGCGAACTGGCGCGACTGCTGAACACCTCCACCAGAGAGATCGCCCTGAATCGTGCTTCAGCCGCCCGGCAGGCGGCCCAGACGTTCAACGCAGTGGTGGTGCTCAAAGGCGGGCCCACCTGCATTGCGGCGCCGGATGGACGGCTCTACATCAATTCGTCCGGCAATCCCGGTATGGCCACTGCCGGATCAGGCGATGTGCTCACCGGCCTGATCGTTTCGCTGCTGGCGCAGGGACTGAACAGCCTGGATGCTGCACTGGCCGGCGTCTACGTACACGGACTGGCCGGCGATTTGGCCAGGCAGCAATTCGGCCAGGCCGGCATGATGGCTGGGGACATCCTCAACAAATTGGCCGATGCACTGATGACACTCAAAGGAAATTGATGCGGGAATCACGGTTTGTTCGTTGGTATTTGCCGCCTGTCGTCTGGGGAAGCTTGCTGCTCATTCTTACCTCTTTGCCCAAGTTGACGCCGCCCTCTCTGGGCGTTCAGCTTCAAGATAAAATCTATCATTTTGCCTTTTACGCGGTGTTGGGATTTCTCTGGGTGCGGGCTGCAACGGAGGGAAAAAAGGCACGGTTCTGCTTTGCTTTGCGGTCCTCCTTGCTTTTCGCTTCGTTGTTTGCTGCTTTGGATGAGCTGCATCAGCTGCTTATTCCGGGCCGATTTGCCGATTTTGCCGATTTTATCGCCAATGTTGTGGGATTGATTGCAGGTGTTTTTGTATTTAAAATATTATTTAATAAAAGATTATCATGATTTGCTCCTTTTATTGAATAATTAATTTTTTTGCGATAAAAGTCAAGAATTGCCAAGTTTTAATTGACTTTACATAATATAAGCCGTAAATTTATATGTAAGTAAGCGGGACTTTAGTTCCGGCGGTTGATATCAAAAGGGAGGACATGGCTGTGGCTGATCAAGCATATTGCGTAAAGTGTAAAGCAAAGACCGATGTAAAGAACCCGCAGAAGGTCACCATGAAAAATGGTCGCGAGGCTCTCAAAGGTACTTGCGAGAAATGCGGAACAGGCGTCTATAAAATCCTAGGCAAAGCTAAATAAGCGGTTCCACACTTGAGCTCGATTATGCAAGGCGGAAATATTTTTCCGCCTTTTTAATTTATCCCCTCACACAATCTGCGTATTCATTCATCCTAACAAGAGAGGTGTTTATGTCCGGTTCCATACCAACCTTGTTCGTTCAAGCAAAGACTTTGCCGGAAGCATGGGAAAAAGCGGTGCTCGCCTGCTGGCAGCACGGTGTGGCCATTAAAACGGAATACGACAGATCGGATGATCCGGCCAGCAAGGATTGCACCATGATGTGGGTGTGCGATGATCCCTTTGCCGAGCCTCGCATTCATCGGGCCTTTCCTGGTGGATTGGAAGATCTGGAGATCTATCGTCAGGAAGTGGTGATCGGCGTGCACGATCATTGGATCGCTCCGGAAGAGGGCAAATGGACCTATACGTATCATAAAAGGCTTTTTTGCTACGAAATCGAGGACCAGGTTGTGGATCAGATAAGTTATATGATCGACAAGCTCAGTGAGGCAGGACACACGCGTCGGGCTCAGGCCATCACCTGGAATCCCAAACTGGATCCGCCAACGAATGATCCACCCTGCCTTCAACGCGTGTGGTGCCGCATGCTTGCCGATGAGCAGGGTCAACTGGTTTTGAACATGAACACCCACTGGCGATCACGAGATGCCTATAAGGCGGCCTATATGAATGCGTTCGCCTTCACGGATCTACAGCGCCGAATGGCGGAACAGATCGCCAAGAAGATCGGCCAGCCGGTAGCGGTGGGGCGATATGCTGATCTGGTGGACAGCTTTCATATCTATGGCTCTTACTTTAAGCAGTTTGAGGGATTTTTAAAAAGCGTGCAGACCCGCAGCTTTGAAGAGCGCACCTGGCCCTCCAGCTTTGCCGAACCCATGTTCGAGGAGGCCAGAGAACGCCTGGCGGCCGAGAAAGCGTGATTCATTTTTACCCCCTGCGTATGTCTATGCCGGCCTTTCTGCGAACCGGTACGCGGCCTATTCCGTTGATGGCTGCGCTTCTGCGTTTTCCCGACCGGCTGGTGATCGTCGACACCGGATTGCATGGAGAGCCGGACCTGCCACGTGAGCTGGCCCGGCTTGGAGTGAGCCCTGAAGAGGTGGATTTGGTAGTGAACACCCATGTCCATCCGGATCACGCGGGCAATAACCGACTGTTTACGCGTGCTCAGGTGGTCGTAAGCCGGGTCGATTATGAGTTTGCCAGGAGCTATTGCCACGCGATCATGGACACGGCTGATCCGGTGGAGGTGTTCCGGCGCTATTACCCGGATGTGCAAGATAAGCAGTTGGAAAAGGAGGCCCGGCAAGGCCAACGGCTTGCCAGGCAGTACTGGCGCGATGACCTGTTGGGCAGCCCGCAGCGAATTCGCTGGATCGAGGATCGGCCTAACCTGCCGGATCCTGCCAAGTTACAGCCGTTGCCCGGTCACAGTCCCGGCCATTACGGCCTGCGGCTGGATACAAGCCCCTCTCTGCTGATCTGCGGCGATGCGCTGGCCAGCCGGTTGTTCTGGAAAAGCAGATTGCGGGAGTTGACGCCCAGGTTCAACAACGCGCAGCACCTGGCGAGCAAACAGCTGCTGGAGCAGTGCGACGGCCTGATCATGGGGGGCCATGACGCCCCCTTCTGTTGCCGGGATGGCGGCTATTGTACGAACGATGAGATTCTGCTGAACCATTCACAACGAGGTGATATAAAATGAAGCTCCTAGGCATGCTGATGCTGCTGATGACCGCGCTGGCGCACGGCGCAGCGCCGGCTGGGCAGCGGCAAAAAGTGATTTTGGATTTTGATCTTGGCAACGATATCGATGATGCCTTTGCCCTGGCACTGGTGTTAGCCAGTCCGGAATTGGAGCTGGTGGGCATCACTCTGGACCATGGCCGAACGGACCTGCGCGCTCAAATCGCCTGCAGGATGCTCTATGAGGCGGGCTGTGAGACGATACCTGTGGCTGTGGGCAGACAGACCGTGCAAATCGTCGGCAAAGATCAGAAGCCGGCGCCCTATCATCCGCAATACTTTTGGGCCGAGGGCTTTGCCGCAGTCAAACCGGTCAGCACTCCGGCGGCTGATTTTATCATTCAAATGCTGGACCGCTATCCCGGTGAAATCGTGCTGATCACAACCGGCCCGGTGCCCAACATGGCGGATGTGGTGGCCAAAGACGCCGACGCACTGAAAAAAGCCAAGGCGATCTACGCCATGTTCGGTTCTTTTTATATGGGCTATGGCCGGGATCCTGCACCGTCGGCCGAATGGAATGTGGCTGCCGATGTGGCCTCTGCCAAAACATTTGTCGACGCCGGCGCAGAGATCACCTACGCCGGCCTGGATATCACCACTTTTGTCGCGCTGGAAGAGAAAAACCGCAACCGGCTTTTGATGCGGCAGAGTCCGTTGACCAACGCCCTGTGCGGGCTGTACAGCCTGTGGGAATTGGAAACCCCGATCCTTTATGATGCGGTGGCGGTCGGCATGCTGTTGTGGCCCGAATTGTTCGTCACCCGTCCGGCGCATGTCAGGGTGTTGGACAATGGTTTCACCGTGATCGATGAAAGCAAGCCGGCCAACGGCCGGATCGGCGTTCACATCCAGCAGGACGAGTTTATCAAACGGCTGATGCAACGGTTGCTGCAGCAGAACTTGCACAGGAGATGAGCGGATCCGCGGCGTCTCGCTCGACCAACCCTCCCTCTATGGAATCGATCTCATGCATTTTTTGACTGTCTCTCTGCATCCCGTGTTGCAGCGCACCTGCGAGCTCGCCTGCCTGCAGGAAAATCAAGTGAACCGATGCCTCGCGCTGCGGGTGGATGCCTCTGGCAAAGGGGTGAACGTCACCCGTGTGCTGCATCAGCTGGGCAAAGAGGCGATACATCTCACCCAACTGGGCGGTGTGCTTGCCGATTACTTTGTCGAGTTGACCAGGCAGGACGGGCTAGTTCTGAGTTGGGTGGATTCGGAATCAGAGATTCGCATCTGCACGACGCTGCTCAGTTTAACTGCGCACACCGCCACCGAGATCGTCGAAGAGGCGCCGCCGGTGTCGCCGCACACGGACGGACGAATACGCGCGCGTTTTCTGCAGCTGCTGCCAGAGACTCGTATGGTGATCCTTTCGGGCAGCAAGGCCCCTGGATTCACCGCGGATATTTTGCCCTGGATGGTGCGTCAGGCCAGGGAGCGGGGCGTACCCGTCCTTTTGGATTATCGCGGCAGGGATCTGCTGGATTCACTGGCCAGTCAGCCCGACCTGATCAAGCCCAACCGGCAAGAGTTTCAGGATACGTTTTTTCCGGGTTGTTCTACGGTGTCTGAAACGCAAATTATGGAAAAGATGATCGCTCTGGAGCAGAGCGGCATCCGCGTGGTGTTGACCGATGGTGCACAGCCTGTATGGTATGTGCAGGGTGGACGCGTGGTCCGCCGGCCGGTGAAGGCCGTTGTCCCGGTCAATGCCATCGGCAGCGGGGATGCGTTTGCCGCTGGTCTGGCGGCGGAGTGGAGTGAAACCGGAGATATGGATGCAGCGGTGGACAAGGCGGTTTGGTGTGGAGAGCAGAACGCCCGGCTGATCAAGCCGGGCGTCATTCGTTCACAGGATGAAGAGCATTTCTGAATATTTCGGCAGCGGCCACAGATCGTCCGCCACCAGGTTCTCCAGCTCGTCCGCCGGTTTGCGCACCTTGGTCATCAGGGGTAGGATGTGATCGGCGATGAACTTGGCGCGGCGCGATAGATCCTCAATCACCTCGGCTTTTTCCACCGCGGCCGTCAGATCGTTCTGGCCCGCCTTGAGCCGGGCGATGGTTTCGGTGATCTTTTTCAGCAGATCGATCTCGGAGTTGTACGACGCTTCCGGCACCACGGCATTGAGGTTTTTCAATCCCTGCACCACCTCGATGAGCGTCGCCTGGTAGGTCATGGCCGCGGGGATCACCATGCCGTTGATCATGTTGTTCATGGTCTCGCACTCGATCTCGATGGTCTTGATGTATTGTTCCAGCTTGGTGTGATAGCGCGATTCCAGCTCGATTTTATTGAACACCTTCTGACGCAACAGCATTTCAAGGTTCTTCGGCGCCACCAGGCTGTCCAGGGCATAGGCGGTGTTTTTAACGTTGGGCAGATTGCGTCGCGCCGCCTCTTGTTCCCACTCCTTGCTATAGTTGTTTCCGTTGAAGCGAACGGCCTCGGTATCCTTGATGTGCTTGCGCAGAATGGTGATCACCGCGGTTTTGAATTCCGTGCCCTTTTCGATCTCTTTCTCGAGATCGGCGTAGAGCACTTCCAGTGAATCGGCTACCGCGGCGTTGAGGATGGTGTTGGGCAGCGACACCGAGGCCAGCGAGCCGGCGGCGCGGAATTCAAACTTGTTGCCGGTGAAGGCAAAGGGTGAGGTGCGGTTGCGGTCCGTGTTATCGCGCAGAATGGCCGGCAGTTTGGTGAGGCCCAGATCGATGATGTTCTGCGCCGTCGCCTTGACGGTTTTTCCGGTTTTAATCGCATCGAGGATTTTGGTCAACTGATCGCCGAGAAAAACGGACATGATCGCCGGCGGCGCTTCGTTGGCGCCGAGTCGGTGATCGTTGGACGCCGAGGCGATGGCGGCACGCAACAGATCGCCATAATAATAGACGGCGCGCAGCACGGCGGTGAGAAATACCAGGAACTGCAGGTTCTCATCCGGCGTTTTGCCGGGTTCGAGCAGATTGTTGCCCTCCGAATCAGCCATGGACCAGTTGTTGTGTTTGCCGCTGCCGTTGATGCCGGCAAAGGGTTTTTCGTGCAGCAGCAGCGACAGTCCGTGGCGGTTGGCCGTTTTTTTCAGAATTTCCATAATCAACTGATTGCGGTCCGCCCCCACATTGGCTTCGGCAAAGATCGGTGCAATTTCGAACTGATGCGGCGCCACTTCGTTGTGGCGGGTTTTGGCCGGCACGCCCACTTTGTAGAGCTCGACCTCCGAGTCCTGCATGAAAGCGAGGACGCGGTCCTTGATGGCGCCAAAGTAATGGTCCTCCAGCTGCTGTCCCTTGGGCGGTTCCGCGCCCAGCAGCGTTCGGCCGGTGATGCGCAGGTCCGGACGCAGCGTAAAAAACGACTTGTCGATGAGAAAATACTCTTGCTCGGTGCCGATGGTGGTGATCACCCGGTCGGCTTTGCTGTTGCCGAACAGCTGCAATATTTTCAGCGCCGAACGGCTCAGCGACTCCATGGAGCGCAGCAGCGGCGTTTTTTTATCCAGCGCTTCACCGGTGTAGCTGATAAAGACCGAGGGGATGCAGAGGATGCCGCCCTTGGGTCCTTCCATGATGAACGCCGGACTGGAGGGGTCCCACATAGTGTAGCCGCGCGCCTCAAAGGTGGTGCGCATGCCGCCGCTGGGGAACGAGGAGGCGTCGGGTTCGCCCTGCACCAGCTGCTCGCCGCGGAACCGTTCCAGAGCCATGCCCTCTTCATCAATTTCGATAAAGGCGTCATGCTTTTCCGCGGTCAGTCCGGTCTGCGGCTGAAACCAGTGGGTGAAATGAGAGACGCCCTTGCTCAAGGCCCATTCCTTCATGGCGTGGGCCACCACGTCGGCGATGGCCATGTCCAGCTTTTCGCCTTTGCGGATGGTGGCGCGCAGTTTTTTGTACACATCCTTGGGCATCTTTTCGCGCATCACCTGCTCGGTAAAGCAGTTGATGCCATAAATCTTGGGGCTCGACACGGTCTGCGGCGTATAGTCTATTTTATTATTAGCGGCGATGGTCAATAGAACCTGTTGGCGCAGATTGGCGCCGGATGTTTTGATGGACATTTTTTTCTCCTTGATGGGGATGATGAATAAAAATAGTGAACCGGGACGAAAGCGGACGGCTGTTCAGCGCCTAGATGGCGTCGCCGCCCCGTTCGCCGGTGCGAATGCGAATACACTCTTCCAAATGGGTGATGAATATTTTCCCATCGCCGATACGGCCGCCGTTATGGCGCGCGGCTTGCAAGATGGCCGCCACGGTGATCTCTACGAACGCATCATTGCAGGCGATGTCAAGCCGGACTTTGGGCAGCAGATTCGGGACCACGGTCTGGCCGCGATACAAATCCTGATTGACGCTGCGACCATGGCCGGACACCCGGCTGACGGTAATGCGGGTGATCTCGGCCGCGATGAGCGCTTCGCGCACATCGTCCAGTTTGTCCGGTTGTATGATGGCGGTGACCAGTTTCATGCAGGGGTCCTGTCCTTCCTTAACTCAGGTTGATCAATCCATAGCCTTGTTCGCCGTGCAGGCTGCTGTCCATGCCGGCGGACTCTAACTTGCCCTCCAGGCGGAAGCCCACCGTCTTTTCCACCAGAATCACCAGTCCGAGGGAGAGCAGGCCCGAGTAGAGGATGGTGAGTCCCACGCCAAGGGACTGCACGGCCAGTTGTTGCCAGGCGGTCCAACTGCCGCCGGCTTTGGCAGCGGCTTCGGCCATCCACGCCGGCCGGATGAAAAAGCTTAAAAACAGGGCGCCGAGCAGACCGGCGACGCCGTGAATGCCAAACACGTCGAGGCTGTCGTCATAGCCCATTCTGTTTTTGATTTGAATGCTTGCATAGCAGACCAACGAGGCCACCGCAGCCAGAGCCATGGCGCCGGCCGGCTGCACCACACCGGCCGCAGGGGTGATGACCACCAAACCAGCGAGAATGCCGCTGACAATGCCCAGGCTGGTGGCTTTACCGTGCTGCAGTGCTTCGATCAACATCCACATGGCTGCACCCGTGGCAGCGGCGACCTGGGTGACCGTCAGCGCACGGGCGGTATCCAATCCACTGGACACTGAACTGCCGGCGTTGAAACCGAACCAACCCACCCACAGCAGTCCTGCTCCCATGAGGGTCATGACCAGGTTGCTGGGATTCATGGCGGTTTTAGGATAGCCGCGTCGTGCGCCCAGGTACAGAGCTGCGGTCAGACCGGACACGCCGGCTGCGATATGCACCACCGTGCCGCCGGCGAAATCGATGGCGCCCAGCTTGAACAAAAAGCCGTCGCTGGCCCAGACCCAATGGCAGAGGGGATTATAGACCAGCAGGCTCCACAGAGTGATAAACAGGCAGTATCCGCGAAAGCTGACGCGTTCGGCAAACGCTCCGGCGATCAGCGCGGGGGTGATCATGGCGAATTTTCCCTGGAACATGGCAAAGACATATTCCGGCACATGGGCGTTGAGGATGGTGGTGTCGATGCCGGAAAGAAAAAAGTACTCTTTTTTCCAACCGATCCAGCCGCCCAGGGCGTTTGGGCCAAAGCTCATGGCATAGCCGCAGACCACCCAGAGCACGCCGACGATGGCCATGGCGGCAAAGCTGTGCATCATGGTGCCGAGCACATTTTTGGTGCGCACCAGGCCGCCGTAAAACATGGCCAGGCCCGGGATCATTAGCAGGACCAAAGCGGTGGAGGTGAGCATCCAGGCGGTGGCGCCGGAATCGATGGCGCAGGGCGCTGGGGACTGGGCATAGACCGGGGACAGCGCGGCGAAGACCGGCAAGGTCAGCGGCAACATCCGTTTGCAGGCGGTTAATTTCATACACTCTTCCATCAGGCAGAATTATCGTTGTTTGGCCACCCGAAAGCAAATAGAATGCCAGAAGCGGGGCGTTGTTCTATTTGCACTCAATTTTGTAAGCCGTTGTTAAGTAGATTGTTAGAATAATTGCTGCGGCAGAAGGCGCCGCTCTCAGGAGCATTTGACTATGATAAATACTACATAAATGTAATAATATGTTTAATTCATACAAATTTGAATAATATTAACGTGTTAGTTTTGTCGCTAGGTCTGTCTTTTTGCTCGCCACAGGGCGAAAAGCGTGGATTTTCCTTCTCTAATGTGGTTATTTGATCAAATGAATTAATACAAAAATGTTATTTTTTAACAAAAAAGATACTAGTTTGTATTATAAAGACAGGCACAACGGTGCGGTTGAGCCCTATTTTTTTCTATCTCGTTTCCGGCTGAGGACGGGGCCTGTTCGCCCGCCGCATCTGCGCAGAGGCGCGTGAACGGCAAGCTGCATTCCCCCGGACCAAAAATTTTGGTATTGCATGGGTCTGAACTTTTTGGTACATTACTCTAGCTTGAAATACTGATTCGTTTTAGTGGAAGGCTTGCAGATGAAACGATTTGTCCTGCTCCCTGCTTCCGTGCTCTGGCTGCTGTCTTCATCGAACGTGGTCGCGTCCACTATCGGATTCGGGTCCGGGACTCTTCACGTTCGGCCGGCCTACGGTGCGCCGAAATCCGCCCTGTTCCTTGGCGCTCACGCGCGCGCCTTTTTCAAGGACGAGGTTCATCAGGAGCCCTCCGGACTATCCGCGGGTCAAACCTTCTGGGACATTCAGGGCAGCTTTGGCCTGTCGTATGGTCTCACCTCCCACTTTGAACTGGGGATTTCCTCCATTCTCTATCAGGACAATCATCGCAACAGCAACGGCTACAATCTGCCGGATGATCTGATTCTGCATGCCAAGCTGGGATCCTTGGGCCGCAGCAGCGGCAACACGCGCTTTGGCGTGCAACTGGATCTCCGTCTGCCCACCGGTGAGTTTCACAACCTGCCGCTGGAAAACTATTCCGCCGGCCGCATCAACGTGGGCGTCACCGCCCTGGCCACCATCCTTACTGAACCGCTGTATCCTGAAACCGGAATGAACATCCATTTTAACGCCGGCGTGGTGACGCATAACGACGTGGGCGCCCGTCTGGTGGCCAACCCCCTGGATACACTGACGGTGGAAAAAAACACGGTGGAGTTCATCTACGGCGGCGCCTTTAGCACCACCTGGCAGGATTTCGGCTTTTTCGGCGAGATCCATGGCCGCGCGTTTTCCTCCAAACCGCCGGTGAACGCCTACACGCGTGAGAACAGCCTCTATGCGACGCCCGGCATCACCTATGCACCGAATTTGTGGATGAAGTTGCGGGTGGCGATGGATCTGCGTATTTTGGGCGGCAAGGATGAGACGCTCTATAACGGCGAACAGGGCAGCTACGCCGCGGTGCCCTGGCATGACGAATTGAATCTGCCGCAATGGCGCATCAGCGTCGGCGCCCTGCTCTCGCTGAATCCCGCCAAAGCGCAGATGGTGCGCAAAAAGGAGAATGCGCTCAAGCGGGCGGTCATCATCGAAAAGGCGACGCCGGAAGAAAAAATTTATGACGATCTGGCCAAGGAGCGGAAGAAAACCGAAGGGGCGGAGGCGGAGCTGGAGCGCATCCGCAGTGAGCGGCAACGCATGGAGGATCTGCTGGAGCGGTTGCGAAAAATTTTAGAAACACCCGGCGAGGCCAAGCCGGAAAGTCCGGCGGAGCCGAAGAACAAACCGTAACACGATAGGTCATTGGGGAAATAAAAAATCAGGTCGGGCGCCTTTTATCGCGCCCGACCTTTTTTTAGACGCGGGTTCGCCGCACTCAGCGTTTGATAAGATCCACGCCCAGGTAGGGGCGCAGCACCGGCGGCACAATCACGTTACCCTCTTCGGTCTGATAATTCTCCATAAGGGCGATCACGGTTCTTGGCAGCGCCAGCCCGGAGCCGTTGAGGGTGTGCACATATTCCGGCTTTGCGCCTTTGAAGGCGCGAAAGCGGATGTTGGCGCGGCGGGCCTGAAAGTCCTCATAGTTGCTGCAGGAAGAAACCTCCAGCCATTTATCCATCCCCTGCGCATACACCTCGATGTCGTAGCATTTGGCCGCGGAAAAGCTCAGATCGCCGCTGGCCAGCAGGATGACGCGATAGGGCAATCCCAACAGCTGTAAAATTTCCTCCGCCTCGGCCAGCAGGCTCTCCAACTCCTCATAGGAGGATTCCGGCTTGACGAACTTGACCATCTCGACTTTGTTGAATTGATGGATGCGCACCAGGCCGCGGGTGTCTTTGCCATAGGTGCCGGCTTCGCGCCGGAAACAGGGGGTGTAGGCGGTGTAGCGGATGGGCAGATCCTCGCCGTCCAGCACCTCGCCGCGGTGTAAATTGGTCACCGGCACTTCGGCCGTTGGAATAAGAAATAGATCGTCCTGCGGAATGTGGTACATGTCCTCTTCCAGTTTCGGCAACTGGCCGGTGCCGAACAGCACCTCGCGTTTGACCACGAACGGCGGAAAGATCTCCGTGTAGCCGTGTTTCTCCACGTGCACATCGATCATGAAATTGATCAGCGCCCGTTCCAGTTTAGCGCCGAGACCGCGGTAGCTGACAAAGGAACTGCCGGCCAGATTGGCGCCGCGGCTGAAATCCACCAGGCTCAACCGCTCGGCGAGTTCGTAATGGGGCAATGGGTGAAAATCGATTTTCGGCGGATCGCCCCAGCGTTTGATCTCCAAATTATGGGACGGATCGCCTTTGGGCACGCTGGCGTGCGGAATGTTGGGGATGCGGATTTGGATCTCATAGATCTTGGCCTCCACCGCACGCAGCTCTTCGTCCCATCCCTTGATGCGATCCGAAAGTGCTTTCATCTCCGCGATGATTTCGCCCGCGTCCTGTTTGGCCTTTTTCATCTCCGCCACCTTTTGGGTGACGCGGTTTTGTTCGGCGCGGCCGGCCTCCACCCGGGCGATGATCTCGCGGCGGGCGACGTCCCATTTCAACAGGCCGTCCACATCCGCCTGATCGCCCTTGTCTTTGACGGCCTGGCGCACGGCCTCGGGATTTTCGCGGATAACCTTGACATCCAACATGGTTGAGCACCTCTTGTTTGATTCGTTCGCAGGGGCGTCCATGACGCACCCGCACCTGCCTACTGTCCTTTAAATCGCAACATGACGAAAACGGTGTACAGCATGATCCGTATGTCCATGCGCAGCGACATGTTTTCGATATAGTACAGGTCGTACTGCAGTTTTTCGCGCACGTTTTCGATGCTGGTGTCGTACTCGCCCTTTACCTGGGCCCAGCCGGTAATGCCCGGCTTTACTTTGAGCCGGCGGGTGTAATAGGGATACTCCTCTTTCAGCTTTTCCACAAAGTACGGCCGTTCCGGCCGCGGCCCCACCAGGCTCATGTCGCCTTTCAACACGTTGATGCACTGAGGAAATTCATCCAGCCGCACTCTGCGCATGAACCGCCCCATGCGGGTGATGCGCGGATCGCTTTTCTCCGCCCAGACCGGTCCGGTGTATTTTTCCGCGTCCTTGATCATGGTGCGAAACTTGTAGATGGTGAACAGCTTGCCGTTCCTTCCCACCCGCTGCTGATTGAAGAGCACCGGTCCCCTGGAATCGAGCTTGATCAGCATTGCGGTGATCAGCATGACCGGCAGGAGGAGCAGCAAAAAGAGAACGGCGAAGACGATATCCAGCATCCGTTTGACGCGCCGTTCCCACGCCGGCATGATCTGCGGGTTGATCTCGATCAGCGGAAATCCATAGATCTGCTGGGTGCGCGCCTGCCCCATCACCACGTGGTACAGCTCGGGCTCGATTTTGATGTGCACCGGCTGTTCGTCGCACAGTCCGATGACGTGCATCACCCGTTTCTGCGGCAATTGTCCCAGCGACAGGATCACCTCTTCGACTCTTTGCACGCCGACCAAGCGATCGAGGTCGTCGAGACTGCCCAGCACGCTCAAGCCATTGTGGGTTTTGCCGATCTCTTCGGGTTTCAAAGCGACAAAGCCCACCACCCGATAGCCCAGAGCCGGAAACTGTTTGATCTTGTCCGCCAGCCTTTTGGATTTTCCGTTCCAGCCGATGATGAGCGTATTGCGCTGCCCCACGCCGGCCTGCAGCAGTTTTCTCTGCATCGTGTGCAGGATGAGGCGGCCGCCGGCGACACAGAACACCATGAGGGCAAAATAACTGATGATCATCAACCGGCCGATCGTGGGCGGTTGAGAGAGGTCCTGCTCCGGTTCTGCGGTCAGCAGTACAATCAGCAGGGTGCCGAACGCGATCGCCTTAAAGACCGAGATGGTTTCGTCAAAACGCGACTGCGTGTACCAGGACTGATACAGGCCGAAAAAAAGAAACAGCAACAGCCAGTAAACATAGATCACCAGCGAGACCTGCAGCTGCATCAGGCCGCCGGGCACGGCGAACAGATGCAGGCTGGTGCGCAATTGCAGCAAGCCCCAGAACGCCGCCTGGATGGTGAGGAAATCGACGGTGAGGAGAAGCAGTTTTTCTATTGGTTTCGGCATGCAGCAACCCAAAGGTCCGGTGCAAAGGGCGGCCGGTGATCAGTGCGTTTTTACGATCCCGACCAGAAAACCCGCCGCCCAACTGATCTGCATCACCATAAAGACGAGTGGCAGTACCAGGGTCATCACCATGGTACGGTTCTGACGGGCGGTGATGAAAGAGGCGGCAGCGACGTACAGCGCATAGACCAGCCACAGTCCGGCCAAAATCCGCCACGCCGCAGGCTGCCTCAGCCCCCAGCCGGCCAGCAATAAGGAGCTCAGCAGAAAGGACGGCGGAATCATATGCAGCAGCTTGACGGCGTTGCCGTGTTTTTTGACTACATTGACCCGCAGAATGCCATAGTTGAAGAACTGTTTGGCCAACTGGACAAGATTCTTGCGGGGATAATAATAGGATACGATATCCGGCGTAAAGTATATTTGGTGACCAGCCTGGCGGATGCGCCAGTTGAATTCCGCGTCTTCGGCGATGTGCAGCTCTTCGTCGAAATAGCCGACGTGCTCAAACAGCTCTTTTCTATAGGCCGCATAAACCACGGTGTCGACGAAACGGGCTTTTTTATCAAACCGGTAGGGCGCGCTGGGAATGCCGAAACGGGATCCCATGGCGCAACCGATGGCGGTCTGCATAAAGGTGTCGCCGGTGTTGATCTGGGTGCCGCCGACGCAGGAGACCTGGAGGGTCTGCAGATAGTGAATGTTCAGCCGGACGAAATCGGATTTGATCCGCGTGTGCGCGCCGAGGATGATGACCACCTCGCCGCGACTGTTTTTCGCTCCGAGATTGAGAGAGATCGGCGTGCGTTTCGCCGGATTGTCGAGCAGGCGCAGGTTGCCTGCGGTTTTGGCCATCTCCAGGACCCGCTCGCGGGAGCCGTCTGTAGACAGGCCGTCCACCACCAGGATCTCGATGCGATCCTGGGGATAATCCTGCTCCTCGATCGAGCGAATGCAGCGCTCGATGGCGCTGATCTCGTTGAGCATGGGAATGACAATGGAAACTAGCGGGTAATTCGCTTGCATGCAGACTATTTGTCGTGAGTGACTGACCGCAACCTTGAATAGAAAATATAACAAACCAGCCGCATAAATCAAAGTATTTTATGCGCGGAAAACATATGGGGGAATCGCGGGCCGCAACCGGACGCCGGCTGTCGTTGTGCTCCAGCCGGCCATTTCCACCAAAGCGGCCCCACCTGGTCCAATGCCGGGATTATCGGACCACATAGAACTTGCGGCTCGTCCAGTTTTTCGAACCCTTTTGGTCAGTGGCCACGGCGCGAATACTGTGAAGCCCTGGACTCAATCGCCGTTTGCCGACCCGCCAGCTAAAGGGCGCGGTCCTGTCAGTGTAGGCGGGTTGTGCGTAGGAGGTTTGATCGAGGAAGAACTGCACCCGGGCTATCGGCTGATCGCCGGCCCGTTTTTCAATTTTGAATTGGATCTCCTTGTCCGTCGTGATCGTGTCCGGCAGCGCGGTGAACGCGATCAGCGGTGGCCTTCCGGCGCCGATGGCCGGCAGCTCCAGGACGCGGAAATGGCCGGCGTTCAGTTTAGCCAGGGAGGCGCGATCCTCTTCATTCCACAGGCCCTTCCATAATTTGATCCAGTCATCGACCACGCCGTCGTTGTCGATCTCCCCCAGGGTCTGAAAATACACGCCCAGGGAGTGGCCGTCGCCCTCGTCGCCCAGATACATGCCATAGGTCTGCAGCGCCCGGGCGACGATGCGCGCAGCCGGGGTCAGGGTGGAGAGATCGTAATCCGGGGACAGCTGTAAGCGGCTGCCCATGGGCAGCACGTGGTGGCCGTTGGGTCCGAATTGATTATCGCATCCGGTGATAGCAGGGTAGACGAATTGATCGTAGCCGTTGCGGCCGTCAAAGCCGAACACCAGGGCGTGACGGATCTCGCCGCTGCGCAGCTCTTCCGGCCGCACCAGACCGGCGGACAGAGGAAAGCCGGATTCCCGGCAGCCGTGCGCGGCCGTGATCACGCCGGACGCCCGCGTGTGGACCAGCGCACTGCTGCCGCAGGAAAACCTGGGATATTTTCCCTTTACATTCCAAAAATCCCACTCCAGCCCTTTGTCGCGGTCGATGAGGCAGAGGTGGGCGTCTTCTGAGCGGTCTGGCTCAGCCCATTTGGGCAGAGCCACTGTCAGCGGCTTGCCCCAGGAGCTATGGCAGGAGATCAGCAGCTCTTTGGGGTAGGGGTAAAGTCCGTCGATGAAAAAGAGCGCAATCCCCCAACTCTGCCGCGTGGCAGAGACCGGGCACTCTGTGTTTCTCAGCGTGCGTTGGCGGTACAGGGTGGTGGTCTGCCTCAGATAAACGCTGGAATTTTTGTCGATGAGCGGCAGGTCGCCGACCGGCGTGTTCCATGGGCTATCGTCACTGAACGGGCGCCAGACGGTTTGCGCCATGCCGGCGCTCAGCAGGCAGCATAGCAGCATCGCTATCGCCGGGCGGTTGGAACCTTTACAGGCATGTATTTTTTTCATTTCGTTTCACTCCGACAAAGCGCAACGGTTCTACGGAGCAGCGGCCAGGCCGGCGCTGACTGCGTCGTGAAAAAGCGGGCGCGATGTTTTCAACCGGTTCCGACTGCGACAGGTTGGGGTTATGTTTTTTTCGGTCTCACGGTCATTGCGTTAACAGCTCTTCATACATGCGGATCAGTTTTTTTCCCTCCATCTCCCAATTGTACTCTGCACGCGCTTGAGCAAGCCCGTTCTCTCCCATTCGCCGGCGCAGCGCAGCGTCGCGCAACAACCGGCGCAGGGCGGCCTCCACCGCAGGCACATCGCCGCAGTCGACCACCAGGCCGCAGTCGCTTTTTTCCATCACCGAGCGCACCTCGCCCACATCCGAGGCGATCACCGGCACAGCCATGGCCATGGATTCGAACAGCTTCATGGGACTGACGTAGGGTGAGATGCCCTGCCCCCCATAGAGCACCATCGAGATGTCCATTTGCCGGTAATAGGCGGGCACCTGAAAATAAGGGATGTCCGCCACCAGCTGCACACGGTCGCGAACCGGTTCGATAAGGCGCAGCACTTTATCCCGCAATGTATCAGCGAGGCGCCCTACGAACAGCAGACGCACGTCAAATTCTTCGGCCACGGCGATAAACGCGGCGATCGTCTCCTCGATGCCCAGGTTTTCGGCGAGCGTGCCGATACGACCGATGACCAGCGGCGTTCGATCGGTTTCAACCGGTTTAGCCTCAGCCTGGAAAACGTCTAGTTCGGGATAATTGTAGACAATCGTGATGGGGCGTGCAGTGATTTTTTCAAACCGTTCTTTCATCAGTCCGTTCACGGTCAGGATCGCGTCGACCCGCCGGCAGAAAAATTTTTCGATCCACGCCGCCAGGGTCACCATGAAGCGCGGCTGGGTAAGCGCGAGCATCTCCGGATAGGGATCGTGGCTGTCGAACACCATGACTTTTCTCAGCAGCCGGCTGGCGATAAAAGCGGGCAGAAGGGTGCTCAGATCCTGACAGTGGAGGATGGAAAAGGTGTTTCTCTTTTTAATCAGGCGCTTCACGGCGATGAACCAGAACATCAGCGTCTTGACGATCATGCTGAGACTTCCAGTGCCATAGCTGCCGTGGATAAGGATGTTCTCCACCGCCACTGCGTCGACGGTGTCGTAGGCAGGGTGGAGGGCGCGTCGATCCCAGGCGATCACCGAAACCCGCCACCCGGCTTTGGTCAACGTCGCCGCCTCTTTGCGCAGCACCGGCTGCTGGCGAAAGGGGCAGCTGGCGAGAGAGAGGATGGATTTGCTTTTCAATGTGCTCATGGGGTCAGGGACTCGTAAATGATGTGCAATTCATCCGCTTTGGCCTGCCAGCTGTTTCTCCGGGCATAGTCCGTCAGATCGGATGGGTTCCAGGCTTTTAGCAGCGCTCTATCCAAAGCCTCAGCCAAGGGTTGTGGTTGTGCCGGTTCCACCAGGATCGCGTATCGCTCGTCGCCGATGGCCTCCGGAATCCCGCCCACCCGGGTGGCCACAATGGGTTTGGCGCAGGCCAGCGCCTCAAACAGCACCGTGGGCCAGCCCTCGTTCAGGCTGGGCAGACAAAAAAGGTTGGCCGCATTCATCCACAGGGGGATCTCATCGTGGGGCTGTTCGCCGCTAAAGGTCACATGGGCGGTGATCCCCAGCCTGGAGGCCTGAGTGGACAACGCCTCCCTCTCTGATCCTCCTCCGACCAGGACCAGATGGAGATCCGGCCGCAGGCGCCTCAGCCGGCTGAAGGCGTCCAACAGATAGGTCACACCCTTTACCGGATAGAGATAGCCGACATAGAGAATAATTTTTTTATCCGGTGCAAGATGCAACCGTTGCCGGCATGTATTCATCGGCTGCGGATAAAATTTCTCCAGATTAACGCCGTTGTTGATCAGAACCAGTTTTTCTTCGATTCCGCACCACCGCTGCAGGAACTGTTTTTCCGCCAGGGACACGGCGATCACCCGTTGGGCATGGCGCAGGCCCCAGCGTACCAACGGACGGGTGGTGATGTTGGTTAAAAATCGATAGGTGTCTGCGCCGTGGGATGTGATGACCACCGGCTTGTGCAAAAGTCGGCCGATCAGCGATGCGGCAAAACCGTCGGGCCACACGGCATGGCCGTGGACCAGGTCAAAGTCAAGTTTTTTGCAGCGTCGATACGCCGCAATAAAGTAAAACAGCCCCATCAGCACCTGCCCGTAGCCTTTGGGAAAAACCAGCCGGCGCGGATATGCGACGGTCAGGCCGTTCAGCATTGCTGCTTTTTCCACTCGCCGATGGCGGGACCAGCGGCTGAACAAGGGAAGGTTGGGAAACCAGGGCGCCGGCGCCAGCACCTGGATCGCGTACCGGTCCTTCAGCGCGATCAGCTGATCGTAGACAAAGATGCCCAGGCGCGGATCGTTGCGGTTGGGAAACATGTGGGACAGGATCAACAGCCGTTTCATGCTGAAAATTTTCCTTTGAAGATCCGGCATAGCGCTGCGATCTCTTCCCGCCGTACCGCTTTCCAGCACCAGACCGGAACGCCGATGGAAAGGAGCAGCAGATGAAAGGGCGCCGGTCGGAAGAACATCGTCGTATAAACAATCAGCAGCAACGAGAGCAGCGCAAGGACTTGATTGGCGGGCCACAGCCGGTAGGCGATGGTCCTGGCCGCGTACACATAGTTCACCCCCACATGAAAAGCATAGCCGGCCAGATAAGCAGCCAGAATTCCCTTCAATCCCCATCGCGGCGCCAGCGCCATGCTGAGGGAGACGAACAGCGCGCTCCACAGCACGTCGATGAGGGCGAACGCCTTGAGCTTTTTCATCGGCAACAGACTGACGCCGATGGACCAGCCGACCGCCTTGAACGCGTCTCCTAAAAGCTGCATGCCGATGAGCGACGACGCCAGAAGAAATTCGCGGGATAAGAACACGACGATGATCAGATCCTTGAAAAGAACAAACGCCACGATGAGAGGTGTGATGAGAGTGAGCGTGAGGCGCAAGATCTCGTTCAGCTCATGCACCACCTCTCCGGATTTCTGCAGACCACTCAGCCGCGGATAGCAATAGGTGTTGATCGATTCCAGCACCAGCTGGATGCATTGGTTGGACATCTGCAGCATGGCCGCGTAGATGCCGGCCTGTGCCCATCCCAGATGATCGAGGATGATCTTGCGCACGATCAGATTAGCCAGATACAGACTGGTGGTGGCGATCAGGCTGGCGGCGCCGAACTGGAGGATGTTCGACAGAATGGCGCGGTCAAAAACGGGCGCCCTCGATAGGCCGGGCAGACGGCGCGATCTGATTCGCCTGTAGAAAGAATGTGCGATGACCAGCCCGGCCGCGGCGAACAGGGCAAGGTGCCACACCGCGCCGTTCAATCGAAAGAAATACACCAGAGGAAGCAGCAGGAGCAAACCCGCCAGCGCGGTGAGTGCCCCGGTGAGGACGTAGGTGCGGATCTCCAGCAAACCGGTGAACAGCGAACGGTAAAAATGATATAAAACCGTAAAGGGCAGCCCGATCAGGGTGATGATAATCGGGAGAAAGTATTTTTCATCTTTGAGGATCCAGAGGGAGAGGGTGCGGGAAAACACGATCCCCAGGATCACGCAGAACAAAACAAAAAAGCCGATGACCAGGCGGACGCTGTGAATCAGACGGTTGATTTTTTCATCTTCCCCTTGCGCCTTAAAGTCAGCGACAAAGCGCGTGACGCCGACGTTGTTGCCCAACGAGGTCGCGTTGCTCAGCAGGAGAAAAAAGCTGTTCAGCTGTCCGATAAAGCCCACGCCCTCTGTTCCCAAGAGCAGCGCCATGACTTTGGTTTTAACAAAGCTGATGACCGTGTTGAGGACGGTAAAGGCGCCCGACAGGGTGGTGGCTTTGATCAATTGTTTTATGGTTCTGTCCTCCTGGCAAAAAAGGGCGGCGGAAAGTGGAACCGAGCCCGTTTTCTTGCCGGCGGTTCGCCCAGGTTGAGCAGCCCTTTCAGCGGAACCGATTTCCGGCGCCATCGGCAGGCGTGCAGGCCGTTATTTGGCGAAAAAGGCTTTGATGGTTCTGGCCGCAAAAGCGATCTCTTCCTCTCTCAGCATCTCCGACATGGGCAGAGAAAGAATTTCGTCCGCATAGGTTTCGCTGACCGGGAACGCGCCTCGGGCGTAATTCAGGGATGCATAGGCTTTTTGCAAATGGCAGGGGATGGGATAATGGATCCCGGTGTAGACCTCGTTCTCCTGCAGATATTTTTGCAGCGCATCGCGTTGCTTGCTGCGGATGACGAACAGGTGATAGACATGTTTGGCGCCGGCCATCTCCTCCGGTACCACGATCTCGCCGCACGTCGCCAGCTCCCGGCGATAGGCGTCGGCGTTGCGGCGCCGGATTTCGGTCCAGGCGTCGAGATGGCGCAGCTTGACGTCGAGGATGGCGCCCTGCAGGCCCTCCAGGCGATAGTTGTGGCCGATGAGATCGTGATAATATTTTTTAGCGCTGCCGTGATCGCGGATCATCATGAGTTTGTTGTAGAGCGCCTCGTCGTTGGTGATCACCGCGCCGCCTTCGCCGTAGGCGCCGAGGTTTTTGCCCGGATAAAAGCTAAAGCAGCCGCACACGCCGAAGGTGCCGGTGGGCCGGCCGTTCAGCTCGGCCAGATGGGATTGGGCGCAGTCCTCGATGAGCAGCAGTCCGTGCTTATCGCTGATTCTTTTCACTTGATCCGCCTGGGCCGGTTGGCCATAGAGGTGAACGGCGATGATCGCTTTGGTTTTTTTACTGATCGCCCCTTCAATTTTGGCTGGATCGATGTTATAGTATTGGGGTTCGCAATCGACGAACACGGGTGTGGCGCCGGACAAGCTCACGGCCTCCGGGGTGGCGAAAAACGTGTTGGCCGGAACGATCACCTCGTCGCCCGGCCCGATGTTCAGCGCCATCATGGCGGCGTGCAGCGCCGCGGTGCCGTTGTTGACGCCCACGCAAAATTTTGCGCCCTGACGCTGGGCGAAATTGGTTTCAAATGATTTGACAAACGGTCCGGCGGCAAACGCGCTTTTATTCAAAACCGCCAGAATGGCCTCGTCGATTTCCGACTTGATGGAGAGATATTGCGCCTTGAGATCGAGAAAATTGACTTTCATGCGACGCTCCTAGGATAGAAAGGGTGAACAGGTCTATGACGGGCTTTCCCCGCCGGCAGAACAAAGAGTTGTCGTTTTAGGTACTCGCCATACGTCGGCTCCGCAGGGCTGAAACGTCCGGGCTTGACGCGGATTTCCCAATATCCCGCTCCGCCACGCGTCGCATGGCTACGCTCAGACCGAACATGGCCCAGATGATCAACGCTTCCTGTACGGAGAGAAGCAGGGCGCCGACGAAAACGCCCACCAGGCCGACAAACAAACCCTGACTCGCCAGCGCCAGGCGAATTTCTCCGGTCTGTGAGAACAGCTTTTGGGCGCAGTAATAATTGCTAAACGTCCGGACAAAAATCAGCAAGAACAGGGTGATCCCGAACACGCCGGTTTCCGCCGCCACATGGAGAAACGTGTTGTGCACCGCCAGCGGCAACAACGACAGATAGCGACTGGTGATCAACATCCAGTTGCCGATGCCGATGCCCAGCAGCGGATTCTGGCTGATCTGTTCAAAGGCGCCCATCATCAGGCGTCCGCGCCAGCGCAAAGAGGGATCGGCGAGAAATTTTCCCAGATCGAACAAGGTGAGCAGATGCTGCCAAAAGGTCGGCGGGACGACAAAAAGGATCAGCGCCAGGCTCAGCAGCAGCACCAGAAGGAACAGCGGCCAGCTGCGCTTCAGATACAGAATGATGGCCAGCACGATGCCGAGCGCCACGGTGCCGCCGCGGGAGAACGAGGCCACCAGTCCGGCCAGCAGCGTCATCACTCCGAGCAGGTAGAGCAACGATCGAAATTTCCAGCCTTCATGGAAAAGCATCAACAGCAGGGCGGGGATGATAAAGACCACCCCCATGGCGAGGATGTTGGGATCGTCGGTCAGGCCGCGCATGCGCGCTTTGACCATCATTTCGCCGGCCGACTGCGGGGCGAAGAACAGATTGTAAAATCCATAGAGCACCGAACCAAGATTGGCGAGAAGGATGGTGAGCAGGCAGAGCCATAGATGCCGCTTGGTTTCGATGACGTTGATGAGCAAAAAGTAAAAGAGGAGCAATTTGACATAGATGATCAGATATTGAAAGGCTTCGAGGGGGAACAGGGCGCCGACCACAGAGAGCACAGCCACGCCGAAAAAGGCGGTGATATAGACCACCTGGCGGTCATACACCAGAGTAAAGTCCAGGGTGTATATTTTTCGCGCCAGCAGGGCGAGGATGGAAAACAGGACCACCGGCAGATAGCCCTGTTTGATGCCCAGTCCCCAGACCAGGTGGGAAAAGATGATAAAGAGGCAGAACACCAGTCCATAGATGGGCCGCATAAAGACGACGGCCGCGAGGCAGAGGCCGGCGAAAAGCGCCAGGGCGGTTCCAGCTCCGGCGTAAAAAACCAGGGCCAGATAGATCAGCAGAAAGGGAAGACTGGCTAAAACCGCATAGGTCCGTTGCGCGGGCGGCAGAACGAGCGAAAAAGCCTGGTTCGCAAAGAAGCGGTTGTCACTTTTTACGGCCAAACCATCCTCGCCAATCGTTTTTAAGCACATTGACCGCGGACTGCAGTTGGGCGTGACCGGCCGGGTCAACGGTCTTTAAGCGGTTCACATATTCGAACAGCGACATGATCAACAGACTGACAAAGACGCTCAACAGAGCGGCGCTGATCACAATGATGCCGCGTTTGGGTTTGCTGCGTTTGTCCGGTTCCACCGGTTTATCCAAGATCTGAATGGTGGGCGTGTCCTTGGCCTCCCGGATCCTGGCTTGCTCATACTGCTGCATCAACAGTTTGTAGATCGCTTTCTGCACTTCGACATCGCGCAGCAGAAAGGCATACTGCAAACCGTAATCCGGCAGCTTATCGAACGGCACCACATAGCTGGCGCTGTCCATGCGGGCGCCGGTCTCCAGCTTGGCCACCTGTTTTTTCAACTCTTCACGTTTGATGCGAAGCTGTTGAACCTCCGGATGGCTGGCGTCCATTTGGCGGCGCGCCATGTTGTAGCTGACCTCGCTGAGCGCGATCTGCGCTTCCAACTCGGCCATGGCGGTGATGGCGGCTTTGGTCTGCTCTTCGATGGAGATGACGCGATGAGCGCGCTGAAAATCACGCAGCGCTTCGGCGGTGCGGCGCAGGTCCGCCTCGTTGTCCGCCAACCTCTTTTCGATAAACTCGCGGGTGTAGCGGGCTGAGGTGAACCGTTTGGTCTTGTTGACGCGGTCCAGGTGGTGCACAAAAGATTCCGCCAGCTGCACCGCCATCTTTTTGCTGCGCGCCGTGGTTCTGATCAGGATCATGTCCTCTTCGCTTTTGTCCAGCTTGGTCACGTCATCGAGCATGGCCAGACAGTCGTCTTGATTGTCCGCTGCAAACACTCTGCGCAGATCCAGATCCTGAATCACGCTGTCGCGAACATTGCGGCTTTTCAGGATGGCGACATAGATATCCGAAGGAGTGGCCATGCCGGACAGGCCGGATAATCCTTTCGGCAGATCGCCCAACATAGAGAGAATATCCAAACCGCCGGATTCCGATTGATCCGGGGGCAGGAGCGTGCAGCTGGCGGTGTACCATTTGGGCAGCAGCAGGCTGACGATGGCGGCGACGATGGAAAAGATGAGAAAATTGTAAACAAAGAGCTTGCGCCATTTTACCAGCAGACTGAAACCGTCAACCATGTTGAATTTGTTTTTTTCCATGGCACCTGAACAGAAGGTTAGTGTGTCGGCGATTATTTTTTGCCATCAATACGTTTCAAAGAAATTACGGCATTCCACTTTTAAATACAATATAATTATTTCCCGACAGGCTCAGGGTAAAAGGGTCACTTTGAGCGTTCGCACCAGCTGCCTGCCGACGAACCGGCAGAAATACATGCCGGCGGCCAAGGGGCGATTCCGGTCGTCCCGTCCGTCCCAATTCAGCTCATGGAGACCGGGCAGCGCCTCGGCGCGGAACAGCGTGCGCACGCGCTGTCCGCCGGCATTATACAGGGCGATCTCTGTGGGACCGGCGCACGCGCTGTCCGGCAGGCGGAAGAGGATGGTTGTCGAATGGTTGAATGGGTTGGGGTACGCTTGAAACACGTTTAATCCGACGGTTTGGGCTGAAACAGCTGTGGCGGACAGTTCCAGCTCTTTGATGGGAGCGGGAAATAGAATACGGATTCTGTGTTCTGCCGCAGGCAGTTGCGGCAGTCGGCAGATCAGTTTGGCATTGCGATATTCCAATGGCAGCCCGGCCTCCTGATCGTCCACAAACGCATGCGAGGGAAGTGTGGTCTGCTGGGGCCATTCCACGTAGAGCGATTGTCCATCCGTCTCTCCAAAAAAGGAGAAGGTGAACATGCGAGCCGTAACCTGCAGGTCTATGGCTTGCAGCCTGGCGGTCTGCTCCGCGAATCGGGCCAACTCATCGGGCCACAGATAGCCGAGGTGAGGATAATTTCGTTCTGCTGCGAAAAACAGGCTGTCCAGGCGAGCAAAAGCGGCCGGGTCGCCGTCCCTGAACCAGACCCCGGGATGTCCGGCGCAATGGCACACCATGCCGCGGCTCAGCGCCTGGTCCATGACCGAGTAGGGCTGCGGCGTGTCCCCTTCCCATTGCACCTGCAGCCCCCAGATTCGGCCCTGCGGCGCCAGGAAGAAAATCCATGGCGCGCCGATGGCGCCTTTGTCGTAATCGAACAGGACAAAGTGGTTTTTTATCAACGCGTCGACGGCGCTGCGGCTGAACATGAATCCCGGAAAGCGGATCCATTGCCGGCTCGCACTGGAAAGACCGAGTTGCTCATATTCAAGCACAATGGCGCTGAATGTGCTGTCGCAAAAGACCGGATCGTTGTATTGAAATTCCCAGTTGTGACCATACTCACGCTCCGGCGTGTGGTGAAGGCCGTGATTCCCCAAAGCGACCTGGTCCTCATAGCCCAGCACCTGGTGATGGCAATCGATGTGGCGCAGCCACTGTTTGTAGGCCTCCGGCGCAGCGGTGAGAATGCGATGGACGCTGTGCGCCCGCCACCATGCGCCGGAAGGATAATCGGGATTGACCAGATCCGGCGCGTCGATGATGGCGTCAGGCACCATCAGCCAACTCATCTTCATGAGCGGATGGTTCCGTAAAAGAGCGATGAGCTGTCGTTGCACCGGCGAATCGTCGTCATCTCCGGCGCCGGGTATGATCCAACGATAAAAAGGAATGTCGTCCAGTCCAATGGTGATGAGTTGATCGAAACCGTTCGGATACGGCGACAGGTAAGCGAGGGGAAAGGGAATCGGCTGGTCCACTTGGTTGAGGACGAACAGCTGCACTTCTCTCTCCAGGGCAAACCCTTTCTCAAGCACGGAGGCGAATCCAGGCCCTTTGGGAGGCCGTGCTTTGATCAACGAGGAGGCGGGCAGAATGTGCCAGTGAAACAGCAGCAAGGGCGCTCGTTCTGAAATGCTGACCAGGCTGTGATAGGGGTTGGGAAACAGCAACACCAGCCGTCTGCGTTCATCGCTGAATTCATAAACCTGCTGCAGAGCATGGTGATAGTCCTGTTCCCGGTCGTCGCACTGGATGGGCTCGAGGGTGCTATAGTGGTTGCGGCTCTGAATGCGCTTCCACTTGGAAGACATGATGCGGATGTCCAGCCCGTTGCTCAGCTCAACGGTGGCAGTGGCTTCAAAACGGTAAAGGATGTGCAACCGGTTTCCCTTCAGCTCATAAGTGATGCAGGTGCGCAGAGGCAGCGATCCCTCAGGGCCCTGCATAAGCTCGGACACCAGCTGAAGGGTGCCGGCCGGCGAAGGGACGATGGTGAAATGAGACGGTTGATAATCGCCGGAGCGCACGACCAGAACATCGTCGTCGTTCTGAAAAAGTGGGGTTACGGGTTCGCGATGGCTTTCCCAGATCTGACCATAGGCGGCGAGTTGGGTGAAAAGATTCTGCAGGTGGCGTTTCGGGTCGGTAGTAAATTGTCTGGATTGCGCAACGCCCCGATTAGCGGAGAACAGCAGCAGGGCGATCGCCAGAAGGATGGGTATGGCGGCTGCGGAGCGGCGTTGTCTGTGCGAAAACCGGATTCTGTTCCTAAGCAGTCGTATTTCCATAACGTTCCATTGACTGAGCACGGGCGTCTGTAACACTCTGGATAAATATTTTTCGCTTGAGCAGGCAGGATTTTCTCAAAGGGTTCTGGGCAGGTGATCTAATCCTCCGCAGCCACCACAGACCAGTCCGCCTCCGAGGCGTTGCATTCTCCGGATGAAAAGTAAAAAAATAAAATCTGCAAAACAAGAATAAACTCGGCGCTCGGGACATTAGCTTGAAAAAGCGGGACTGGATGTAAGCGCGGCGGGGCTGAAGGATGGAACATTTTGTTTGCATTTTATCAATATTAAGGGTAAATTTCATGTCCTAAAATAACAGGGACATGGCTATCGTATATGATAATTTAATCCGCGTCCGTCAACAGATGGCCGCTGCGTGTTTGCGCAGCGGACGATCAGTGCAGGAAGTGGAACTGGTGGCGGTTACCAAGACGACGCCGGTGTTGCGCATCCGCGAGGCCATTGATGCAGGCGTTCGCGTGATCGGGGAAAACCGGGTGCAGGAAGCGGCGGACAAAGCGAACCAACTGGATCGCGAGGTTGTCTGGCATCTGGTGGGCCACCTGCAGAGCAACAAAGTCAAACGCGCGTGCGAGATTTTCTCCGTGATCGAATCGGTGGACTCGCTGCGATTGGCCCAAGAGATCGATGCCCGCGCCGGCCAGCTGGGCCGGACCATCGAAGTGCTGTTGGAGGTGAACACCTCCGGCGAACCCAGCAAGTATGGCGTGGCGCCGGAGAAGGTAATCCTTCTTGGCAAAGAAATTGCGTTATGCAAGCATATCCGGCTGACCGGTCTGATGACTGTGGCGGCTTTTCTACCTGATCCGCAAGAGGCGCGGCCCTGTTTTCGTCTGCTGCGTACTTTGCGGAATGAGTTACAGCGGCAGGGGGTGCCGCTTGTGCACCTGTCGATGGGGATGTCCAACGATTTTGAGCAGGCCATTGAAGAGGGCGCGACGCTGGTTCGATTGGGTCGAGCGCTGTTTGGGGAGCGAACCTAAACGGGAGGGCTGCCGTGAAACTCACACCACTAGATGTGCGCAAACAGGATTTCAAGAAGGTGCTGCGTGGATTTGATCCTGAGGAGGTCGAAGCCTTCTTGAGCATGGTTGCCGACGAACTGGAATCCCTGATCCATGAACGCAACCGGGCTGATGAAGAGCTCATCAAATTGCGCACGCAATTGCGTGATTTTCAGGAGGTGAAGCAGACCCTGCACAACACGCTGGCGAAAGCAACCGATACGGTGGAAGAGACGCGCATGAATTCGCTGCGTGAAGCGACCCTGCGCATCAGTGAAGCCGAACTGCAGGCGGAAAAGATCACCGAGAGCGCGCGCAGTGAACTTCAGGAGCTGCGTCACGAGATCAATCTGTTAAAGACCCAAAAGGAATCCTTCACCCGGCGATTGCGCCATCTGCTCGAATCCCAGATAGAATTGATCGATGTGCTCGGCATGGACGACATCGGCCTCTCGGAAGTGGAGGAAGAGGCGAGCGCCCGCTTTATTCCGCGCGGTCGGTTGCCGCGGCCGGTGATCGCGGAACCGCCGCCGGCTGAAAAGCCGGCGACCGCGGCGACCATCACAGAACCCCGCATTATCCGCGGGGATAAAAAGTTTGATGAACCGTTTTTAATGAAACGATCGGGCGACGATCCTGCGATGCCGGATGAGCCTCGCAACGATGATAACCGCCCGTCATCCGACAATCGCCTTTCCGATCAATTAATTATTTAAACGCGGGAGTGGTGGATGAAGTATGTGTCTCTGTTCGTGGCGGTCCTGTGCTTGACCGTTGGCTGCAGCCGGCGGTTGGCCTTTCGGGCGGACGAGGTTTTGATCGACCAGACGGTTTCGGTTCGGCTGACCTCCGGGCAGAGTGTGACCGGTGAGATCGTATCCAAGGAAGCAGGGGCGTTGGTGATCAAGGATCGCGACGGCCAGTCCTGGAAAGCCCAAGCGAACGCCATTCAGGAGATCAGCGGACCTCCGCCGGTATTGGACGCTGCCGGTGCGGTCATCTCGGAAAGAGAAATTCAGGCGCATAAAAACGGTAAAAACGCCCTTTTGTTCAGCGTCAGCGGCGGCATTCTGTCTCTGGGGACCAGCTTTTTCCTCAGCAGCATGGCCTCGCGCGCGCTGGGGGATGACGATCGCGATGCCGTGCTCTACGGCGGCACAGCGACCGGCACAGCGGTCGGGGTGTTGCTGTTTTCGCGCATCGGTGCAAAAAAGGACCGGCAGCAGGCCATCCAGCAAATCCGCCGGGAACGGGCGGTGACCCAGGGCCGGCGCGATCTGAACGGCGAGGTGAAAAAACGCGAGCATGTTCAAACCGAACTGGAAAGGATGCGCCAGGAACGGGCAGATCAGGATGCCGAGATTAAACGGCTGCAGCAAAAGATCCAGGACAAAAAGAAAAAGTGATGGATCCATCGCTCCTTGCCTATCGGCAGGCCATAGCGGATGCCGCAGAGTTCATCCGCCGTCGTGATCCGCGTGAAAGCTCGATCGGACTGATCCTGGGCACTGGTCTGGGTTCTCTGGCCGAAGAGATTCAGCAACCGGTGGTGATGAACTATTCCGAGATCCCCGGCTTTCCGGCTTCCACGGTGAAATTTCACGCCGGCCGGCTGGTCAGCGGTGAACTGGCGGGAAAAATGGTCCTTGCCATGCAGGGTCGGTTTCATTACTATGAAGGCCACAGCATGCGGCAGCTCACCCTGCCGGTGCGGGTGATGCACGCGCTCGGCATTCGCAGCCTGATCGTCACCAATGCGGTGGGCGGCATGCGCTC
>DAIQOA010000002.1:0-28476 GCA_036788095.1 bacterium | reverse complement strand
GTGACCTGCGGGGCGGATACGGTCGGAATGTCCGTGGTTCCGGAGGTGCTGGTCGCCCGGCAGCTGGATATGAAGGTTCTGGGCTTGTCGGTGGTGACCGACCAGGCCATGCCGGATCAGGTGATCTCGGTGAGTCATGAACAGGTGAATCAGGTGGCCAACGAAGTAGGGCCGCGATTTGTCAAGCTGGTGCGGGAAATCATTCGCACCCTGTAATGAAGGATCAGAGATGGCGCGCATCGGCATCATCGGCGGTTCAGGATTATATCGCATGGCGGGATTGTCTCATGTGCAGACGGTTCACATCGATACGCCTTTCGGGGATCCATCGGATGAATACATCACCGGACGGCTGGAAGGGCGGGAGGTGGTGTTTCTGCCCCGTCACGGCAAAGGACATCGTCTGTCGCCCACGGAGGTGAACAGCCGCGCCAATATTTATGGGATGAAAGTTCTGGAGGTCGAGCGGATCATCTCGGTGTCCACCGTAGGATCTTTAAAACGGGATCTGCATCCGGGCGATCTGGTGCTCATCGATCAATTTTTCGACCGGACCAATCAGGCGCGCTCCAATACGTTTTTCGGCCAGGGTATTGTGGCGCATATTCCATTCGCCCATCCGCTGTGCGCGAACCTGCGCCGGGCGCTTTTTGACAGCGGCCAGGTCTGCGGCGCTCCGGTCAAGTGGGGCGGGACCTATGTGAACATGGAAGGCCCGGCCTTTTCAACCCTGGCCGAGTCCCGCGTGTATCAGTCGTGGGGCATGGATGTGGTGGGCATGACGCAGATGAACGAAGCGCGCTTGGCTCGTGAGGCCGAGATCTGCTACGCCACCCTGGCCCTGGTGACGGATTACGATTGCTGGTATGAGGAAGAGACCGGTCAGACCGTGTCCATTGACGTGGTGGTGCAGACGATGAATAAAAACATTGCAACGGCGCAGGAGATCATTCGCCGCACGGTGAGCGCGCTGCCTTCAGGCCGTACCTGCGCCTGCAGCCAGGCCCTGGCCGGCGCCATTATGACGGAGAAATCACTCTGGCCCAAAGACACGGTCAATCGTCTTTTGCCGTTGCTGCAGAAATACATCTAAAACCTTTTGTGAACAGAATTCCAAACCCGATCAAGCAAGGAACAGACGGAGTGTATGTTTAAAGAACTGCCGGAAAAACTGAATTTTCCAGAAATTGAAAAAAAGGTGCTGCACTTTTGGGAACAGGAACAAATTTTTCAGCGCAGCGTGCAGGAGCGCGACCCGCAAAAACCGTTCGTGTTTTATGAAGGTCCGCCGACCGCCAACGGCCGTCCGGGCATTCACCATGTCATTTCACGTACCGTCAAGGACGCCGTCTGCCGTTTGAAAACCATGCAGGGGTATCGCGTGGCACGCAAGGCCGGTTGGGATACTCACGGGCTGCCGGTGGAAATTGAAGTGGAAAAAAAGTTAAACCTGGACGGCAAGGACCAGGTGATCGAGTACGGCATCGACCGGTTCTGCCGCCAGTGCAAAGAGAGCGTGTGGTCCTACAAGCAGGATTGGGACGATCTCACCCGCCGGATCGGTTTTTGGGTGGACCTGGATCATCCGTATATCACCTACACCAACGAGTACATCGAAACGGTATGGTGGATTCTGAAAGAGGTGTGGAAAAAAGGGTTGTTGTATCAAGGCCACAAGATTCTGCCCTATTGCCCCCGTTGCCAGACTCCGCTTTCCAGCCATGAAGTGTCTCTGGGCTATGAGGAGGTGAAGGATCCGTCCATCTATGTCAAGGCCGCGGTGCGCGGACAGGAGAACACCTACTTTTTGGTGTGGACCACCACGCCGTGGACGTTGATCTCCAATGTGGCCCTGGCCCTGCATCCGGAGACGACTTACGTCAAGGTGCGCCATCAAGACCAGCTGTTGATTTTAGCGCAAGCGCGTCTGACGGTTTTGGACGGCCCCTATGAGGTCGTGGAGCAGTATGCCGGCAAGGACCTCGCCGGATGGGACTATGAACCTTTTTACTCTTTTGTTCAACCGGACAAAAAAGCGCACTATACGGTGCTGGGCGATTTTGTGACCACCACCGACGGTTCCGGCATCGTGCACATCGCTCCGGCGTTCGGTGAAGACGATTATCAGCTGGGCCTGAAATATGATCTGCCCTTCCTGCAGCCGGTGGACAAGGCCGGCGCCTTTACCGCCGAGGTGACGCCGTGGGCCGGGCAGTTTGTCAAGGATGCGGACAAATCCATCATCATCGATTTAAAGAAACGCGGCGTGCTTAATCGCAGCGAACCGTACCTGCACAGCTATCCGCACTGCTGGCGCTGCAAATCGCCTTTGCTCTATTACGGCCGCAAGTCGTGGTACATCAAGACCACCGCGATCAAAGACCGCCTGATCGCCAACAATAAAAAGATCGCCTGGTATCCGCGCGAAGTGGGCGAAGGGCGATTCGGCGAATGGCTGGAGAACAACATCGACTGGGCGCTTTCGCGCGATCGTTTCTGGGGCACGCCGCTGCCGGTCTGGCGCTGCAGCTCCTGCGATCATCAGCTGTGCATCGGCAGCGTGCAGGAGCTGCGGGAAAAATCCGGCCAGCCGCTGGCGGACCTCGATCTGCACAAATCCTATGTGGACGCCATCAAGCTGCCGTGCGAAAAGTGCGGCGCGGAGATGACCCGTGCGCCCGAAGTGATCGACTGCTGGTTCGATTCCGGCAGCATGCCCTATGCGCAGTGGCACTATCCGTTCGAAAACCAGGAAACGTTCGCGAAAAATTTCCCCGCGGACTTTATCTCCGAAGGCGTGGATCAGACGCGCGGCTGGTTCTATTCCCTGCTGGTGATCGGCACCCTGCTGTTCGATGAACCGGCCTACAAGTCCTGCGTTTCTCTGGAGTTGATCCTCGACAAAGAGGGTCAGAAAATGAGCAAGACCCGCGGCAACGCGGTGGATCCGGTCAAGTTTCTCGACCAACAGGGCGCCGACGCCCTGCGCTGGTACCTGTTGACCGTCAGCCCGCCCTGGCTGCCCACCCGGTTCGATCCGGAGGGCGTCGTGGAGGTGGTGAGAAAGTTTTTAGGTACGCTGGTGAACACCTATTCGTTCTTCGCGCTGTATGCCAATATCGACCGGTTTACTTACAAAGCCGAGGAACGCATTCCCGTGGAGCAGCGCTCTGAACTGGATCGCTGGCTGTGCTCGGCGTTGACGGGACTGACGGAAAAAGTGAACGAAAATATGCAGCGGTACGATTTGACCAAGGCCGGCCGCAGCCTCAACAGCTTTGTGCTGGACGATCTGTCCAACTGGTACGTGCGGCGGTCACGCCGCCGGTTCTGGAAAGCGGAGATGGGCCAGGACAAGTGCTCCGCCTATCAGACGCTCTGGGAGTGCCTGATGGTCGTCAGCCGGCTGATGGCGCCGCTAGCGCCGTTCATCGCCGAGGAGATTTTTCGCAATCTGACCGACGGTCAGCCCGATCAACCGGTCAGCGTGCATCTGGCCGCCTATCCGGCTGCCGGCGACCCTTTGTTCGACTATCGCGACGAGAAACTGGAAGCGCGCATGGATCTGGTCCGGCGGGTGGTCTCTCTGGGCCGGTCGTTGCGCAACGAGGCGGCGATCAAGACCCGCCAGCCGCTGGCCGGGATCTATATCGTCGCGCCGACGCAAAAACGCAGGGATCTGATCCGCGGCATGGAATCCCTGGTGCTGGAAGAGCTCAACGTCAAGCAGATCAAATTCGTCGAACAGGAGAGCGAACTGGTCAGCAAAAAAGCGGAGCCGGTGTTTAAAAACCTGGGTCCGAAATTCGGCAAAGTGGTGAACAAGGCGGCGGAGGCCATCCGCGCTTTCACCGACGAGGAGATCCAGCACCTGCTGGATGCCGGCCACCGTTCGCTGGTGGTCGATGGTCACGAAAATCGCATCGAAGCGACGGACATCACGGTGCAGACGGAGAACCGGGCCGGCCTGTTGGCAGCCACCGAGGGTGATCTGACCGTGGCCGTCGAAACCCTTCTCACCGAAGAGTTGACCTATGAGGGACTGGCCCGCGAATTCGTCAACCGGGTGCAGAACATGCGCAAAGAAGCCAAATTTGAAGTGACGGATCGCATTCAAATCTGGCTCACCGCCTCTGCGCCGTTCATTCAGGCGGTGGAGCGCATGCGCGACTATGTGAGCAATGAAACACTCTGTGAACGTTTGCACTATAATGAAACCGGCGGCACGCATCAGAAAGAATGGAAGATCGATGAGGAGTCCATCTCCGTAGGGATCGCCAGAATCTAATCGGCTTGTACGTAGTGTCAGGAGGATCGAATGACCAAAGAGCAATTGAACCATTATAAAAAAATCATCATGGATAAACGTGCCGCGCTGCTGCAGGAGCTGGATCGCCTGAAAAGCTCGGGACTGAACACCTCCATGAAGGATACCTCGGGAGACCACTCCTCGTACGCTTTTCACATGGCCGATCAGGGCACGGACACGATGGACCGCGAGCAGCAGTACTTTTTCGCCTCCCGGGAAGGCAACCTGCTCTATCATCTGAATCTCGCGCTGGAGCGCATCGAACGCGGCGAATACGGACTGTGTGTGGGGTGCGGCAAGGAGATCAACGCGGAACGGCTGGAAGCAGTGCCCCACGCCCGGCTGTGCATCGAGTGCAAATCCAAAGAGGAGAGACAGAAAAATAAATGAGGGCGAACTATCGGATCTTTGGCCTCTCCCTGGCGATTTTTGTTCTGGATCAGATCACCAAGGCGATCATTCGCTCCAACATGGAGTTGTACGCGTCGCTCAAAGTCATCGGCAATTTTTTTCGCATCACCTATGTGGAAAATCCGGGCATGGCTTTCGGGCTACAGTTGGGCAACAATGTGTTCTTTACCGTTTTTGCCCTGCTGGCCGGAATCGCCATTACCTATTACCTGCTGCAATTGCCGCAGACGCAGCGCCTGGCGCGCCTGGCGCTGGCGCTGGTGCTCGGCGGCGCTTTGGGCAATCTGCTGGACCGCCTGCTCTCCGGCAAGGTGGTTGATTTTCTTGATTTCGAGTTCTTCGATATCCATATTCCAGCTTTTAACTTGCTGTTCCTTAAATTCCCGGGGTATGAACTGGATCGCTGGCCGGTGTTCAACGTCGCCGACATCGCCGTGACCATCGGCATGTTCCTGCTGCTGGGATTTATCCTTTTCGAAAAGGAACCGGTGCAGGCGCCGGCGGCGGACGGCGAGATGGTGCGGTGAGCCTGATCGTGAAGATTTTAACACCGGCTGTTGAACCCCCCGCTCCACAGTGAGAAGATGTTGCCCTCAACGGTTTTTATCAACACGCTGCAAAGCGCCACGCACACCATCGCGGTGCGCTGGTAGAATAGACCGGGCAGGGCGGTATGTTTTCCAACCGGCTTGCTGATAAAACACCCACTTTGTGGAGAGCAATCCAAGACCGGCATCGGCGAATGTGTGGCCAAGCAAGCACCTAGATCCCGGCGCGGCGTTGCCGGCGCCTGCCGCCTAGGATGGCTGAGGGAAGACGAAAGAACTCGCAAACAGCAGGTAAAATCCGATTCTCCCGATGAAATGTATGCGCCCACAATTTCCCCACGGCAGGACCGAGTGCGGTCTCTGCGCGCCCCCTCTAGAATTTTCTTTTCCTTATTTTGTTTCTTTCCATCTTTGGTGTTTTTCCTTTTGGGTTTATGATGTGCGGTTAATAACCAGGTTGCAGCGGACATTAATCAGGGTCGCCGCTAATCGTTCGGATCGCCCCTTCCTAAAGTCTGGCTAGGTGCAATGAAGAAAACATCCCTCCTGACCGTCTTCCTCTGCCTCTGTTCCGTTTCGGCGCAGGGAGGAGACCGGTTTCCCGGGGACACTACGGTGTCACCCCAGGGCGCCGCGGTGGGAAATCTACTGCCCATCTCTGAGCCAGCGCAAATCATTTATGATTTCGCGGTGCGAGATTTCAATCGCGATGGTTTCGACGAGGTCGCCTGCCTGCGCCGGGATACAGACCATCCGCTCTTTCTGGTCATTCGCGAGCTGGCCGGCGGTGCGTACTCTTTTCCGGGGCAGCCGCTAGCGGCGCAGGGGATGTCGGAATACCTGTATGCCCTGACCGGCCATCCGCGCTACCATTGGCTGCTTTATCGAACGAGCCTTGATCACGGGTGCATCTATCTTTTCGATTACACCTTTCAATCCATGGATTCCCTGCGAGCCCCACGCAACTGTGATTGGAATCGAGACGGTCTGGCGAACGTACAGGTCTATGATGCGCAGATCGTCGATTTCAACAACGACAGCCGGCTCGAGTTGTTCCTCTCTCTCAACACCGGCGCCGATGTGACGCCGCGCGCTCTGCTCTGGTATGATTTGCAGGACCGGACCCTGATCCGCGAAGTTTCGGTTGCCCCCATGGTGAACCAGACCAGAGCGGTCGACCTGGAGGGCGACGGCTTTTCTGAATTGGTGTGTACTCTGAGCGGGGCTTCCGACGGGCCCTTTTTCGCTCCGTTCAGCCGGGACAGCAGCTACCTGGCGGTGCTGGATCACCACGGCGATTTGCGTTATTCCAGGGCCTTTGACGGCGAGTCCAGCTATGTGGTGTTTGATGTGTTCGACATCACCGGCGATCAGGTCCTGGATGTGGTTTATGCCAGCTATTCCCTGCGCAAGACCAATACCGGCCGCTCCCGATTGGGCGTCGTGGACGGCCGCACTCTGACGCTGCAACAAGAGTTCTTTGCCGATGAGCTGGGAGAGGACTTTCGCAGCGTCACTGTCCTGCCTTCGTCCACGAAACGGCAGCCCAATCTTTATGTCTCCACCGCCGAACGGCTGATGGCTCGATTTCGTTTTCAGCCGTCTACCGGCAGGCTGGCAGCGGACAAGAGAGTCCCCTTCGGCGAAAAGCCTCATCTGGTTTTCAGCGATGATCTGGATGGCGATGGCAGTCCTGAATTATTCATCACCAGCCAATATCCCAATCAACTGACCATCACCGACGCCGGCCTGCGCCCATTAGGCCGGATCATGCTTCCGGATTCTAGAATCCCTCGCTTTGTTAAAATGGCGCTGGTTTCGGACAAAGAGCGTGAGGTGCGCAGCTATTGCCTGTTGATGGACCAGCGTCTGTGGTTGTTGCGAGTGTCCTTGCCGGCGCTATTCCCCACCTCCGGCATTCAAGCTGCCTGGGCGGGCCATCGTCTGAAAATTCCATGGGCAGTATTTGGTCTGCTGTGCCTCGCCGCGCTTTCACTGCCGGCTTTTCTGCTGTGGAAATTCGTCCTGAGCACTCCGGACTATGGGCTGGCGTTGATGTCCGACTCGAAGCGGTTGGGCATCGCCTTGCTCGATCCGCAGGTAGTGCTGCGCGACTGTAATAGCCATTTCCTGCGGATTACCGATCTGGTGAAATCGAACATTATCGGCCGGACGCTGCCGGAGATCCTGGACAACGCCCAGTTCGGAGCGCTGTTGGATGTCTGGCGGATTTTCACCAGCCGCAATGAACGGCAGCTGCAAAAGGAGATTAATATCGGTCCGGCGATGAACTGGCGGACCGTGGCGGTGGAAATCGTCCGTACAACGCATAACCATTCGCGCATTCTCCTGATCGACCTGTCGGAATCCAACCAAACCGAACGGATCAAGATCTGGGCGGCGATAGCGCAACGCATGGCCCATAAAATAAAGACGCCTCTCGCAACGGTCCTGCTGGCCGTGCAGCGGCTGCAGCGCAACTACCGCAAACAATCGCCACATTTAAGCGAATCCTTTGATTTGATCAGCCAGCAGGCGATCCAGGAAATCGAACGGGTCAAGGACGTGATCAATTCGTTCATCAAGTTCGCCAAGCTGGAAGAGTCGCTTTTCGTCGAGGTAGATTTCACCTCAGTGGTGCAAGAGGGGCTGAATGAGTATTTATCCCGGCTGCCGGAGGGCGTGGAAGTGCAGACCGCTTTCGAGCGTGCGGAGATGCCGACGCGGATCGACGTCAAGCAGTTCAAGGAGGCGCTGCACAATATTCTCGACAATGCAGTGGACGCCGTGCACGGCGAGGGGGTGATCATGTTGAGCACCATACTGGAACGCAATCCACTGCAAGCCTGGGGCGGCTTCAATTGGGCTGTTCTAGAGGTTCGCGACAGCGGCGCCGGCATCGCGCGCGAAAATGAAGATCAACTTTTTCAGCAGGGTTTCACCACCCGGAGGGATGGATCCGGCCTGGGTTTGATTTTCGTCAAACAGATTGTGGAGAGCCATGGCGGCGAAGTGTCTATCACCAGTGCGCCGAATCAGGGCGCCACGGTTTTGATCCGCCTGCCGATTATTTACAGGACAAGCGCCGATGAACAGGGAGACCGTACAGGTGCTGATCGTCGATGACGATCAGCACTTTGTGGATCAATTGGCTTCTGATTTGACCGAGGAGGGATTCCGCACCCTCAGCGCCCGCGACGGCAGTGAAGCGGTACGGATTTTGGCTGAGCAGCCGGTGGATGTGGGGCTGATCGATCTTTCGATGCCGGGGATGGATGGGATCGAACTGCTGAAGCAGGCGGCCAAGATCGCCAAGGAGGTGCCCCTCATCGTGATCACCGGGCATGCGACGATCGAGCGGGCGGTGCAGGCCACGCGTCTGGGCGCCTACGACCTTATCGAAAAGCCGGCCTCGTTCGACCGCATTCTATCCGTGATTGAACGAGCTATTGAGAAAAAGCGGCTGCGGCAGCGCAATCGTTGGATGGCCGAGGACATCATGAACCGCTACCGGATGGTCGGCGCCGGCAAGGCGATGCAGCGAATCTACCAGCGTCTCGATCAGATCAGCGCCGCGGATACCACGGTGCTGATTACCGGTGAAACCGGCACCGGCAAGGAACTGGCAGCCATGGCGATTCATCTGCGCAGCGCCAGAGCGGACGGACCGTATGTGCGCGTCAACTGCGCCGCGATTCCGGAGCCGTTGATCGAAAGCGAGCTGTTCGGTTATAAAAAAGGGGCTTTCACCGGCGCCTCTCAGGATTTCATCGGCCGCTTCAGGCAGGCGGACGGGGGATCGCTGTTCCTGGACGAAATCGCCGACCTGAGTCACGCTGCACAGGCCAAATTGCTGCGCTGCCTGCAGGACCATGTGATTACGCCGCTGGGCTCGACCGACAGCTTTTTGATCGACGTGCGGGTCATTGCGGCAACGAACAAAAATCTGACGGAGCGGGTGGCGGCCCGTTCCTTTCGCGAAGATCTGTATTACCGGATCAATGTGGTGGAGCTGGAGATGCCCCGTCTCGCGGAGCGGATGGAGGACCTGCCTGAACTGGCGCGCCATTTTCTTCACCAGTTCTGCGAACAGTATAACCGGTACATCGAGGGATTCTCCTCAGCCGCTCTGCAACTGCTGATGGAACAGGAATGGCCGGGCAATGTTCGGCAATTGCGCAGCATCATCGAAAGGCTGGCGTTGTTCACCGAGGGGCGTCTGATCACGGCCGAGAACGTAGCGGCGGTGCTCAAGCGGCCGCCGCTGACGTCCTCCGACCAGATCAAAAATTACCAACAGGCGCGGTGCGATTTCGAACGGGATTACATTCAGCGGTTGCTGCAGATTTACAACGGCAATGTGACCGAAGCGGCGGACGCCATGAACATCGACCGCACCAACCTGTATCGCAAGATGAAAAAACTGGGCATTCCGCCGCCGCGCGTGGCCTGATCCGTTGATCCTCAGCGCACTTCCAGATAGTCCTTGTCCGGCAGTTTGGCGAACGGCGTGTGCGGTTCGGTCTGATACCAGAACGCGGTGGAAGCGATATCGTCCTGCAGCGGCAGATAGCGGCCGCCGCTGCGCCAGCCCAGCGCCTGAATCGTTACCCGAAGGTCCTTTTCGAACCGGATCGGATCCATGATGTGCCAGCGATACAGTCCAAACCGCTGCTGCGAGTTGTAGACGCCGTCCGGTTTGATCACCTGCGACAGGCCGCTATAGGGCGTGGAAAAGACCTGATACTGTTTGGTCTCACGGTTCTCGAAATTGTAGGAACCGCAAAAATAGTCCTCCGTGCCGGTGCCGCAGATGGTGGGATATTTTCCATCGCCGTCGATAAAAAATTTGATCTCACCCTCGCCCCACCAGCCGCTGTTGTTGACGCCCCAGGCCATGTAGACGCCGACAAATTGGCCCCACCCTTTAACGCCGTCGAGGATCACATAATCGCTTTTATAGGGCAGGGGATTGGCCCTGCGGAACTGCGCATGCAGATAGGCCGCATCCTCCGGCACCTCCGTAAGCGTATAATCGACCTGGTAGAACAGAGTCATGGCCTCGTCGTCCAGGTTCTCAAAGGTGATCCGGCATGATTTGCGGAACGGCATCTCCCAGTAGCAATTAAAGGCGCTGCCGGGGTTGACGCAAATCGCCAGAGAGTTGATCTGGCTGTACTGGCCCCAACCGCAGGCGAAGAAATCGCCGATGGGCGCTTCGATAGAGGGTTCGGCCTCGCCGTCCCAGTAAAAGCGGATGATAGAGTAGCGCCAGTTGCCCGTCGGCGTAACCCAGATGTGCTGAATGGCGCCGGGTCCCTGGATGGTCGCCATGGTAAAGGTCTCTTTGGGCTGAACTCTCACGCAGGGCGACACTTTCCAGCCCTGGCCCAGGTCACGCGCCGCCTGGCTGCCGGTCCCCTCGGTGGCCAGGCCCCCCTTGCCTTTTTCACCGGTAAAATTCTCTGCGGAGATGGATCGCGTTTTGGCGTGCGACAGGCGTGAGAGATTGCCCAGGCTCATGTTCAGCCCGTTGAAGCTTTTTTGTGCGTGTACGTCCATGGCCAAAAATCCTCCTAGAATGAAGAAAAGGCCCCAAAGCTTTTTTTGTTTCATAATCATACCTCCCAATGAGGGTGACGGCCTGCAGCCCGGCGGGATGGGGCTGTCCGGCTGCGCCGGTCCTGGAAAGGCGACGGCTCACTAACATGCAAAAAAAATTGGAAAAATCAAAAGAAAAATGCCGGAAAAAATGTTTGGCGAAACGTGAAAAAGTCGTATTTTATATCAGGACGTTAAGCGGATTACTCAATTTTCTTTTCAACGAAAAGGTGGCGGCGTATGGGCGGACACAAGCTGTTGGTGCTCGAGCAGGATCCGCAGCGGGCGGATCAGATCATTCGTACCTTGATGAAACAGAAACCACAGCCGGACATCCGCACCGTCACCGCCGCCAAAGCCATTGCCCCCGCACTGGGCGAAAAGCCCGACCTCATCCTCTCTGCCTGGACGCTTCCGGGCGGAAGCTGCCTCGATGTCCTACGCATCCTCAATGATAAAGAGCTCGCCATCCCTCTCATCATCGTGACCGACGAGGGCGATGAAACCCGGGCGGTGGAGGCGCTGAAAAACGGCGCAGCAGACTATCTGCCGATGGACCAACTGCCGCAGCTCAACCGTGCGGTGGCCGAAGCCCTGGAAAAGGCGGCGGAGCAGCGCCGCCGCAAGAACCTGGAGCGCGGCATGCGGTTCACCCAGTTCGCCTATGAGCGTGCGGCCATCGGCATCTACTGGCTGAATGAAGCAGGCCGGTTTCTGCTGGTAAACGAGTCGGGCGCGCTCACCACCGGCTATGCCCCGGCAGAACTCTATCAGCTGGCCATCTCTGATCTGGACGTCAATCTAACGCCCCGGGCCTGGACCACGCTGCTGACGCAGCTGCGCAGCAAACCCGCAGTGGCGTTTGAGAGCGTTCATCGCCAAAAGCAGGGTGGATTAATGGCGGTAGAGATTACCGCCAATCTGTTTCATTCGGACGGAGAGGATTATATTCTCCTGTTCTCCCGGGACATCACCCGGCGTAAAAAAGCGGATGAAGAGCTTCAACGCATGCAACGGCAGGTGCAGCACGGCAAAAAGATGGAGGCCCTGGGCCGGTTGGCCGGCGGCATGGCGCATGAATTCAACAATATGCTCATGGTCATCCAGAACAGCGCCGAGTTCATCGCCATGGATGCAAAAGGAGACAAAACGCTGCAGGACTATGCGGATCAGATCATGCGCACCAGCAAACGCGCGGCGGCGCTGACCAGTCAACTGCTCGCCTTTAGCCGCAAACAGCAGTTCGAACTCAAGGTGCTGGATCTGAACGCCGCTCTTTTGGACATGATCAAATGGCTGCGACGGCTGGTGCGCGAAAACGTCAGCTTGACCGCGGACATTCACGACAGCATCGGCAACATTCGCATCGATCCAGGCGAGCTGGGGCAGATGGTGATCAATCTGGTCATGAACGCCGGCGACGCCATGCCCTCCGGCGGCGATCTGATCCTGTCCACCCGGCCGACGGTGCTGGATGAGGCGTATTGCCTGAGACACGTGGGCGCGCATCCCGGCCGCTACCTGATGCTCTCGGTGCAGGACACCGGACAGGGTATGGATCAGGAGACCTGTTCTCATATCTTTGAACCCTTTTTTACTACCAAGGAGAGCGGCACCGGCCTGGGGCTGTCCATCGTGTTCGGTATCGTGCAGCAAAACGGCGGTTATATCGAATGCGTCAGCCAGAAGGGCAAGGGCACGCTGTTCCGCCTCTACCTGCCGCAGGTCGACGAAGCTGTATCAGAGCCAGGGAATGCGATCTATTACGACACCCTGCCGCGCGGCAGCGAGACGATCTTGCTGGTGGAGGATGAACCGGATGTGCGCATCAGCGGTATGCGCACGCTGGAAAAACAGGGATACAAAGTGCTGTGCGCGCAGAACGGCATCGAGGCCCTGGCGTTGCTCGAAGCCACGCCGGAGCCGATCCACCTGCTGATCACCGACGTGATCATGCCGTTGCTCAGCGGCGCGGAATTGGCCAAACAGGTCGTGAAACGCCGCAAGGGCATCAGAGTGCTGTATACCTCCGCCTATCCGGATGGGATTATTTTCAGCCAGCACGGCGTGGATGTGACCAGTGCGTTTTTCATCGGCAAGCCGTTCACCATTGAAGAGATCGCCAAAAAGGTTCGTCAGGTGCTGGACAGCCGTCCCCGCGCATCCGCCTGAGCGCTGCCTTCGGCCGCACACCGCCATCCTGACCCGCCTGCGGCCCGGTCGATTTCCGTTATTGTTTCTTGGCTAAAAAATTCGTACTTTATAAAATTCATTTTGAATGGCTGACGGATATGGCTTTGGTCAAGTCGACGGCGATCGTTCTGCATCATCGGGACCAGGGTGAGACCAGTAAAATCGTCACTCTGTTCACCCGGCAGTACGGCAAAATCAGCTTGATCGCCAAGGGCGCTCGAGTGATCAAATCGCGCTATGGCGGGGCTTTGGAACCGTTCACCCACTTGGACGCGGTTTTTTATAAAAAAGAGACCCGCGACCTGCAATTTCTCAGTCAGGTGGATATCATCCATCCATTTTCCGTGATCCGCGGCCAACTGGGCCGCATCGCCCTGGCCAGCATTCCCTGTGAAATGGTGGACCGTCACGAGGCGGTCGGCCACGCCGCGCCGGCGCTGTTTACGCTGCTGTTGGAAACCCTGACGGCTTTGGACGAAGGCGATCGGGGACTGCGCAATGTGGTGCGCGCCTTTCAGGTCAAGTTCGCCGCGCTCTCGGGCTTTCGCCCTCAGCTGGTTGGCTGTTCGGTATGCGGCAGAGAGAATCCTGCCGGGCAGGTGGTGTTCGAGTACGAGAATGGCGGATATCGCTGTGCCGATTGTCTCTCGTCGTCGGTCGCAGGCTTTCGCCTCTCGAGCTATGGGGTGGAGCTCTTGCGCTATTTACAGAATGCGCCGGTCCGGTCGGCCGGCCGGAGCCGGGTCAGTGCGGAACTGGGCCGGGATCTGGACGAATGCCTGATGCACTATATCGGCTACCACATGGAGAACCTGCATCATCTGGCTTCGGTCGCCTATTTACAGCAACTGCAGAATTCAATCAAACTAACCTAGAGAAGAGGAACCCATGGCAGGTCAATCCAATCCTCAGATGGATAAAATTATCTCATTGTGCCGGCGACGCGGCTTTATTTTTCAGTCCAGTGAGATCTATGGCGGGCTGAACGCCTGTTACGATTACGGCCCGCTGGGCGTGGAGCTGAAGCGCAACATAAAAAATTTTTGGTGGAAATGGATGGTGGAACGTCGCAGCGACATCGTCGGTCTCGACGCCGCCATCCTCATGGCTTCGCGCGTCTGGGAGGCCTCGGGCCATGTGTCCGGATTCACCGATCCATTGGTGGACTGCAAAGTGTGCAAACACCGGTTTCGTAGCGACCTGATCGCCGAACCCGGCAAATGTCCGGATTGCGGCGGCGAGCTCACCGATATCCGTCAGTTCAATCTGATGTTCAAGACCTTCATGGGACCGCTGGAGGACAGCGCCAGCGTCGTCTATCTGCGGCCGGAGACCGCCCAGGGCATTTACGTGAACTATCAGAACGTGCTCGATTCCTCCCGGCAGAAAATTCCCTTTGGCATCGGGCAGATCGGCAAGGCGTTCCGCAATGAAATCACGCCGGAGAATTTTATCTTTCGCACCCGCGAGTTCGAGCAGATGGAGATGCAGTTTTTTGTCAAGCCCGGAACCGACTCGGAATGGTTCGAATACTGGAAAGCCGACCGCCAGGAGTATTATCGCCGTCTCGGCATCCGTCCGGAAAAAATGCGCTTCCATCCGCACGGCAAGGACGAGCTGGCCCATTACGCCTCCGCCGCCTTTGATATCGAATATGAATTCCCGTTCGGCTGGAAAGAACTGGAGGGCATTCACAATCGCACCGATTTCGATCTGACCCGCCATAAAGAGTTCTCGGGGAAAGATCTGACCTATTTTGATGAAGTCACCCGGGAACGCTTTATGCCGTATATCATCGAGACCTCGGCCGGCGCCGATCGCACGGTCCTCTGCGTGCTGAGCGATGCCTTTGAGGAGCAGAAACTGGAAAAGGACGATCGCACGGTTCTCCGTTTTCATCCGGCCATCGCGCCCATCAAAGCGGGCATTTTCCCGCTGGTGAAAAAGGATGGCATGCCCGAAGTGGCGCACCGCATCGAGGAAAAACTGCGCCGCCATTTTCCGGTCTTTTATGACGAGAGCGCCGCGGTGGGCCGGCGGTATCGCCGTCAGGATGAAATCGGCACGCCCTATTGCATCACCGTCGATACCGAAACCCTGCAGAACGAAACGGTGACTGTGCGCGAACGCGACTCGATGACCCAGTCACGCGTTAAAATCGACGATCTGTTCATGCTGATCTACAACAAAATCAACGAGGGGTTTTAGTCCATACCCTGCAGCGTAGCAAGAGCCGGCGACCCTGTTCACTGGAGCTCCTGAGCGGATCAGGCGCCGTGTCGTTCCATTCAGAGCAGCGCAGGAACCTTTGAGCGGAGAGAGAGGTATCATGACCGCACCCCACTATGGCTGGCTGTCGATTCTGCCGCCGCTGGTGGCCATTCTACTCGCCATACGGAGCAAACAGGTTTTTCTCTCCCTGTTCACCGGCGTTTTTCTTGGCTATACCATTTTAGCCGGAGGGAACCCGCTCACAGGGGTGGCCGATGCCCTGGAGGCTTGCGTACAGGTTTTTAGCGACGCCGGCAACACCAAGGTGATTCTGTTCAGCTGTATGGTAGGAGCGCTGATCACGTTTACCCAATACTCCGGCGGCATGGAAGGATTTGTCCGGTGGGTGACCCGCCGGGGCTGGGTCACCACGCGTCGTCAAGCCGGACTGCTCGCTTTTTTCACCGGCATGGTGGTGTTTGTCGAATCCAGCATCTGCGTGCTGGTGGCCGGCAGCGTTAGCCGTCCCCTGTTTGATAAGCTGAAAGTGTCGCGAGAAAAGCTGGCCTATATCTGCGATTCCACCTCTGCGCCGAAATGCATCCTAATACCGCTTAACGCCTGGGGCGCGTTTATCATCGGCCTGCTTCAGGAGCAGCACGTGGGCAATCCGGTGCAGGCTTTTGTCGCTTCCATGCCGTTCAATTTTTACGCCATCATCGCCATCGCCCTGGTTCTGTGGACCATCCTCAGCCAGAAAGATCTGGGGCCCATGGCGGCCGCGGAAAAACGGGTGCGGGAGGGAAAGATTGCGGCGGACGGCGCCGAACCCCTGGTCTCTCAGGAAGTGCTGGCCGTGCAGCCCAAGCCCGGCATTCCACTGCGGGCTGTCAATATGGTACTGCCCATCGGCGTGATGGTGATCATGATGCCGGTCGGCCTGCTGATCACCGGTCACGGCAATCTCATGCAGGGATCCGGATCCACCTCGGTGTTCTGGGCCGTGCTCATGGGCCTGGCTGTGGCTGCAATCGCGTATCGGCTGCAGGGGCTTGTAACGGTTCGGGAGATCATGGATCAGTTCATGAAAGGCGTGGGTGGGCTGGTCTCTCTGGCGGCTTTGATGATGCTGGCTTTTGCCATCGGCGCCACCTGCCGGGCGTTGGGCACCGGACCCTATGTGGCCGGATTAGCCGACGCGTTCATCACCCCCAAACTGGTGCCCGCTCTGCTGTTTCTCATTTCGTGCGGCATTGCATTTGCCACCGGCACCTCCTGGGGAACGTTCGCCATCATGATCCCCATCGCCATGCCCATGGTCGAACCGTTGGGCTTGCATATGGGCCTGACCCTGGCAGCGGTTATTGGCGGCGGTGTGTTCGGGGATCACTGCTCGCCCATCTCCGACACGACGATCATCTCTTCCATGGCTTCAGCCTGTGACCACATCGACCATGTCGCCACACAACTTCCTTATGCCTTGACCGCCGCGAGCGTCAGTCTGCTGTGCTACGCCGTGCTGGGATTTCTTCTCTGAGGATGAACGATTCATTGGAACAGCAACCGCTCATCGAACTGCCTGCGCCCTGCCGCATCGGCCTCCTCTCAGATACGCACCGCGAACTGCCACAGGCCATATTCAGTCTGTTCGCCGATGTGCACCACATCATCCATGCCGGCGACATCGGCGATTGGGATATCATCCTGGCTCTGCAAATACTGGCGCCGGTGACCGCGGTGTACGGAAATTGCGATGACTATCGCGTTCGCCGGCATTGCCCCCTTCAGCAGACGCTGCGAGTCAACGGTCTGATGGTTCAGGTGACCCATTTTCCACAGGAGGCGCCGGCGCTTCCGCCGGCGCCGGTGCAGCAGATCCAGGTCTTTGGCCACTCGCATGTGGCCTCCATTCAGCATATCGGCTCTACGTTGTACATCAATCCCGGTTCTATCAGCCGGCCGAGGCAGGACCAGCGGCCGAGTGTGGCGCTGTTGCAAGTTGATGGAGAACAGCCGCCCCGCGCGGCGATCCTTTCTTTGAGGTGAAACCATGACCTTTAATGAAAAGCTGAACCACATCCTCTCAATCAGAAAAAGCCTGCTGTGCGTGGGCTTGGACACGGTGATGGAAAAAATACCGACGCCTTTATGCCGGAAACCGGATCCCCTGTTCGAATTCAATAAGGCGATCATCGACGCCACTCTACCTTACGCCGCTGCCTTTAAAATCAACACCGCCTTTTATGAGGCCTGGGGGCTGGAGGGATGGCGGGCGCTGGAAAAGACCTTTGCCTATCTACCGGCTGAGGTGATCAAAATCGCCGACGCCAAGCGCGGCGATATCGGCAACACTTCGTTGAGTTACAGCCGGGCGCTGTTCACCGGCCTGGGCGCGGATGCCGTCACGGTCAATCCGCTGATGGGAACAGACTCTACGGCGCCCTTTTTGCAAGACCCGGAAAAGGGAGTGTTTTTTCTCTGTCTGACTTCCAATCCCGGGTCGCAGGATTTTCAGCATTTTTCCGACGGCCGGGTCAGGTTGTATGAAAAGATCGCTCTCAAAGTGGGCGAGTGGAACCGCCACGGCAATTGTGGACTGGTGGTGGGCGCCACCCACCCGGCTGAACTGCAGGGGATCCGCAGCCTGGCGCCGGAGCTGCCGTTCCTTATTCCCGGCATCGGCGCTCAGGGCGGCGATCTGGAGACCTCGGTTCGTTTTGGCCTCACCGCTCAAGGCGGCGGTGCGCTGTTCAACTCCAGCCGGGCGATCCTTTACGCCTCGTCTGGAGAGGATTTTGCGGTTGCGGCTGCCGCAGAGGCCAAAGCCACGCGGGATGCATTAAACCGGGCGAAGCTAATGTAATCCGCCAAACCGGCAGGAAACATCGAACGTTTTTCGTGTTTTCCTGAAACAGGCACAAAACCATCAGAGAGGAGAGGAACCTATGGGCGCTGCTGAAGGACTGATGATGATGTCTTTATTTTTCTCTTTGTGTGGAATCGGTCTGCTGGTTTACTTTGTTTACCTGTTTTTCCGTCTCGTTCGAGCGGTTGAAAAGATCGCGGAGAAGAAGTGATGGAATTTGATCAAGCGACTGGGGCTTGTTCCTTCCAGTTTTGCTCTGGTCGAAACACCATCGGTAGATCATCTTAACATAAATCAGACAAACTGAAAACAACGGGAGGTCCTCTGTGGATAAAGAACAGGCACTGCAGATATTCAAATCCACCGGCGCGCTGCTGGAAGGCCATTTCCGGCTGACCTCCGGCCTGCACAGTCCGAATTATTTCCAGTGCGCCAAAGTGCTGCAATATCCCCGGTATGCTGAGCTCTTTTGCCAGGAGATCGCTGAGCGCTTTCGGCCGGATGGCATCGAGGTGGTCGTTTCGCCGGCCATCGGCGGCATTGTGGTCGGACAGGAGGTGGCACGGCTGCTGGGGTGCCGCGCGGTGTTTGCCGAGCGTGAGGAGAACCTCATGACCTTGCGCCGGGGCTTTGAGATTCACGAGGGGGAAACGGTGCTGGCGGTTGAAGATGTGGTGACCACCGGAGGGTCAGTGAGAGAGGTGATCAACCTGGCCCAGCAGGCCGGCGGCAAAGTTAAAGGCGCGGCCTTTCTGGTGGACCGCAGCGCAGGACGGGCTCTGTTTTCCGTGCCGTTTTTTGCAGCCCTGAAGATGGACGTGATCACCTATCCGCCGGAAGAGTGCCCGCTCTGCCAACAGGGTCTGGCGGTGGTCAAGCCCGGCAGCCGCAAAGTTTAAAGAGTTAGTTCGAATCTTTTGCACGGTTCCGCCATCTAATGCAAAAGGTTGGAATCTGTTTGCCGCTGCGCAAACAGTCTGACGGCCAACCCTCAAGCGGTAACCCTGACAATCACCTGCGGCAAGCGCTTCGCTCAAGCCGATCGCATGTGCGCATACAATAAACGATTTATCAGGAATGAACCCCGGTTTTTAATTTGAAAGGAACGCACATGGCGACAAGCAATCTCACCATGGCCAATCTGGACGCCACTCTCGAGGCCCATGACATGGTCATCATCGACTTTTGGGCATCCTGGTGTGGGCCCTGCAAGAGCTTTGGTCCGGTTTTCGAAAAAGTGTCGGAAAAGCATACGGATATCGCATTCATGAAGGTGGACACGGAGGCTGAACAGGAGCTGTCCGGCATGTTCGGCATACAGGCTATCCCAACGTTGGCTATTTTCCGCGAAGGTATTCTTTTGTATCGCGAAGCGGGCGCCGCGTCTGAGACGGCTCTTGAGAATCTGATCGATCAGGTGAAGAAACTGGACATGGAGCAAGTGCGTGCGGACATTGCCAAGCAGGAACAGGAACATGAACATGGCTGCGACGGCGGGCATGGCTGCAGTGGCTGCGGTCACAACCATTGATTAAAAGCGTCTGTGTGCGACTCAGCCCCACTCTTTCGCCGGGCGGCGTAGTGTGCGCACACTGCCTCTAGACAAAAAAAAAGCCCTTGCAGAGCAAGGGCTTTTTCATTTACCCTAAATATTTTCGCAACGGCTCCAAACGGGAGCGATGCCGCAGCCGGCGCAAAGCTTTTTCTTTGATCTGGCGAACGCGTTCCCGCGTCAGAGCAAAGTATTCACCGATCTCCTCCAGGGTGAGAGGACGATCTCCGTCAAGCCCAAAGTAGAGTTTGACGATTTCCGCTTCGCGCGATTTCAGCGTGCCGAGAACCTTTTCGATCTCCTCGCGCAACGAACTGCGCATGAGCTGTCCATCCGGTGGATCGTAACGATCGCTCTCCAGTACATCCAGCAGACTGTTGCCTTCGTCCTCCTTGAAGGGCTCATCCAGAGAGAGATGGCGCGCAGAGGTTTTCAGCACATCCGCCACCTCGAACGAACTCATCTCCATCCGGTCTGCAATCTCATCCATGCTCGGTTCGCGGCCGTACTCTTTTTCCAGCGCTTCGAGGGCTCGGCCGACCTTGTTGATGGCGCCCACCCGGTTCAGCGGCAGACGGACGACTCGCGACTGCTCCGCCAGAGCCTGCAGGATGGATTGACGGATCCACCATACGGCGTAGGAGATGAACTTGAATCCACGCGTTTCATCAAACCGCTGTGCGGCTTTGATCAAGCCGAGATTGCCTTCGCTGATCAGATCCTGGAGCGGTAGACCCTGACCCTGATATTCTTTGGCTACGCTGATCACAAAGCGTAAATTGGCTTTAACCAGCCGGTCCAGGGCTTCCTCTTCTCCCTTGCGGATTCTGCGCGCAAGCGCGATCTCTTCCTCAGGAGGCAACGGTGAAAAACCGCCGATCTCCTCGAGATACTTTTCGATGGATTCTTTGGTGCGGGTTTCGGACTGTTTTCGTTTCTTCTTTTTGGTCATCCCACCTTCTTCGTTTTCACCAATGGTCAATGGGCACAATGACTCAGCTTATAATTTACGAAATATTAGGATGAATGTCAAATAGTTACCGATGGACCGGCTCTGCAGCCAGGCGTCATATGGAAAAGGGCATTGGGGGAGCTTGACGGCATTATTTCTTGTTTATTAATTGGTTGATGGTCTTTTCGGCTATGGCGGCCGCCCGGTCCATATCCCGGCTGGAGACGCCGAGGTGGGTCACCATTCTGATCCGCCGAGGATTCACCGCGATGGCAGCCAGGCCGTTCTCTTTTAGTGTAACAACCAGATCCGTGGATTTTAGTCCGGATGGGTCCAGGTCCACCATGACCATGTTGGTCTGTACAGCCGTAATATCTACCCGCAATCTGGGGAGTTTGGCTAATTTGTGCGCCAGTTTTTTTGCGTTTTTATGATCTTGAGTCAGCCGGTTGATATGGTGATCCAGTGCATACAACCCGGCAGCGGCCAGAATGCCAATCTGGCGCATGCCGCCGCCCCACATTTTACGATAACGATGAGCTTGATCGATAAATTCCCGGCTCCCCATCAGCACCGATCCTGCCGGTGCGCCCAGCCCTTTGGACAAGCAGACGGTCAGCGAGTCGCACCAGCGGCCATATTCGGTCAAAGGGATGCCGGTGGCCACATGGGCGTTCCACAACCTGGCGCCGTCCAGGTGCAGAGCCAGGCGATGTTTACGGGTGAAACGGTAAATCTGTTGCATGTTCTCCAGCGGAACGATGGCGCCGCCGGCGCGGTTGTGCGTGTTCTCGATCAGCACCAGGCTGGTGGGCGGGAAATGGTGGTCATGGGCGCGCAGGCAGGCCTGCAGGTCTTGTAAGTTGAGAACGCCTCGATGACCGGCTAGCGGCCGCATCTGCACTCCGGAAAGAAAAGCCGGCCCGCCGGCCTCATAGTTGAATGGATGAGAATCCGCCTCACAGATCACCTCTTGCCCCGGCAGGGTATGGCATTTGATGGCGAGCTGATTTCCCATGGTGCCGCTGGAGACGAAAAGCGCCGCCTCTTTGCCGAACAGAGTGGCCATACGCTGTTGCAGGGCGTTGACCGTGGGATCTTCACCAAAGACGTCGTCGCCCACTTGCGCTTTCATCATGGCCCGGCGCATGGCCTCGGTGGGTTGAGTCACGGTATCACTACGGAGATCGATAAGAGGGAGGGACATGTTTTTTTCCTTGCTGGTTCTTACTGAATCGACAGGACTGAGGGTAGCAGGCTAAATGTCGTTTCCGAGCACAAAAAACGGCGGCAACGGATCAGAACAGTTTCATCTGTCCTGCGCCTTTTTTAGTTTTTTTCTCCTCTTTATAGCGCTGCAGCAATTGATCCGAGATGGCGCTGAGAAAACGCGAAGGCGATTGCATGTGGCGCTGACCCTGCAGCCACCGCGATTGCGCCCAGCTTAAATACAAATGCCGTTTGCTCCGAGTCATGGCCACGTACAACAGCCGTTTTTCCTCTTCCACCTCCAGGGCTTTGGCGCCAAAGGCAAAGGGGATGATGCCCTCTTCACAGCCGATGATGAAGACCACCGGAAACTCGAGCCCTTTAGCCGCATGCATGGTCAGGATGCGCACCCGGTCTGCCCGCGGATCCCACTCATCCACGCCTTTTTGCAGCAACAGCGCATCGCAAAAGGCCTGCAGGCGGCTTTCAAAGCCGGCGGCGAAGGTTTCCAGTTTTTTATGAATGATCTCCTGTTCCGCGGCGACCGGAGACCATTGGCGGATCAAGGCCAGCAGTTGTTGGACCGTGCTTTCAGCGGTCCAGGCGGCTGCTGCCTGGCGAAAGCTTGTGAAGCGATCCCAGGCCGGTGAATCTGGAAATAGCGCGCGGTCGCAGGCCGGTTCGGCTTGGCTTTCGAGCCAAAGGAGGATTTCAGCTTGGTCGTGGAGAAAAAAGCCGGCAACCGACTTCAGACCGGCCTGGGAGTGATCCAGAAGCCAGCTGAGCGTTGCGAGGACAAAACGGACGTAGGGATCGTTGCTGAGCGGCTGCTCCTGAATCGTTTCGTGGGGAATTCCGGCCCGGGCCAACGCCTCCATCAACGGCGGCAGCAGATTTTTACTGCGCAGCAGGATCGCCATGTCGCCGAAGGCATAACCGTGCGTCTCGGCGCCGCGCGCCACCCGGCCGCTGTCCATGCTGAAAGAGGTGGTGCCGGAGAGCAGCTCTTCGATGGTCTTGACCACTTGCTCCGCTTCGGCATGATCAGAAACGGCCTGCCGTACCTGGATTTTAATCTCTGCCGGGATGCCGGAATGCAAGTCTGAGGCCGATCGTCCCAACACCTGCCCTGAGGCATCGAGGATGTTCTGGCTGGAGCGATAGTTGCGGCTCAATTTTACAAAACGATGGTCCGGCAGGTCCTGCATGAGTTGGCTAAAGTATTGCGGAGAGGCGCCGCGAAAGCCATAAATCGATTGATCGGGATCGCCGATGACGCACACTTCGGAGGCGGCGATGGCAAAGATTCTGAACAGCTCGTATTGAGCCTGGTTGATGTCCTGGAATTCGTCCACTGCAATGACTTTATACTGCTGGAGAAAGGTGCGGCGCCATTCGGGATCGTTGCGCAGCAGGCGCACCGGCATGCAGATGAGATCGTCGAGATCCACTGCGTTCCTTTCCGCCAGCAGGGTTTCATAGGCGCGGAAATGATCGAGAAAGTCCTGCCCTAATTGCGCCGATACGCTCGGCGGCAATGTGTCCGGATCGAACAGCCGGCCTTTGATCAACGAGATGCGTTCCAGTTCGTTGGCGGGAATGCGGCGCCCGCATGTTTTCTCCAGATCCGCGAGAAAGGCGGGATCGTCCTGCGCGGCGATGATGCGAAACGAGCGGTCGCGAGCAAAGAAATCGGGCGTCTGTCGCAGCAGATGCAGACCAAATCCATGAAAGGTGGAGATAAAGGGCGTGTGCCCTGCGTGTCCTGCCAACAGCGACAGCAGACGGTCGCGCAGTTCTGCAGCCGCTTTGTTGGTAAAGGTGATGGCCAGCACCTGATCCGCGGCCGCGAGGCCGTTGCGAAGGAGATGGGCCAGCCAGTGTGTCAGCACGCGTGTTTTGCCGGTGCCGGGTCCCGCCTGGATGATCAGCGGGGCGCCGTGATGGCGCACGGCCGCCTGCTGTTCCGGGTTCAGCCCATAGCCGCCGCTTTCTTCCCTGACTTTTTTTGCCTCTGCTTTGCTCCGGCGCGGCGGTTTTATTTTCTGTTCAGCCGCGGGCTTGGCTTTTTCACCAACCGCAGCGATCTCGAACAGAGGGTTCGCCTGGAGGATTTTTTCCCGGTCGTCACCGCGAAACAGGCGAATGACGCCGTATTCACCATCATAGCCCGGCTGTGCGTCCACCTCGCTGTCGCGCATCCGGCGGATCGCTTCACGGGTGAGTGGTCCGCCGGCCCGGCCGATGTCGTCCAGCGGACAGTCGCGCAGAATGGTTAATTCCGCACCGAGTTTTTGTTGCAGCAGGTCATACAACGCCCGCACTTTTTTGGAAGTGACTCCCACGGCCATCACTTCAGCGAGCACCTCCATGAGCGGCATGATGCTGGAAAACGATTTGGCGTTGGCGGGCCGGCGGCCCTCTTCGCAGTCGGCCAGTTCCTCCACCCGATAGCTCACGCCCAGCACCGCCGGTTTGCCGCACACAGGACACAGTCCTTTGTTGCGCACCGTTTCTGCAGGGCGCATCATCCGGTTGCACTTGCGATGGCCGTCCATGTGATACTTGCCTTCTTCTGGAAAAAATTCCAGCGTGCCCAAAAAACCGGGATGGTTTTTATCGCGCAGCGCCGCGAACAGGCCGTCGTAGGAGAGCTCGGTGGTGAACACATTGGCTTCGCGCGCCAGGTTTTCCGGCGAATGGGCATCCGAGTTGGAGACGAGATTGTACCGATCCAGCTGAGTCAAGCGCCAGTTCATGGGCGGGTCGGAGGAGAGGCCTGTTTCCAAAGCAAAGATATGCTGGGTCAAATCATCAAAGCAGGCTTCGACGCTGTCGAATCCGGACTGAGAGCCGAGCAAAGAGAACCACGGCGTCCATATATGCGCGGGGATCAGCACGCCGCGCGGATCGGTTTCCAGCACGATCTCCAGCAGATGACGGCTGTCAAGGCCGAGGATGGGCCGGCCGTCGGAACGGATGTTGCCGATGCGGTCGAGACGATCCTGGAATTTTTGCACAGACTCAAAGGAGGGGAAAAAGACCACGTTGTGTACTTTGCGCACCTCGCCGTCTTTTTTATAGATGCTGCTGATCTCCCCGGAGAGAATAAAATAAACCGGTGCGCGACAGGCGGCCGGCACCTCGGCGTGCAGGGTCTTTGCCAGCGACGGCTTTAGTTCATAAAAGCCATCGGCCGTGGGGCTGGCGTCAAACTTTTCCCGCATCTCGGCGAGCCATTGCGGATGGCTGAGGTCGCCGCTGCCGAGCACCTGCACCCCTTTGCGCTGCGCCCACATAAAGAGGTTTTCAGGATCCAATTTTCTGCTGGTGGCGCGCGAATAATGCGAATGGATGTGGAGGTCGGCGATATAGTTCATGGGCTTTGTCGGTTTTGCCGGATCATCGTAAGGATTATCAAGGCCAAAGTAAGAAAAAATTGTTACAATTTCAAGCAACCAATTTTTCCTTGCTTCCTTGTACAAATGTCGTTAAACTTTACCCACGCTTGAGGAACAAGGAAAACCATGGATTATCGAATAACCGCCACTCTGGGGCCGGCCAGCGACCATGCCGAGGTTTGGCGCCGGCTTTTGTCCGTCGGCTGCGGCGCCTTTCGCATCAACACCTCTCACCTGACCATGTCAGAGCTGGAAGAGCTATTGGGACGGCTGCACCGGTTTCTCCAGAATCCGCCCTGCGTCGTGCCTGTGATTCTGGATCTGCAGGCGAGCAAATGGCGGTTGGGCGAATTCCCTGCGTGTCGGCTGACGGCCGGACAGCAGGTGGATCTGCTGCTGGCAGACCACGCCGAGGGCCCGTGCCTGCTGCCGGTTCCGCATGAGGATTTTTTTCGTGCAGCGATGGCCGGAAGCGGTGGTGATCTCTTTTTGAACGACGCCAAAATTCGTATCGCCATCAAGTCGGCCGCCGGCGAACGGGTGCGCGGCCGGGTGTTGACAGGCGGCGAGATCAGCCGGCGCAAAGGCATCAGCCTGCCCGGCGCAACGATTCGCATCGAACGGTTGAGCGACCGGGACGAACAGATCGTACGCAACACCGCCGGGATTCCCCATTTGGGCTATGCCCTATCTTTTGTCAAGGATGCACAGGAGATGGCCACCTACCGCTCTCTGCTCGGCGGCCGGACCTATCTGATCGCTAAACTGGAGCGCCCAAGTGCGCTGGACGAGGCCGCGGAGATAGCGCAGTCGGTTGACGCGCTGTGGCTGTGCCGCGGCGATCTGGGCGCGGAAGCCGGCTTGCAGACCATGGCCTCGTTGGTGGCGCAGTTCAACACACGCGTTACAACCTTGACCAAACCCGTGCATCTCGCCGGCCAGGTGCTGGAGCACACCACCCATCATCCGCAGCCGACCCGGTCGGAGGTGTGCCATCTGCATGACATGTTAAAGAATGGATATCAGGGCATCGTGCTGTCCGATGAAACCGCGGTCGGCCGTTACCCTGTGGAAAGTTGCCGCACCGCGGCGATGTTCAGAGAGCCGGCGGCTGTCTGAGGCAGGCACTCATCTTCGCCGCAGGAATTTCATCTCGATTTTCACTGGATGACTAAAAAAGTTGGGCCGCCCGCCGGCGAGACCCGTTAAAGATGGGGGAGATTTTTTAACCACTCACGCTGCAAAAGGGCGTTTATGAAAAAATGGTTTCTTGTTTTCCTGGCATCGATCTGCATGGCCGCAGGCCTGACCAGTTGCCACCGCGAAATGGTGGCTGCGCCGCCTGCCGGCGTACGCATCCTGCTGGTGGATCCGAGTCCATCGGACCTCGACGGAATGGTGAAAAAGATCCAACAGAGGATCATCGTCGTCGATCGTCCGGTTCTAGTGGCCGTGTACCATGAGGAGGCGGAGCGAAGCCGGCAGGGGATTGCCAGGGTGTTGGAAAGCATCGAACGGCCGCCCTTGGTCGAAGTGGAGACGCTGGCCGGAGCGCTGGATGCGGGCAATCTGTTTCAAAAGAATGAGTGCAGCGATGCGTTTTATCGTTTGTTTAAAAGCAGTGAAGCAGCGATTTTTTTCGGCGGCGATGATATTCCACCCGTCGCCTATGGACAGAAAACATCTCTGCTCACCGGCATCTCCACCCCCATGCGCCACTATTTTGAGCTGTCGTTTCTCTTTCATCTGCTTGGCGGCAGTCAGAACCCGGGTTTTAAACCGTTTATGGAGGAGAGGCCCGGGTTTGTGGTCTATGGATTTTGTCTGGGCATGCAGACCATGAACGCCGCTGCCGGCGGCAGTCTGCATCAGGATATTCCCTCGGAGGTGTACCGCCTGCGCTATGTGGAGGAAGTTCTGGAGCAGGAGAGCGCCGCGCGTCACCGCAATTATCATCGCCAACTCGATCCCCGCGCGGATCTGTTCTGGTGTCATCTTCATCCCATTCGATTCATTCCCGATGGATGGTTTGTGGAAAAGATGAAGCGAACGGCGCAGGAGCAGCCTTTGATCTGCAGCAGCCACCATCAGGCGGTTAATGAACTGGGTAAGGATCTGGTCATCGCCGCCGCTTCACTGGACGGCAGGGTGGTCGAGGCCATCACTCATGCGCGCTATCCCAACGTCCTGGGTGTGCAATTTCATCCCGAGGCCTTTGCGATCTATGACAGCGCAGGGGCGCGGCGCCGCTTGTCCCCTGCGGACACGGCGGCCGTAACGCTGCATGATTATCTGAAGGAAAAAAACAGCCTCGACTTTCACCAGGCGTTCTGGCGCACTTTTAGCGCTCTGCTGCAGAAATAGCCGATTCATCCGCGTCCGGCGGGAAAGGACCCTGAGGTGAGCTTGCCGCTGCTGAAAAAACGATCGGGTTAGGCTGCGCTCTGCTCTTGCTCCATTGCAGCAGTGCGTGGCGCAGAGGAGAGGTCGCGGTTCTACATGACATCCGCGACGTCATGCTGAAGGATAAAAGCAGTTTCTTTTACCTCGACACCGCTGCGTATCCGCGCCACGACCGCACCCTGCCCATCGGCGTCTTTGACTCCGGCACCGGCGGCCTGACCGTGCTGGATGCCATCGTGCGCTTGGACGCCTTTGACAACGATGATCATCGTCTGGATGAGAACGGCGACGGCCGCCGTGATTTTCAGTCAGAGCGTTTTATCTACTATGGCGATCAGGCCAACATGCCTTACGGCGAGTATGCAGCGGAAAACAATCTGTCCCTGCTGACCGAGCATATCTTTAAGGATCTGCAGTTTCTACTCGGCAGCCGATATTACTCCACTGCACAGAGCCGCTCACCGGCGTCGGACAAATCGCCGGTCAAGGCGGTGGTCATCGCCTGCAATACCGCCACCGCTTACGGCAAAGAGGAGATCGAACGGTTTCTCCAGCGCGCGGATCTGCCGATTAAAGTGATCGGCGTCATCGATGCAGGGGTGACCGGCGCTCTGGATTATTACGCTCCTTCTGCGGATGGGACCATCGCCGTCATGGCCACTCCGGGGACCGTGTCCTCCAACGGCTATCCGCAGGCGCTGCAGGCGCAAATGGCCGCGCTCGGCTATCGCGGTTGCATTCAGCTCTTTCAGCAGCCCGGATTCGGCCTGGCCGGCGCCATCGACGGCGCCGGCGAATTCATCTGCCCGCAGGCGGTCAG
>DAIQOA010000001.1:0-76526 GCA_036788095.1 bacterium | reverse complement strand
AACGTTTTTGCCTTTGGCCTGGATCAGGATGTGTTGGTCAAATCCGGCATCGCCCGGGGCGACGAGCTGTCCGACGAGAGGGTGGCGGAGATCCTCGGCTTGGAGGAGCGCCACCGCGCGAAACAGAAAGCGTTGCGGCTGCTGGCCGTGCGGGCGCGCAGCCGCCGTGAGCTCGCCGATCGTCTGGCTATGGCGAAGTTCTCCGCAACGGTGATCGACGCAGTGCTGCAGGAGCTGGAGCGGCTGCAGCTGATCGACGACGATGCCTTTGCCCGCTCTTTCAGCCAGAACCGCATGGCGACGCGACCGGCGGGCAAGATTCTGCTGCAGCGGGAATTAAAGCAGAAAGGCTTGTCGGAGACAGAGATCACCGCGGGCCTTGCCAAGGCCTACGAGAACCAGACGGAAAGCCAGGTGGCCCGGGCGCTGGCGGAAAAACGAAAAAAAAGCTGCGGCGCTCTGGACGAGCGCAAGGCCAAGCAGCGGGTGTCCGACTTTTTGCTTCGCCGCGGGTTCTCCTGGGATGTAGTCTCCGAGGTTCTGGAGGATTGGGATGATTATTAAATCTGTCTTATTTGCCAATTTCTCGAACGGACAAGCAACAGACCCTTCAAAGCAATAACGTTGATAATCATTGTCGGCTGATCTGTACTAGCTCGGTAGGAAATATGGCGATTCCTGATTTTCAAAGCATCATGTTGCCGTTACTTGAATTTGCCGGTGATGGACAAGAGCATACCAACCAAGATGCCTTTGACACTTTGACCCGACGGTTCAATTTAACAGAGGATGAACAAAAAGCACTTTTACCCAGTGGGCAGCAGAGCATTATCAATAATAGAATCGCCTGGACGCGTGCTCATTTGAAAATGGCCCGGCTGATAGAGAACACGAAACGTGGCGTTTTTCGCATTACAGAGCGAGGCCGCAAAGCGCTCGATGCTAATCCCACGGAAATCAACATAAAATTTCTTCGTCAGTTTGCAGAATATAAAGCAGCCCGAACACACCACAGGGAAGAGCCTGTTTCTAGACCAGAAATCCAAAAATTTGCCGGAGCACTGCAAGGCAAACGCGCCCGCAAAGGCATCTTTATCACCACTTCGCGATTCTGTGAGACCGCAAAAGATTTTGCGTCTAATTTAGAAAATAAAATTATACTCATAGACGGCGAACAACTGGCTCAATACATGATCGATTTTGGCGTTGGTGTTGCCGCAGAAGCCGCCTATGAAATTAAACGGATCGACACGGATTATTTTTCTGATATTTAGCTATAGCTAAAAACTTAATAAGGAAAAAAGACCGTTTTATGATGACCTCCAACGAAATACGACAATCGTTTCTTGATTTTTTCGCATCCAAAGGGCATCACATCGTTCCCAGTGCGCCGGTGATCCCGCAGAACGATCCCACGCTGATCTTTACCAACGCAGGCATGAACCAATTCAAGGACATCTTTCTCGGCGCCGCCAGGGCCGAACATCCACGCGTGGTCGATTCGCAAAAATGCATCCGCGTGTCGGGCAAGCATAATGACCTGGAAGAGGTCGGCCGCGACACCTATCATCACACCTTTTTCGAGATGCTCGGCAACTGGTCCTTTGGCGACTATTTCAAAACCGAAGCCATCGAATGGGCCTGGGAGCTGCTGACGCAAGTCTGGCAATTGCCCAAAGACCGGCTCTGGGCCACGGTCTTTGCCGGTGACCCAATCGACCATGTGGAGGCGGATGAAGAGGCGGCCGAGATGTGGAAAAAACACACGGACATCCATCCGGCGCAAATTCTCCGGTTCGGTAAAAAGGACAATTTCTGGGAGATGGGCGACACCGGCCCGTGCGGACCCTGTTCAGAGATCCATCTGGATCGCGGCCCGGATTTCTGCGATCAGCGCGGCCCGGGCCATGTCTGCGCGGTCAATGGAGGCTGTGCGCGCTATATCGAGCTGTGGAATCTGGTTTTCATCCAATACAACCGCAGTGAAAACGGCGAGCTGCGGATGCTGCCTGCCAAACACGTGGACACCGGCGCCGGCTTTGAGCGGCTCTGCTCCATCCTGCAGCGCAAGAGCTCCAATTATGACATCGATCTATTCCAACCGATCATCGCGGAGATCAGCCGCTTGACCGGCAAACCCTACAGCGACGGCGAAGCGGGGGTGCCCTTTCGAGTGCTGTGCGACCACATCCGCAGCCTGAGCTTTGCCATTGCCGATGGCGCCATTCCGGGCAACGAAGGCCGCGGTTATGTGCTGCGCCGGTTGTTGCGCCGTGCCGCCCGTTTCGGACGCGTGCTGGGCATGCAGGAACCGTTCATCCACCAGCTGGTGGCGCCGCTGGCCGCATCCATGGGCGATGCCTATCCGGAGATCCGGCAGCGCCAGGAGTATATCAGCCGCGTGCTGCACGCGGAGGAAGAGGGCTTTGGCCGCACTCTGGACCGCGGCATTGAAATTTTCGAAGCCAAGGCCAACCAGATTCTGACAAAAAAACAAACCGTGTTTCCAGGCGTCGACGCTTTTGTCCTGCACGACACCTATGGCTTTCCCCTGGACCTCACCCAGTTGATGGCTGAGGAGAAGCAGCTCAGCGTCGACGTCGCCGGCTTTGATCAGGAGATGGAACGCCAGCGCGAGCGCTCCAGCAAAGCCCAGGACATCAAGTACGCCACGATAGAGATCGTGACCCGCGAGACCGGCTCGCAATTCGTCGGCTATGAACAGGATCAGGTCGAGACCGTTGCAATCCATGTGGAGCCGGACAAGATCGTGCTCAAGCACACGCCGTTCTACGCCGAATCCGGCGGCCAGGTGGCGGACACCGGTCTGATCTCGGGCAAAGAGTCTACCTTTCAGGTCTCGGACACGCGCAAGCTGGGCGAGCACATCGTCCACTTTGGCCGTGTCCTGCAGGGCCGTTCTCCCGTCGCCGGCGAAACCGTGCTGGCTGAGATCGACCGGGCCAAGCGCCGGGCCACGGAGCGCAACCACACTGTGACCCATCTGACGCACAAGGCGCTGCGCACCGTGTTGGGCGATCATGTGCATCAATCCGGCTCCTGGGTCGGGCCGCGGCAGATGCGTTTTGATTTCTCCCATTTTGAAAAAGTGGCTGCCGCGCAATTGCGGCAGATCGAAGATATTGTCAATGAGCAGATCCAGACCAATCGTTCCGTCTCCTGGCAGGAGATGGCTCTGGAGCAAGCGCGGGCGATGGGCGCCATGGCGTTGTTCGGCGAAAAATACGGCGAGCGGGTGCGCATGGTGGAGGTCGCCGGTTTTTCCCGCGAACTGTGCGGCGGAACCCATGTGCGCGCCACCGGTGAGATCGGTGTCTTCGCCATCACCGCCGAGAGCGCGGTGGCGGCCGGCATCCGCCGCATCGAGTGCGCCACCGGCACAGGTTTTATCGACCTGTTCCGCTCGCAGCAGGACGGGGTGAACGAATCGGCCGTGCTGCTGGGGTGCCGGCCGGATGAGATCTGCGAGCGGGTGCGCAGACTGATCGAGGAGCGGAAAACCCTGGAGCAGGAATTGCGCAAACTGCGGCAGCAATCCGCGGCCGGTGAAACCGACGATCTGCTGGCGCGCATTCAGACGGTGCGCGGGGTTTCCCTAATCGCCGCCGAGGTGCAGGCGGCCGGCATCGATGAACTGCGGCAGATGGGCGATCTGTTGCGGGAAAAAATGAAATCAGGCGTGGCCGTCCTGGCGCTGATCATGGACAACAAAGCCAATTTTCTTTGCGTGGTCAGCAAGGATTTGATCGATTCGAAAAAGCTCAAAGCGGGCGAGATCGTCAAACGTGTCGCCGCCCTCGCCGGCGGCAGCGGCGGCGGACAACCGCACATGGCCCTCGCCGGCGCCAAAGAGATCGACAAAGTGGCATCCGCCTTGCAGCAGACGCCGGTGATCCTCGCCGGAATGATCGGCTGAGCCCGAACAGCCGTTACATACACATAGGGAGTATGGATTCGGGATGCGCCCGGCAGCGATGCGGTTCAGCGCCGGCGCATGAGCAGCCTCCACTCTATAGACCGAGGTACGAAGTGAACGTTCAGAACAACCTGTTGCAAACAAAAGAGAAAAAAGGCGCCGGCTATCTTGTGCTGATCGATCCGGACAAGCAGCCTGTCGAGGAAGCCGTGCGGCTGGCCGGGTTTTGCGAGCAAGGGGGCGTGGATGCGCTGTTGATCGGCGGCAGCCTGTTGTTCTCCCATCTGTTCGACGGTCTGATCCAAGCCATCAAGGAACGATGCTCTCTGCCGCTGATCATTTTTCCGGGCAGCACACGCCAGCTGTCCCCGTACGCAGACGCCATCCTGTTTATCTCCCTGATCAGCGGCCGCAATCCCACCCACCTGATCAGCGACCAGGTGTTTGCCGCGCCGATCATCCGTTCGATGAATCTGGAGGCCATCTCCACCGCCTATATGTTCGTAGAATCGGGCAACGCCACCTCCGCCCAATTTCTCAGCGACACCAAACCGTTGCCGCGGGAAAAACCCGAGATCGCCATGGCGCATGCCATGGCGGCGGAATACCTCGGCTTTAAACTGATCTATCTGGAGGCGGGCAGCGGCGCCAAGCAGTCCGTTCCGGAACCCATGATCCACGCCATTAAAAAGTGTTGTTCACTGCCGATGATCGTCGGCGGCGGCATCCGCACGCCGGAGGAGGCGGCCGCCAAGGTGCAGGCGGGCGCCGGTTTCATCGTCACCGGCAACATTCTGGAAAAGCATCGGGATCTGGGATTGATACGGGCTTTCAGCCAGGCTGTTCATTATAAATAAGCAGCGCCTTTATCCTAACGGCTTTGTTCTCGAAAGATCACCGCGTATGTCTTTCATCGACCTGCACACACATCTATTACCGCATTGGGACGACGGATCGGATTCCTGGAAAACGACTATGGAGATGCTGCGTCAGGGAGCGGCGGACGGCATCAGCCAAGTGGTCTGCACGCCGCATGTGATGTCCAAAAAAGACCTGGACGAAGAATCGACCATCATCAAGCTTTATAATGAATTGGTTCAGCGCGCCGCAGCGGAACACATCGACATTCGCATTCATCTCGGCGCCGAATTGTTCATTCAACCCGACATCGACTTTACCCGCCGGATCGCCACCTACGGCGGCAACCGCCGCTACTTTCTGGTGGAATTCCCCATGAACCTGATCCCCGATTTCGTGGCCAAGACATTTTTTGATTGCCTGCTCGAGGATCACATTCCGGTAGTGGCCCATCCGGAACGGTATGCCAAGATTCTGGCGGATCCGAGTAAAGCCTTTGATTTTGTCGAACGCGGCGCGCTGCTGCAGATCAACGCCGGCAGTCTGCTGGGCAGTTTCGGCCAGAACGTCCGCGCTACCGCGATCACCCTGCTGGACCACCAGCTGGCGGCGGTCGTGTCTTCTGATGCGCATGATGTCAAAATGCGGCCGTTCAAACTCAAGGCCGCGTTCCAATTCGTCTGCGATCGCTGGGGGCTGGAACAGGCTCAGCGCCTGTTCGTGGACAATCCGCGCCGAATCCTGGCGGGCGAGGAAGTGACCGTGGAGCCGGTAAGACCGCAAGTCCCCCAGGATGCGGCTGAAAAATGGAAGTCCTTATTGAGAAAGGTTGGATTAAAAAAATGAGCGAATTGGTTCGAGGACGTTTGACGGAAAGCGCCCGGGTGATGGAGTTGCTCCTCCAAGACAGCGAAAAAATTCAAGCGCTGGCGGATGAGATGGTCGCCTGTCTCCGACGCGGCAATAAACTGATGATCTGCGGCAACGGCGGCAGCGCGGCCGACAGCCAGCATTTCGCCGCTGAACTGGTGGGCCGGCTGCAAAAAGACCGCGCACCCCTTCCCGCCCTGGCCTTGAGCACCGACACCTCCATCCTCACCGCCATCGGCAATGATTACGGTTATGATCAGGTGTTCTCCAAGCAGGTCGAAGCGCTTGGGCAGCCGGGCGATATCTTTATCGGCTTGAGCACCAGCGGCGGCTCTCCTAACGTGCTCAAAGCCATGGCCGCGGCGAAACAAAAGCAAATGCAAACCATGGTGCTGTCCGGCAAAACCGGCGGCGAAATGGCCCGGCAGGCGGACGCCGCTCTGGTCGTGCCGTCTTCCACCTCGCAGCATGTGCAGGAAGGACAGATCGCCATTATCCATATCTGGTGTGAGATCATCGAAGACACCTTATTCCCAGCTGGAGGGACCGCGTTACGCTAAGTTTTCTGCATCCGGCTGCCCTGATCGCCCTCGCGGCCGTCCTGCTTCCCTTGCTGATTCATCTATTCACACGATCACGATCGCGCATCATTCCCTTCAGCACGCTTCGTTTTCTGCTGGAGCTGCGGCAGCAAAAGATCCGCAAACTGAAACTGCGGCAACTTTTGCTGCTGCTGTTGCGTACGCTGATCGTGCTGGCCCTGGTCTTGGGTTTTGCCCGGCCGACCTGCCGGTCCCACTCGGCCGGCGCCTCCTCGACGCGCGCCAAAACAACCGCGGTAATCATCCTCGATAACTCTAGCAGCATGGGCCGCCGGGCTTCGGGCCACACTCTGTTTGAACAGGCCGCCGGCATCGCCGCGGAGCTGACCGACGCCTTTCAGCCCGGGGATGAGGTGTATTTGGTCACCACCACCGATACCACGCTGGAGCTCTCCCGTACCGGCTTTCACGATTTCGCCCTGCTGAAAAAACAAATCCAGGAGCTGCCGCTGGACGCACGCGCCACCCGCTTCGACGATGCCCTGGCGTTCAGCGAACGGCTGCTGGCTTTTTCCTATTCCATCAACAAAGAGCTCTATCTAATCGCGGACCTGCAGCGCTCGGGCTTTTCACCGGATTCGTCGCGCAAAAAACCCGACGGCATTCGTCGCTATGCGCTTCCGGTCCATGACCGGTCGCTCAACAATCTTTCTTGCAGCCGGGTTCAGCTCACCTCCGCCATTCTGCAAAAAGACAAACTCCTCGAAGGCGCCGTGTCGGTGCGCAATACCGGCGACATCCGCCAGGCCAACCGGCTGGTGCAGATCGTTATTAACGGCAAACAGGTAGCCCAGAGCGCCGTTCATCTGGAACCGGGCGCCGGCGTCGATCTCAACTGGAACTGTGTGCTGGACCAGAGCGGATTCTTATCCGGCTATGCACAGTTGGAGGAGGATGATTGGCGCGAAGACAACCGCTGTTATTTCTGTTTTACCGTAGCGGAGAACATTCGCGTCGGCCTGGCGGGCGCGGAGACGAACGACGGCTATTTTCTGCAGACCGGTTTACGGCCGGATGCCGACCGCCCGTCTCCCTTCCTCATCGAGCCGGTCAAGCCGGACCAGCTGGCGTTCCAGCCGCTGGAGACCTACGATGTGGTGATCCTCTGCAACGTCGCCGCGCTTTCTCAGGAAACGGTTGACTGGCTGAAGCGCTTTCTCGATTCCGGCAGGGGCTTGATGCTGGTGCTGGGCTCTCAACTGGATTTAAAATCCTACAATCAGGGCTTGAACAGCCGCCTGGGACTGCCGCTCTTCAGCGAGGTCATGGGATCCAGTGAAAACCAACAGACCTCATTCTCCCTGGGCAAAGCGGACCTGCAGCATCCGATTTTCTCCGGCCTGTTTGATCCTGAGAACGCTCACCTAGGCAACCCGAATTTCCACTTTGCCGTCAAATGTCCATCCACGCCATCCATGAGCCCGATCATTCAGTACAGCTCCGGCGATCCCTTTTTGTACCAAGTGCGCCGGGCTTCGGGCGCTGTTCTGGTCTACACCACGGGGTTCGACGACCGGCTCACCGATCTGCCCTATCGCGCTCTTTTTGCGCCGCTGATCCACCGCAGCGTGACCTATCTGAACAGCGCAGGACGATTCGTGACAGCCCCTGCGGTCACCGGCGATGCTTTGCGCTTTCTGCTGCCGGCCGCATGGTTGGATAAAATCCTGATGATGCAGCGGCCGGACCAAAGCCTGGAGCGGACTCTGCTGAACACCCAAGGCAGCGCCGGGCCTGCTATCGAATATTTGCACACGGACCAAATCGGAATCTATCGGCTGATGGCCTCGGAGCGTACGGTCAATCAGTGGGCGGTCAATCTTCCAGAGCAGGAGATGGACCTGCGGACCGTGGAGGGCGGAATTCTGCAATCCCATTATGATCTTCATGTGTTGGAGGACGCCGGCTCTGTGGTGGAAACCGTGCGCCAACAGCGTATAGGCCGTGAATGGTGGCGTTATTTTCTACTGGCCGGCCTGGCGCTCATGCTGGTGGAGATGGCCTTGTATTATGAAAAATCAGAGGAATGATCTTACGAACCATTGCACCGGCATAGAATGCGGCTCGAGCCCAAGGATGCAGCATGCACACGGTTGAATCCGAATCGCGCGAACGCGCCATTCTGGTGGGGGTGATCACCCACCACACAGACCGGCGACAGGTCGAAGACTATCTGGATGAGTTGGAGCTGCTGGCGGACACCGCCGGCGCCGAAGTGCTGGAACGGGTGGTGCAGGCGCGCGACCGCATCGATCCGGCCTTTATGATCGGACGCGGCAAAGTCGACGAACTGGCGCGAATGGCCAAATACCTGGACGCGGATCTGATCATCTTTGACGACGACCTGACGCCGGCCCAGGCGAAAAACATCGAAGAGCTCTGCGGCATAAAAATCATCGATCGCAGCGGCCTCATTCTGGACATCTTTGCCAAACATGCGCGCACCCGCGAGGCGCGCACACAGGTGGAACTGGCGCAGCTCAAGTATCAGTTGCCGCGGCTGACCCGGCAATGGCGCCATCTCTCGCGCCAGGTGGGCGGTATCGGCGTCCGCGGTCCTGGTGAAACCCAGCTGGAAACCGACCGCCGGTTGATCCGTAAACGCATCGCCGTGCTGGAATCAGAACTGGAAAAAATCTCCAGCCAGCGCTTCATCCGCCGGAAAAACCGCCGGGAATCGTTCAAAGTCGCCCTGGTGGGATATACCAACGTCGGCAAATCCACGCTGCTCAACGCGTTGACAGAGGCCGGCGTACTGGTGCAGGACCGGCTTTTCGCCACCCTGGATGCGACCGTGCGCTCCCTCGACCTTTCAGATCATTCTCAGGTGCTGCTCATCGACACCGTCGGCTTTATCCGCAAACTGCCGCATCATCTGGTGGCGTCGTTTAAGAGCACGCTGGAAGAGGCCGCAACCGCCGATCTGCTGTTGCATCTGATCGATATCTCACATCCAGCCTGCGAAGAACAGATCCGCGTGGTCGACGGCGTTTTGGCGGAGCTGAAATTAAACGATCGTCCCATCATTCGCGTGTTCAATAAAATCGACCGGCTGCCGGACCAGTCGCTTCTGCAATATCACGCCACGCACTCGCAACCCTGCGTGTTCATCTCCGCGGAACGCGGCATTCATCTTTCTCACCTGTTGGCCGTGCTGGCCGAGCAGGTGGAAAAATCCTTCAGCGACATGGAGCTCGAGCTGCCCATGGACCGGGCATCGGTGGTGGCCAGACTGTACGACCTGACCACGGTCAAGCAGGTCGTCTATGAACACGACCGGATTCTGATCCAATGCCGGGTGAGTCATCCAATCAGAGTCAAATTGGAGCGGTGGCGGGAAAAAGGCTGGGCAGGGAATGCCGAGGAAACCCTCTACTCCGCAGGAAACCCGTCATGACCTGTGACGGTAAACACCGACGCTGCGGCACTCTGAACAGACGCCTGGCCCTGCTGGTCTGGCTCTCCGGCCTGCTATGGGCAAGCGGGGTTCAGCCGCAGGAGCGCATTCACCGCAGCAACACGCACTATGAACAGGGCGATTGGCTCACCTACACCACCACCCGCTTTGTCCGCCACCTCTGCCTGGGGGATCGCTATGTCTATTTCGCCACGACCGGCGGCCTCAGCCGACTTGATTTCTACACCAACCGCTATGATCCTCCCTGGACCGTCAGCAACGGCTTGGCAAGCAACAACCTGTATCTGGTGGCGTATGATTTCAACACCGGTCTGCTCTGGTGCGTGAGCGACGTGGGCATCAGCTTTCAGGAACCGGCGACGCAGATCTGGAACAACCGCTACTTTGATGAGACGGAGATCGGCAACCGGCGGATCACCTCCATCGGCTTTGGCGATGACCGTCGGGTCTACCTGGCCACCTCGCAACGGCAATGGTTCGAGTCCGACAACACCTCGGCGGATTTCCGCGCCAGTGCCTCCTCCAGCGCGATTATTCAATGGCACGGCGCCCTAGCGCCGCAGGAGCCGGATCCCCCTTTTCTGTTCATGTCCGACGGCTACCTGTACAGCGAACTGGACCGGACCATCACCGATTTCGAATTGCGCAAATTTCCGCTTACCTGTTGGCTGCGCGACCGTTTTCACAACCTTTATGTCGGCACCTGGGGGTTGGGTGCCGGCGAGGCGAACCTGGCCACGTTTCGCCTCGAGCTCTACCCCTATGGTCTGTGGAATCCTGCGGTGGACGCCATCGAACCGGATCAGGATGCCTTTTGGCTGGGAGGCGTTCAGAAGGAAGAGCCGGGCCGCGCCGGCGTGACCGAATGGGCGATTGACCGGCATGCGCCGTATTATTACGAGGCCTATCTGCATACAGGTTTCAGCGACGACCGCGTCACCTGCATCGCCGTAGACGATCCGTACGTATGGTTCGGCACCCGCAACGGGCTGGTGCTCTATCACCGCGACAAAGACCAGTGGCGCTCCTTTTATCAGGTCCATCACCTGGTGGATGAACGCATCAACGACCTGCTGGTGGACGACCGCTATCTCTGGGTGGCCACCGAAGCCGGCGTCTCCCGGGTGGTGAAAAGAACAGTGAACACAGATTCAATGCGCATCCAGACGATCGCCCACCGCGATCTCAGCGGCCTGGCGGTCTATGATCTGGACCAACAGGGCTCTTCCATCTGGATGGGCACAGAGTACGGCGTCTATCTCTTCGACAGCGCGACGGACTCGGGCGGTTTTTATCAGGGGCTCGACGATCCCGGCAGTCAAAGGATTCATGCGGTTTCGGTGTGTGAAGACGAGGTGTGGTTCGGCGGTGAGGATGGCATTGCCGGGTTGGACCTGGCGGCCGATGAATGGATCAAAGGCGCCGGACGGCTGTATGACCAGGAGCTGAATGTGTATCGCATCGAAGCGACGCCCTCAGCGGTGTGGGCGGGCACAGACCAGGGCGTTTTGAAATTTGACCGCGAGCGACAGCGGTGGGTGCGCTTTACCATTGAGGACGGTCTGCCGGACAACCGCGTGCGCGCGCTTTATCCGGACGGCGACTATATCTGGTTCGGCACGGCCGCGGGTCTGACGCGCTTTTACTGGAACTCACCCTTTCGCATCGATTGAGCCGCCGCCGGATCACCGGCGTCACTGCATTTTTTCCCTGAACGGCGCCGGAATGCGAACCACCTTTTCCAGCTGATTGACAAAAGCGAATTTCATCTGCGCCTCCGCCGCCAGGCGGCCGCTACTGTGATTGAACAGCTCGTAGGACATCACAAATCCCGTCCGCGACCACGCCGAGATCCATCCGCGTATCTCCAAATCGTCATGCACCCGGCAGGACGCCCGATAGCTGATCTCCACATGGACCACATAGGGCATGGCATCCCATTGGTGAAAATCGGCAAAGGACAAACCCCGCTGACGCAGATAGTCGCCGCGGGCGTACTCGAGATAATTGAGATAGGTCGCATTGTTGACGTGTCCGAACGAATCCAGCTCATAGCTGCGCACGTTCAACCGGGTGGTAAAGATCGTTGCCATCGCCGCCGGTCCCCTTTCACGCGATTTTTCTTACCTTGATGGTTTCGGTGATGTGTTGCATCAGGTCCAGCACCTGATTCGAAACCTGTTGATCCACATCCACGATCAGATATCCGATGCGCTCTCTGGTTTGCAGCATCTGACCCGCCACGTTGATGTTGCGCCGCGCAAAGACGCTGTTGATCTTGGCCAACACGCCGGGCACGTTACGATGGACGTGCAGGATGCGATGGGTGTGCGGCACGCGCGGCAGATCCACTTCTGGAAAATTGACCGCCCCGGCGGTGGCGCCGGTTTGCATGAAGCGCAGCAATTTATCGCTCACATAGTTGGCGATGTTGACCTGCGCCTCCTGCGTGCTGCCGCCGATGTGCGGGGTCAGGATGACATTGGCCGCTCCCTGCAGCGGAGTGACAAAGACATCCTGGGGCTGATCCGGTTCTTCCGGAAACACGTCCAAGGCTGCGCCTGAGAGCACGCCCTCATCGAGCGCCGCCCGCAAGGCGGCCAGATCCACCACTTTGCCGCGGCTCGAATTGATCAGAACCGCGCCTTTTTTCATTTTTTGCATTCGCGATGCGCCCATTAAATTACGGGTCTCCGGCGTATCCGGAACATGCAGGGTGACCACGTCTGCGCTCTTCAGCAGCTCTTCCAACCCGTTGGCGCGGCGGGCATTGCCCAGCGGCAATTTGTCGACGATGTCGTGAAACAGAACCGACATGCCCAGATTTTCCAGCAGCACCGACACCTGGGAGCCGATGTGGCCATAGCCGATGATGCCCACGGTTTTGCCGCGAATCTCGGCGCAGCCGACGGCGCTCTTCAGCCACTGCCCGGCATGAGCGGCCCGGCTCTTCTCCGGAATGCGGCGCAACAGCATGATGATCTCACCCACCACCAACTCGGCCACGCTGCGGGTGTTGCTGTACGGCGCATTGAACACCGGTATGCCGGCGTCCGCCGCCGCCTGCAGATCGATCTGGTTGGTGCCGATGCAAAAAGCGCCGACGGCCCACAATCGCGGCAGACCCGCAATCGTTTTGGCGCTCAGCCGCGTCTGCGAGCGGATGCCGAGCACCTGCACCTCCCCGGCCTCGCTGATCAACTTGTCGCTGCGCCAGGCGCCTTTGCCCTGACGCAGATTCCAGCCCTCATTCTGCAGTTTTTTCACCGCCATCTCGTGCACGCTCTCCAAAAGCAGAACATGCGGCTTGCCCGCTGCTTTGCCGAATCCATTCTGCGCATAGATCGCCTGCATGCGCTCGTGGGAAAGCTCGTCTTCGGAAAAAAACAACGGCAGCATCTGATCAAGAACATCCACGCTGAAATCCGCCTGACGGCGTATCTCTTCATGCGGCCGCTGGGTGGAAAAATAGACGAACATCTGCGCACTGCCATTTGTCCGGATCGCCAGGTCCGATGCGCCGTTGCCGACCACCGCCGTGCCGCCGGGCAAACGGCCGTCATTTCTCAACTGCTCCACAATGTACCCTTTGCCCACGCTGAGAAACAGCGGATTTTTCTCATCAAAGCCGGTGACCCGGCCCTGGTCATCATAGAGCAACTGATTGGTGAACACATGGTCGTCTTCCACCTGCAGCGCCCGGGTGACCGGTCGGACCCATTCATCCGATCCCGTGCTAAAGACAAAAAGACGCTTGCCCGCCGCGCGCAACGCGGCAAAGGTATCACGCACTTTGGGACTTAACGCGGCGAGAAACTGAGCTGCTCCGGCCTCCACATCCTCGCGATACACCGGGGCCAGGGCGAACCGTTCTTGCATGGCCTCGGCCATGGGCGTCTCGCCGATATCCGCCAGATAGGTGATCTGGTTCAATTTGCTGGTACAGTGCAGCCGTGTTTTCTCATCCAGCCGCAACAGCGCCTGCTGCAAAATCAGCTCCACTCCCTCAGCGCAAAGGATGACAGAATCAAAATCAAAAATAATGTTATTGATCATGAACGGATCGTTCCTTATTTAAGCAGCATCAGCCGGATGGTGTGGCGCCGGCCCGGCGCCAGCAGCCGGCAGAGGTATATTCCGCTGGCCACCGTTCCACCGGTTTCATCCGTGCCGTTCCAATAGAATTGACCTTGAGCGAGTACGCCGCGGTAGAGCTTCTTTACCCGGGCGCCGGTCAGGGAATAGATCTCCACCGCCGCGGTCTCGGGAAGAGGCAGCTGCACCCGAATCGTCGCTTGCAGATTAAACGGATTCGGATAAGCGGCGAAAAGAAACGACGAGAGCGGCGTCTGCTCCACCTGCACGCCGGATTGCGGTGTAACGGTAAACCGCCAGGTCCTCTCGCCGGCAAAGCCCGCTTGGTTGACCGCACATACCGACACCGTGTGCTCCCCGGTTTGCAGCGGTTCCGCCGGTTGATAGGTGAAAAACGCCGCCTGCTTCTCCGCCTGCCCGGAGACATCCCGGCCGTCCAGCGCTATGCTCACTCGCTGCGGATCAACCGGGCTGATTTTATCAAGATGAAAACAGGATATGATCGGCCGCTCTTCAACGATGACTGCATCATCCGCCGGGGTCATGCCGTAGAGCTTGGGACGGCCGATGACCGTGAGACGGGTGTATTGGAAATTGTTGGTCTCGCTCAGCTCCAGGTTGTCGCCGTCGGCATCGACCTGCACGCCCAGCGCATACACCGCGCTCAGCAGCGTATCCGGCAGGGCAAAGGACAACTGCACGCGATAGGTGTCTGCCACGGCCAGCGCCGGCACCGTGCACTCCGCCATGCGCAGGTCCGTGGAGTCGTAATAAGCATTGGTGGAGAGCACCAGGCGCAGCGGACATTCGGCGCTGGTGATCATGCCGGTGTTGCGAATCGTGACCGAGACCTCGCTGTTCTCATTCGCCCTCAGCGTATCGGCTTTGGCCAGCCCCTGCACGCTGAGATCGGACCGTTGACTGCGGAAATAGATAAAGCAGTGCACGATCTCCAGGCCGGCGTGGCCGTTGTTAAAGCCGGGCCAGTCATAGATGGCATCGGCGCCGAGAAAGCTGGGATAGGCATAATTTTTATTGCCCCAGGGATCATTGAAGATCACCGACGTCGCTTCCTGATCATAGCCCTTCGCGGTGACATAATGGCCGGCCGAGGTTAAACTGGTGAGAACAACGAGGGGCATCTTCGCCCTGATCTCGATCTGCAATTTTGCCCGCGAAGGATACCAGTCCACGTTCGAGTTCACCCCGTGCAGGCGGGCGTACTCTGCCATATACTCCTTGGTGTTCTGCCAATTATTACGGATGATGTAACCATAGCCGCCATAGCCGATAGTCCCGTCAGGATCCTGACCGCCGATATCAAAGGTAAATCCATTGATCGTATATTTTTCGCAGAGGTAACGGCCATAATCGCTGGTGTGCAGATAGGGACGGGAACAGGTCACTGTCCACTTGGGCAACACGCCGTAATACGCCAGGCACATGACCGCGGAGGCTGCGCCGCAGGCCGAATTGCCGTTAAACCAATCAGGCGAATCATAGGCCTGATGCACATAGGGGATGGCGAACGAAACGGCGCTGGGGTTGGCGGCCGGTATCTCGGAGTGCAGCGGTGCAGCGGGTTTGAATACGGCCGGCAGATCGTACAGGTCGGCCTGCGTGGTCAAAGCCGGCGATGCCGTGGTCTTGCGCAATTGTCCATCCACGCCATCCTTGAAAATCCATCCGTCCGCTGAACAGGCGGCATAATCATGGTCGCCCCGAGTGAGATAAAACCCCTCGGATCCATCACACCGCATGGAATAGAGGCCCTGGCGGAACACCCTGCCTTCGCTGGACAGAGTGATGCGGGTAAAGATGACCCGTTCACCCTGCTTGTCCCAGATGGCATGCAGACCGGGACCGAGATCGTTCATACGCCCGGTGCTCGAATCAAATATCAACACCCGGCCGTCGATGGACTGCGCCAGCAGCATGCGGTTGTCAGGAGACCATTGCGGCGCGAAACAGCCGACGGCATCAGCGCTCAAGCGCCGAATGCGGCCGTCCGCCATAGTCAGCACATGCAATTGGTCGTCCTGATCGGTATACGCTGCCATGGATCCGTCCGGGGAGAGCGGAGTCTGATTGCAATAAGCCGGCAATGGAAAGGTGTTCAGCAACCGGCCCTGCAGATCCACAAAGTACAGGGTCCGGCCGATGGTAAAACAGATTAGGCCGTCGGCGGAAAAAGCCGGAATCCCGACCTGCGCACTCGGTTCGCACAGATCCCGCAACGTTCTGTTTTTCATATCATACACCGAGGCCACCTGCCGGCGGCCGACAAATCGCTTAAAGCCCACATGGCGGCTGTCCGCGGACCAGCCGGCGCGATAAGCGACGCCGCAGCCCAAGGCGATGGTCTCCGTCGTGCCGGTGGACAAGTCAGCCACATAAAGGCCGGGCTGCTCCTGCAGATCAAAGAGCAGACGATCGCCTGACGGCGAAAGCGAAAGATGAGAGAACCCTTTTTCAGCAACCGGCGCCGCAATCGTTCCTGCCCCGTAGGACAGGCCGGCAGGACATAGCAGGCAAACGCACATTGTTAACAAGGCAGATCTGGGCATGCTTCTTTCAGGATTGTGTAGAAAACCAGTGCAGTAAATTCCGCACAAAGTAAAAAGCCCGGTCGAGCCGGGCCTTGAGACTATTTTTTGGTAAAGGCTTCATCGAACATACCCGCTGGTATGGGATAGTTCAGGTCTTGAAGGAAGCGGCACGCGTCTTCAGCGCCGAACTCGCGATCCATGCCCGGATCTTCCCACTCGACCGAGAGCGGACCCTGATAGCCGATGGCGTTCAGAGCGCGGATAATGGCTTCAAAATCCACATCGCCGCGGCCCAGGGAACGGAAATCCCAGCCGCGGCCGGCAGCGCCGAACTGCAGGTGGGAACCGAGAATGCCGGTGGTCCCGTCCAGCGTCACCGCACAATCTTTCATGTGACAATGGTAGATGCGGTCGGGAAACGCCTCGATGAATTTGACCGGATCGATGCCCTGCCACTGCAGATGGCTGGGATCAAAATTGAAACCAAAGGATTTGCGATAGTTGAGCGCCTCGAGAACGCGCTTGGTGGTGACGATGTCGTAAGCGATCTCGGTGGGATGCACCTCCAGAGCAAAACGCACACCGCATTCTTCAAACACATCCAGGATCGGATTGAACATGCCGGCAAAATAGGCATAGCCCTCTTCTACCACCTTGAAATCCGTGGGCGGAAAAGAGTAAAGCAAATGCCAGATGGAAGAGCCGGTAAATCCGTTGACCACGGAGACGCCTAGATTTTTGGCGGCACGGGCTGCGGCTTTCATGGAATCGACGCCGAACTGGCGTTTCTTGTCCGCGTCGCCGGCACAGGAGGCCGGGGCAAAACCGTCGGAGCGGCTGTCGTTGTTCGGATCGCAGATCAGCTGACCCGCGAGATGGTTGCTGATGGCCCATGTCTTTAGCCCGTGTTTGGCCAGCAGATTGATTTTCTCTTCGCAATATCTCTTATCCTTCGCCCCCTGAAACACATCGAAATGGTCGCCCCAGCAGGCGAGTTCCAATCCTTCATAGCCGAAGGCCTTGGCTTTTTTCGCCGTGATCTCCAGCGGCAGATCAGCCCACTGGCCGGTGCATAGCGTGATGGGTCGTGGCATGATATTCTCCATTTTTTTGTTCAATTCATAAATTACAAAAAAAATGTTCAGAGTCAAGCAAAGCTTTTCCAGGCAAAAATACTTGCTTTTTGAAAATAATTCATTTACATTATTCGAGCACATGTACACCGTGTAGTGCCCTTGTAACCTTTGCTGCACGGACGTTTTGCCCGCACCAGCAATGCACGCTTGTGAACGACGGTTCTCGTAACGCACCCGGGTTTACGGTTCATTTACAAGTTGGCCGGAAGAGGTGTACGTAACTTGTACACAATTTTAAGAAAGGGTTTCAACACTATGGAAAAAGGCACTGTAAAGTGGTTCAACACGTCAAAGGGTTATGGTTTTGTCACCAGAGAATCTGGCGGCGACATCTTTGTCCACTTTTCCGGCATTGTTGGCGATGGCTTCAAATCTCTGAACAACGGCGACGCAGTCGAGTTTGAGGTTGAGGAAACTCAGAAAGGCCCGCAAGCGGTTAAAGTAGCGAAAATATAAACCTGGCCTACGAAACATTTCAGCCCCGGTGGAATTCCATCGGGGCTTTTTTTATTTTCATCCCCGTTCCTGTTCAAACCGCCGCCGGTCGCTTTCCCTATCGTGCGCCAAAACGCCGCACTGGTGCGAGGGCTCAAATTTTAGATGAATCTTTCTCTTTTTTTATGTAAGTTATTCATGTGGCGGTTAAGTATTTTATTGCCGTATGGCCGCTCTGTTAACAGACTCAGAAAAACAGACCGCCGCATAGATGGCCATAACTAAATTGCTGATATGATTATAGTCAAAGACGACACAAGGAGCTGCCATGAGCAAGCAAACAATCCCTGAACCATTTTCCAAACGTCATATCGGTCCGGATGCCCATGAAACCGCGGAGATGCTGCGCGCCGTCGGCGCCGGCTCCCTGGATGAGCTGATGGATCAGACCATCCCACCTGCCATTCACCTGAAAAAGCCGCTGTCGCTGGATCCGGCCATGTCGGAATTTGAATACCTGAACTATATCCGCACGCTGGCCGGCCGGAACAAGGTGCATCGCTCTTTCATCGGCATGGGCTTTTACGACTGCATCACCCCTTCGGTAATTTTACGCAATGTATTTGAAAATCCGGGCTGGTACACGCAATATACGCCCTACCAGGCCGAGATCAGCCAGGGCCGTCTGGAAGCATTGATGATCTTTCAAACCATGATCAGCGAAATGACTGGATTTCCGGTGGCCAACGCCTCACTGCTGGATGAGGGCACTGCGGCCGGCGAGGCCATGACCATGATCAAACGGCTGAACAGTAAAAAAACCAAGGCCAATGTTTTTCTCGTGGACGCCGGCTGTTTGCCGCAGACCATCGCGGTGCTTCGCTCCCGCGCGGTGCCATTGGGCATTGAACTCAAGGTGACGGATCTGCAGACCGCGCAGATGGAGGAGGGTGTGTTCGGCCTGCTGCTGCAATATCCAAACGCCTCGGGGCAAATCAGCGATCCCCGTCCGGTGATTGAGAAAGCGCATCAGGCCGGCGTGCTCACCGCCATGGCCTGCGACCTGCTCAGCCTGGCTTTGCTGACGCCGCCGGGAGAACTGGACGCTGATATCGCCATCGGATCCAGCCAGCGCTTCGGAGTGCCCATGGGTTACGGCGGACCGCACGCCGGCTTTATGGCAACCCGGGACGACTATAAACGCAGTATGCCCGGCCGCCTCATCGGCTTATCCATCGACCGGCACGGCCGTCAAGCCTACCGCATGGCGCTGCAAACTCGAGAACAGCACATCCGTCGCGAGAAAGCCACCTCCAACATCTGTACTGCTCAGGCGCTGCTGGCCATCATGGCCGGCATGTATGCGGTGTGGCATGGCGCTGCCGGCATCAAAGCCATCGCCCAACGGGTGCACAGCCTGACCGCAGGCCTGGCCGCAGGATTGACCGATCTCGGTTACCGTCAACTGAACAGCGCATTTTTCGATACACTGCGTATCGAGACCGCCAGCAAAGAGGAAAGAGAAAAAATCCGCCAAGCCGCGCTCGCCGGCGAGATGAATTTCAACTATCTCGACGACCGGCGCATCGGCATCAGTCTGGATGAGACCACCTCTATCCAGGATGTGGAAAAGATCCTGCAGGTGTTCTCCGGCGTGCGGCAGAAAACCGAGCAGACCGGCAAAAGCACCGACGCAGGGATACCAACCGGATTGCAGCGCCAGTCCGCTTTTCTCACTCACCCCGTGTTTCAAAAGTATCACTCTGAACACAAGATGGTGCGTTTTCTGAAAAGTCTGGAGAACAAGGATCTGTCGCTGACCACCTCTATGATCCCCCTGGGTTCCTGCACCATGAAACTCAACGCCTGCACCGAGATGCTGGCTTTGAGCTGGCCTGATTTTGCCCGTATGCATCCCTTTGCACCGATTGAACAGGCGCAGGGCTATGCGCAGATATTCACAGAGTTGGAATCCGCGCTGTGCAGAATCACCGGATTCGCCGCCTGTTCCCTGCAACCGAACTCGGGCGCCCAGGGTGAACTCACCGGTTTGCTGGTGATCCGCGCCTGGCATCGCGATCGCGGCCAGACGCAGCGGAACGTGGCCCTCATTCCCTCCTCAGCCCATGGCACCAATCCCGCCTCCGCGGTGATGGCCGGCATGACTGTGGTGGTGGTGGCATGCGACGAACAGGGCAACATCGATGTCGCGGATGTGCAGGCCAAAGCGGAAAAATATCATGATACGCTGGCTGCGCTGATGGTCACCTATCCATCCACTCACGGCGTGTTTGAAGAACAGATCATGGAGATCTGCCGCATCATCCACAACCACGGCGGCCAGGTGTACATGGACGGCGCCAACATGAACGCCCAGGTGGGATTCACCAGCCCGTCGGCCATTGGTGCGGACCTCTGTCACCTCAATCTGCACAAGACCTTCGCCATTCCCCACGGTGGCGGCGGACCCGGCATGGGCCCCATCTGCGTAGCCGAACATTTGCAGCCTTTTCTGCCTGGCCATCCGGTTGTCCCGCTGGGCGGCGCCAAGGCGATCCCCGCGGTCTGCTCAACGCCCTGGGGCAGTGCCAACATTCTGATCATCTCTCACGCCTATATCAAAATGATGGGCGCCGATGGATTGCGGGCCGCCACCCAGTACGCCATTCTCAACGCGAACTATATCAAAGCGCGCCTGCAGGACTATTACCCGGTTCTCTACACCGGCCAGAACGGCCGGGTGGCGCATGAGATGATCTTTGATCTGAAGGCGTTCAAGCCGTATAAAATCGAGGCCGAGGACGTGGCCAAACGGTTGATGGATTACGGCTTTCACGCGCCGACCGTCTCGTTCCCGGTGCATGATTCCATCATGGTGGAACCGACGGAAAGCGAGGACAAGGCCGAGTTGGATCGCTTCTGCGAAGCCATGATCTTGATCCGCAAGGAAATCCAGAGCGTCATCGACGGTGCGGCGGATGGCCAGGACAATCCGCTGAAGATGGCGCCGCACACCGCTCTGGAGGTCTGCGCGAACCAATGGCCGCACGCCTATTCACGGGAACAGGCGGCCTATGCGGCGGACTATATGCGGCAACACAAATTCTGGCCGTCCGTGGGCCGCATCGACAACACCTACGGCGACCGCAATGTGGTGTGCACCTGTCCGCCGATGGATGCCTACGAGCAGGAAAAAGAATAGCTCCTAATCCGCCGCACAGGGGGAGCAACCCTGTGCGGCCTCAACAATGATACACCTATGCCCAAACAACCCATCGCTCTCTTTTGGTTCCGCCGTGATCTGCGGTTGACCGACAACACCGCGCTCTTTCAAGCCCAGCAAAGTAATCTGCCCGTGCTGCCGCTTTTCATCTTTGATAAAAACATTCTGGATGCGCTGCCGGATCGCCGGGACGGCCGAGTGGAATTTATTTTGCGTACGCTCGCCGCGCTGCAGCGGTCGCTGCAAAAACACGGTGACGGCCTGCTGGTGCGCGTCGGCGATCCCATGCAGGTATGGAAGAGTCTGATTCGGGAGTACCCGATTCATTCCGTGTACGTCAACCGCGACTATGAGCCCTATGCGGTGAAAAGAGATGAACAGGTCGCCAGCCTGCTGCAGGAGCAAGGGATCGTATGGCACAGTTATAAGGATCAGGTCATTTTTGAAAAAGGAGAGGTGTGCAAAGAGAACGGTGAGCCCTACACCGTCTTTACGCCCTACATGAAAAAATGGCGTTCGCTGTTGCGGCCGGAATCGTTGAAATCCTGGACAATAAAAAACCGCGCTTCCTGGTTTGCTATTGAGAGCAACCTGCCCGAGCTGAAACAGTTGGGCTTTCAACCCTCAAATCTGACCTTCCCGGCCGCGGACCTGCCGGAGGAGATCGTTTTACATTACGACCAGACGAGAAATTTTCCCGCCCTGGCCGGGACCACGCGGTTGGGCCTGCATCTGCGTTTCGGCACGGTCAGCCTGCGCGAGCTGGTGCGCCGGGGCATGCTGCTGAACGAAACCTGGGTCAACGAACTCATCTGGCGGGAGTTCTTTATGCAAATCTTGCATCATTTCCCCCACGTGGTCCACGGCCCTTTCAAACCCGCTTATGCCGGCATCCGCTGGCAGAACGATGAGGCGCTGTTCGCAAAATGGTGCGAAGGCAGGACCGGCTATCCGCTGGTGGACGCCGGCATGCGCGAATTAAACGCTACGGGATTTCAGCACAACCGGGTGCGCATGCTCTGTGCCAGTTTTCTCGCCAAACATCTGTTGATCAACTGGCAATGGGGGGAAAAATATTTCGCGGACAAGCTGCTGGATTTCGAACTGTCGTCCAACAATGGCAACTGGCAATGGGCCGCGGGCTGCGGCTGCGATGCCGCGCCCTATTTCCGCATCTTTAGTCCGGAGTTGCAGCAGAAACGATTTGATCCGAAACGCGCCTACATCAAGAAGTGGGTCGCTGAAGTGGATACGCCGGAATATCCCAAACCGATTGTGGAACACAAGCAGGCGCGACTGCGCGCGCTGTTGGCGTATCAGAAATCACTGCGTTAAATGAACGGCCGTTCTCACCCTTCGTTTTCACCCAAAAGATAGGGATACCAGGTTTTTGCCAGCGCGGCCGTGGCCGCCAGAGCGACAAGCAGACAGAGCGCGGCCATGCCGTGCCAGTGTCCGACCAAATACATGGGGAACAGATAGTATCCGGTAATCGCGATCATGCCAAGGAGCGTGTTGCCGAGCGAGCGAATGGCGCTCTCAGAGGCCTTCTCCCGACCGGAAAGACCAAGCTGTGCTCCATCGCGGACAGGCCCCCACAGACCAAACGGTCTTACGGTTCTGTAGAAAGAAATGAGAATGGGCATTTGCACCGGAGCCGTGACCAGCGACACCAGAAGACTCATGATCAGTGAAGCGACGCAGATCGGCGGAAACACCACATACATAGGGGCGTCGGGCCTGAACAGAGCGATGAGCGAAAGCGCAATGCCGCCGAGGATACCCGCGGCATACCCCCATCCGTTCATGCGCCACCAGTACCACCGGAGCACATTGGGCATGATCACCCCGGCGCCGAGCGCCATCATCGTCCAGTTCCATATCTGAGTGATGGAATCGGCTTGAAAGCCGATGGCGACGCCGATGAGAACAACGGCAACCGTTGCGATGCGGCTGGAGGCGACCAGCCGGCGTTCAGTCACCTGCGGCATGAAAAAGGGCTGGAGAATATCGCGGACGATAAATGACGCCGCGCTGTTGACCGTGGCGCTAAAGGTGGACATGAACGCCGCGAGGAGCCCTGCCAGTACCAGCCCGCGGAATCCCACCGGAAGGTATTCGCGGAGCACTACGGGCATCACCTGTTCGGGATCAGCCGTCGAGGCGATGCCGGTCAGGGCTAACAGGGTGATGCCGGCGCACATTCCCCAGCGAACAATGAGGAAAAAGCTCCATGCGGCGCCTGTTTTTGCCGCATCACGGGGATTGCGGGCGGCGAGGAAAAGCTGGAAATCGCACATCTGCGCAGGACCGCCCAAGTTCAGCAGCAGCCCTTTCAGCACCCAGACGATGACCAGAGCTCCGAACAGCTCATAAGCCGCGTTTGCGGTTCCCGCCAGCTCGGCAAGGCGCCAATGAGGGAGCAGCGAGGTGTAATCGACGGGGACGCTGGCGGCGATGATCTCCGGCGTGAGTTTGACATAGGCGATCACCGTGATGATGATGGCGGCGATGGTGAGTATAACGGTCTGTACCACCTGGGTGATCACCACGCTGTAGAGGCCGCCGAGAAGGACATAGATGGTGGTCGAGGCGATAATCACCACACCGCACACGGTGGGAGAAAAGGGGACATAGATGGCGGCGAACTTGCCGATCCCCTGATAGGCGTAGCCGATAAAGCTCGACAACGTGAGCACCGCCATAAACGCGTAGGAGGTGCGGGCAACGACTCCGCCTCGGTCCGAGCCGAAACGCGTCACCATCCACTCGGCAGCGGTGATCACATTGGAGCGCCGCACCCACTTGCCCATGTAGGCCATGAAAAACGCGCCCATCATAACCCCCCACATCCAGTGAATCCACAGCGATTTCATGCCGAGGATAAACAGGACCGAGACAATCCACATGGTGCCGGAAATATCAAAGGTGCCGACCGAGCCGGACATGGCCAGGGCGAGCCAATGCATGCTCCGGCCGCTGAGAAAGTAGGATTCGAGACTCTGCGACGCCTTTTTCTGATACCAGAATCCCATGACGATCATGACGAGGAAATACGCCAGGATGATGACGATATCGATTATGCTCATAGGACACGTATCCGCATGATGTGGCGTGGTAGTCCCAAGCCTGGATTATTTGACAGGAATTCTTTCTCTTGGCGCTGTGGGAAGCGATGAATCAAAACGATGACGGGCGGTGGAACACCCCAAAAACACAGATCGAGCCTTTGGGCCATACCGGACTCTCTTTCCGCTCCCACCTCGATGAAATTAGCTAATCAGGATATGAAAACCAAGTGCAATTTTCAAAAGGATTGTCAGAAGAAAATGCGCGGTATGTGGATTTGAGCAAGGACGGCCAAAGGCGGGATTTAAAATGAAATCCAGGTAACGGAAAAAAGCATAATGGCCACGAGCTTTAGAGGCTGAGTGAAAACCCTTTGACCCCTGAAGGTTGCCGCGTTTTTATTACAATTCGGGGTGCAGTACCTCACCCCCCCTGTCATTGCGAACGGAGCAGAGTCACCCGTGAATCGGTACAGTCTCGAATGGAGTGCTGCAATCCCCTGCGACGGGGTGCGGCATATCGACCAACCGCAGAATGTTCTCGTTGCCAAGCTCCACAGCCTGTTTGAAAACCTTCTCAGAATCTTTCCGCCAGCACGCACACCGCTTTCGCCTGTTCCACCCTTCCCGCGGATTCATCGATGGCTTGCAGATAAACGATATAGACCCCTATCGGGCATCGCCGCCCCTGTTCATCGGCGCCGTCCCAGACCACGGCGCCCTGTGGGCTGGACGATCCGTTGCAGCGCAGATAGCGCACCTGGCGGCCGACCGTGTCGAAAATCTTGATGTGCACCACCGCCCGCGCCATGGGCAGAGTATAGCCGATCTCCGTTTGGTCGTCTATGCCGTCCCGGTCAGGTGAAAAGGGCGACGGCGAAACCGACAACGACACTGCACTATGGCGTTCCGGCGCATGGACGCTGTTGCCGCGGCCGGCGGTGTGGCCGGCCGGATCGATACAGGAAGCCCAGTTGTTCGGATCACAGCTGTCGTTGTCCCAGGCCAAGCGCTCCAACGAGATAAAACGGCCGCCGCCCCACTCCGCGCTGTAGACCAGGCTGTCGCTCACCGCACCGTTCGCGTCATAGAGGACCATCTCATCGCCGCTGTTGTTCCATTCGGGCAAACCGGCGACGAGGAGGGTGCGGCTCTGCAACGAATCCGCCAGACTCGAGTTACTGACGAGGATAAAAGATTTTCCCGGGATGATACAGGAAGAAGAGGAGAGTTCTTGTTTTTTGCGGCTATCGCGGAGCGCCCAGTGAGCCAGGTCAATGGCCTGCGTGTGGGGATTAACCAGTTCGACCCACTCCTGGCTTTTTTTATCGGTGTTGTAGAACACCTCGTTGATGATCAATCGATCCGCGGGAGGCGTTTGCGCGAACACGCCTGCCGCCGTAAACAGCCACCACAGCACCCCCGCCCGTCCAAAGAAGCGATGGTTCATAATGTCCTCGCTGATGGATGGGGCAGCGCCTCATTTGGACGGCGCTACAAGATGATCGTCTGATTCCGTCTGGAGCCGACGGAGATGATGGACAGCGGCACGCCGGCCAGCTCTTCGATGCGTTTGAGATAGCTTTGCGCATTGGCCGGCAGCTCGGCAAAGGTGCGCGCGTTCTGCGTCGAGCGGTTCCACCCCGGATGGGTTTCGTAGACCGGCTGCACCTGTTCCTGCAGATCCAGCTCCGCCGGATAATGTTCCAGCTCCCGGCCGCCGGTCCGGTAGCCGGTGCAGATTTTTATTTCATCCAGAGAATCCAGCACATCCAGTTTGGTGATGGCCAGATCGGTGAGACCGTTGACCATGACCGCCATGCGCAGCACCACCATATCGAGCCAGCCGCAGCGGCGGGGGCGGCCGGTGGTGGCGCCGTATTCGCCGCCCAGTTTGCGGATGTGTTCGCTGAACGCCGCGTCGAACTCGGTCGGAAACGGTCCCATGCCCACGCGGGTGGTGTAGGCTTTGGCGATGCCGAGCACGCGGTTGATCTTGGTCGGACCGACTCCGAGCCCGGTGCAGGCGCCGCCGGCGATGGGATTAGAGGAGGTGACATAGGGATAGGTGCCGAAATCGATGTCGAGCATGGTGCCCTGGGCGCCCTCGATCAACACCCGCTTGCCGGCATCCACGGCGCGGTTGATGAGCACCGACACATCCTTGACATACGAATCGATACGGCGGTCGAACTCGACATAATCGTTGGCGATTTTTTCCGCGTCCATAGCCTCGCTGTCATAGATGCGCTGCAGCACCTTGTTCTTGCTCTCGATGATAGTGAGCAACTTTTCCTTCAGGGTGGTCCGGTCCAGCAAATCCACGATCCGTATGCCGCAGCGGTCGTATTTGTCCACATACGCCGGCCCGATGCCGCGGCCGGTGGTGCCGATTTTGCGCGATCCATAGTGGCGCTCGCGCGTGGCGTCCAGCAGCTTGTGATAGGGCATGATCAGATGGGCGCGCTGGCTGATGAACAGCCTGCCCTGTACCGTGATGCCTTTTTTCTCCAGAAAGCCGATTTCATCCATCAACACCACCGGATCGATGACCACGCCGTTGCCGATCATGCACTGGGTGTGCGGATGAAGGATGCCGGAGGGCACTTGGTGCAGAACGATCTCTTCCTCCTCCACCACCACCGTATGGCCGGCGTTGGGTCCGCCCTGATACCGGGCTACGACATCGACTTCTGCGCTGAGCAGATCAACGATTTTGCCTTTGCCTTCATCGCCCCATTGGGCGCCGACGATAATCGTAACAGCCATAATCTTCCCTTAAATGTAAAAGACTCCGTTCCGCGAAGGTTCGGAGTCTTGCGTGATGAAATCGACGGAGCGTGTCAAGTCTTTAAAAACTCTCTACAGCCGCCTGGACCGTGGGGTAGATTTCCAATACCGTCGTCAGTTTGGTCACGGTTAAAATCGTCATGATTTTATCCGGCACCGCCGCCATTTTGAGATGACCGCCGGCGTTGCGCAGCGTCGTCATGGCGCTGATGACCGTGCCGATGCCCGAGCTGTTGAGCCATTGCACCCGGCTGAAATCCAAAACCACTTTTTTGCTGCCGGCGTCGGCCAGCTCGTGTATTTTGTCGTTCAGCATCGCCGAGTCGGAGGCGCCGATGATATTATCGCTGAGGCTGAGCACCACCACGTCGCCCAGCGGGTGTTGTTCGATTTTCATAATACGATCCCTGATCGTTACGCCGTGCGCGTAGCCGGCTTTTTATGCTTTTTCGCTTCCAGCCGGGTGTTCCAATCCAGCACCAGCGCGGAGGCGACCCAGATGGAGGAATAGGTGCCGATGACCGTGCCCATGAACAACACGAGGGAAAAATCGTGAATCACCTCGCCGCCCATGAAAAAGAGGATGATCAAAACAACCAGGGTGGACACGCCGGTCAGCAGCGTACGGCTGAGCGTCTGGTTCATGCTCAGGTTCATGATGGTGGCCAGGTTGTCGCGACGATGGATCTTGAGGTTTTCGCGAATGCGATCATACACCACAATGGTGTCGTTGATCGAGTAGCCGACAATGGTGAGAATGGCGGCCAACACCGTCAACGTCATTTCCAGGCCCAGCACGACAAAGAGGCCCATGACAAAAATCACGTCGTGAAAGGTGGCGATGACGGCGCCGACGGCGAACTTGCTGTCAAACCGCCAGCCGATATAGATGAGCATGCCGACCAGGGCCACCAGGATGGACATGAGTCCGGCACGGCGCAATTCGCCGCCGATCTTGGGCCCGATCTGGGTGACGCTGAGGACTTCATAGGGATTGTCCGGGAACACCTGGCTGAAATGGCTCTGGATGGCGTCCGCCACCGGAATGCCCTCTTGCATCATGCCGACGCGGATGAGATAGGCATTCCGCTCTTTGGGGCCGATCTGCTTGATCTCGGTGTCGCTGAAACCGGCGTTGCCGACGGCGCCGCGGATGTCGCCGATGGAGATGCGATTGGCGAACTTGAGCTCCATCGACGTGCCGCCGGTGAAATCGATGCCGTAGTGAAAACCGACAAACAAAATCAGGATCAGGCTGATGACCGTGACGACGGCCGAAAAGATATAGGTGTATTTGCGAATACCGATGAAATCATAGTTGGTTTGTCGAAAAAATTCCATGGTCAATTCCTTCTTGAATAGATAGCGCTCCGAAGCACGGGTTAAATGGAAAGCTTTTTAATCGCATAATGGGTGGTAAAGTAATCCAGCACCAGCCGGGTGATGAAAATGGCGGTGAACATGGACACCAGAATGCCGATGCACAAGGTGACCGCAAAGCCGCGCACCGAACTGGTCCCAAAGGTGTAAAGCACCAGACCGGTGATCAGGGTGGTGACGTTGGAATCAAGGATGGTAACGAACGCCCGTTCATAGCCGGTCTCGATGGCGGCGCGGATCGTCTTGCCGCCGCGCAGCTCCTCACGAATGCGCTCGTTGATGAGAACGTTGGAGTCGATCGCCATGGCCACGGACAGGATAAAGCCGGCGATGCCCGGAAGCGTCAGGGTGAAATGAAAACCGGCCATGATCGCCATGACAAACAGACCGTTGAGGATCAGCGCAAAGTTGGCGATCAATCCCACGGCGTTATAGTAGACCACCACGAACACCATGACCAGCAAAAGTCCGATGACGGCGGATCGGGCGCCTGAATTGATCGAATCCTGGCCCAGCGAAGGACCCACGGTGTTTTCGGTCAGCACATGAACCGGGGCGGGCAGCGCGCCTGCCCGCAACATCAATGCCAGGTCCTTGGCCTCATCCATGTTGCCGATGCCATCGATGCGGGCGCTGCCGGAGGGAATTTTCTCCTTGATGTTGGGCGCCGAACCGACCTTGCCGTCCAACACGATCGCCAGCTGCTTGCCGACGTTCATGCCCGTGGTTTTGGCGAACAGCTTGGTGCCCTCGCTGTTGAGCGTCATATGCACTTCAGCGCCGCCGGCCGATAGATTGGCGTCCCCGCCGCTGATCTGCACGTCGGCATTGGTAAGCATGGAGCCTTGCAGCTCTGCCTCTTTTTTCACCAGATAGAGCTGCTGAAAGGACATGTCGCCTGAATCATAGCTTTTGTTGGAAAATAAAAACTGCACATCGCTGGGGATCACGCCGACAACCTCGGGCATCTGCAGAATGCGTTGTACCGCCCGGACGTTCTGCGCCGGAACCGCGATGGCATCCGAATACCGGCCGCCCATGCCGCGCAACAGCGAAGTGAAGGGTTTTTCTTCAAAGGTCTTTTGATCAACGAGCACCGACGTGTCCGAGGACGCCGCACTGGGTTCCGCCGACTGGTCGCCGAACAGCTCGTTCAGGCTGACCTGCTTGTCGCTGGCTTCTTTTCCATCCGCGGGCTTGGCGGTATCCGCGGGCGCGCTCATCTCGGCCGCCAGCCCCTGACGTTTGCTGCGCAGCACTTTATCGATATCGTTGAGCACCGAACCGACGACGTCCGCCTCTTTAACCAGCTTGAACTCGAGCAACGCCGTGGTGCCGATAACTTTTTTAGCGCGTTGAATGTTTTGAATGCCCGGCAGCTCGATGATAATGCGCTGGCTGCCCTCTTTCTGAATGGTGGGTTCGGAAACGCCGAACTGGTCCACGCGGTTGCGCAACACTTCCAGCGTGCGGTTGACCGCGTCTTCAGACTGGGCCGTGAGCTCTTTGAGAATCTCATCGTCCGATTGACCGCGACGGCCGAAATAGCGGTTGAGTTTGATATCGCGGTTTCCAAAATTGGCCTGCAGGGCGCTGAAAAAATCACCGCCGTCTTCATACTCTTTTTGCGTGGCTTTTAAAATATCGTCCAGCCGGGCATCCTTGTTCTTGGCCAACTCATCCAAGAACCGTCGCAGGTCCACCTCATAGATCATGTAGGTGCCGCCCTGCAGATCCAATCCGCGATGAATCGCCTTGCCTTCCACCTTGGCAATGCGGGCGTTCAATTTGATCAATTGATCGGCCAGCGCCAGAGCCTTATCCTGATCGCCGCTTTTCACGATGGCACGGAGCTGATTCTCAAGGTCGCCGCTTGCCATTGCGCCTTCAATATCCGCAGCAGACAACCCGGACACATGATTGATTTGTCCAACCAATTGTGTTTCCTGCTTTTGCAGCCCACTCAACTGAAAGGTGGGGTATAGAGAATACAGAGCAGCTGCGACAAGCAATACGACCAGAACAATTTTAAATAGGATTTTGCGCTGCATCGAAGTGAGACCTCCTGGGAATGTGATAATTTCAAAAAAAGCTTATAAATATACCGTTTTAATGCATAAAAGTCAAATGAAAATCCTTTTCGTCTTCGCCTATGCCGCTCCGCGCCCGCCATAGCAGCAGTTCGTATGTTCCGCGGGCCCATCGTGTTTGGCCGCGTGGTACCGCCTTTCGCCGACTTGATGTAATGGAACCGGCAAGGCGGCATCGCCCTGAGTTTATTCGCGTGGGATCAACTGCCTGACTATGTCGATGATGGTGCCGTCGCGGAATTCGATGAGCGCCACCACCCGGTCGCTGAATTGCGGTTTTTCCGGTACGCCGGTCATGGCGATGGCCATGGCGGCAAGTTTTTCTATCGGCACGATCGGCAACGAACTGTGCCTGAGGCGGTCCCGCAGATCCTCGCGTCGTGGATTGATGGCGATGCCGCGCTCGGTGACGATCACATCGATCATTTCACCCGGCGCGGTTACGGTGGTGACGCGATCCAGAATGATGGGCACGCGGTTGCGCACCAGCGGCGCGGTGATCATGGTCACACGGGCGTCGGCCGCATCGGTAAAACCGCCGATGCCGTGCAGCAGCCAGCCGTCCGAGTGGGTGTTGACGTTGACATTGAAATCCAAATCGATCTCCGTGGCGCCGAGAACAGAAACCTGCAGCCATTGCGCAAAGCAGCCTTTGCTGTGATAATTGTAGGAGACGAACGGGTTGGTCTCCACGTGCCGCGGATTGTCCCGAAGCGATGCGACCGTATCCCGGTCGAAACTCTGGCCGTCCAAAAGATAACGCGTTAGCCCGCGGTTGAGCAAGTCGACCATGAACCGCGTGCTGCCGCCGCGGACAAAGTCAGCGGTGACGCCGGCCGCGGCCATATAGTCGGCCATAAATTTGACAAACGCCAACGACACGCCGCCGGCGCCGGCCTGGAAAGAAAAGCCGGGTTCGGTCATCAAGCCTGAATCGCGGACAAAACGCGCGGCGTATTCTGCGATGAGCAGCCGGGTGGGACTGCGGGTGATCTCGGTGGTGCCGGAGACGATCTGTGCGGGATCGCCGATGCGCTCCACCTGCACTACGTAATCCACATGGCCGCCCTCGATGGTCCAGGGATGGCAGGGAAACGGCGCCAGATGATCGGTGACCACCACGACCCGGTCTGCCCACAACGAATCAGCCAGGGCAAAGCCCAGCGGTCCACAGGCGGATGGGCCGTTCAGCCCATTGGCGTTGCCGTGCGCGTCGCTGCAGGGGGCGGCGATAAACGCCACATCAATATGCAGGTCCCCATCTTGAATGGCGCGAAAGCGGCCGCCATGGGACCGCAGCACCGCGGCTTTTTTCATTCTGCCCAACGAGCAGGCGCGGCCGATGGGGCCGTTCATGGATCCTTCAACATGAGAGATCACGCCGGACTCGATCAACGCCACCAATTTTTCATGGGTGGGGAACAGCGCGGACGGCGCCAGCACCAGATCCTTCAAGCCGCGCTGCGCCAGCTTTTCCATCACCAGATTGATGAGCATGTCGCCGTTGCGCAGGTGATGATGAAAAGAGATGGTCATGCCATCGCGAATAGCGCACGCCTCGATAGCGGCGTCCAGATCAGGGAGCAGCTTGTTGGTATATTGAGCGGCTGCACGAATGCGGCCGCCATAGCCGGTTCCACCGGCCTGATCGGCATGCGCGCCGGCAAAGGGTCTCAGCCGGCGTCCCTCCAGTTCGGTCGGCACCAGGCGGCCGATCGCATTGGCAATAAAATCCATTACCGGTCCTCACGTGAGAAAAGACACACCGCCCATGGGTTAAAGCAGGCCGTACTCTTTGGCCAAGGCCAAGGTCCGTTCCGCCCGCATCAGTACAGGCGCATCGATCATCTTGCCGTTCAGCGCCGTAACGCCTGATCCGGTTTCCAGGGCCTCGTGCATGGCGGCGACGATCCGCTGCGCCTTGTCGATCTGTTCCGCTGTCGGACAAAAAGCCTGATGGACCGGCCTGATCTGGCTGGGATGAATGACCCCCTTGCCGTCAAAGCCCAGAGCCACCGCCTCCCGGGCACTGTCCGTCAGGCCGGCTTCATCCAGCACATTGGCATAGACCGTATCCAGCGCCTGCAGTCCGGCCGCTTTGGCGGCCAGCAGCACCTGACTGCGTGCCACAAAACTTTCCCGGCCGTCGGCCGTGCGATCCACACCGATGTCGGCGGTGAAATCTTCCGCGCCGAAGCAGAGCGCCACCAAACGATCGCCAGCCAGGGCGATCTCGGCGGCATTGACGACCCCTTTCGCCGATTCGATCAGGCCGATGAGAGGGATCGGATGAATCAGTTCGAACCGCTTTTCCAGGCTCGAGACCCGCTCCTCCACCTTGAGAATATCGTTGCGGCCCTCACATTTCGGGATGAGCAGCGCGTCCGGCGCCATGGGAACGATCGCATCCAGATCCTCACCGCCGTAGGGCGAGGCCAGGGGATTGACGCGCACGATCCTTTCCGAAAGGCCGAAATCCACCTGCGCCAGGGCATGACGAACCAGAACCCGCGCCGCCGCCTTTTCGGCAGGCGCTACAGAATCTTCCAGGTCCAGGATCAGGCAATCCGCGCCATAGAGTCCGGCGTTGATCATCAAGTCCGGATTATTGCCCGGCAAATAGAGCCTGGTGCGGCGCAGCCGTTTTCCCTGCGGGACGGCAGTGGCACGCGCGTTCAGCGCCAGCTTTTTCCCGGTCACCGGGCCCACCGCGGCCTCCAGCCGCGCGGCGATGACAAAATCCAGCGCCCCCTGGTCCTGAACCACCACGCGGGCCTCTGCAAGGCCCAGCTCGGTCAACGTGCGGTCGATCACCTCCAGCAGGTGCGGGCCGAACAAAGCCTTTACCGAACTCTGCAGATGAATCTCCCGGGACGGCGCCGGCGTCCATTCGATCCACACGTCGCCCTTTTGATCGCGTCCGGCGCAATAACGTTCGTTGGTCTCGGACATATCGTTATGCTTTTCCATGGATGGTGGATGGATTTCGAGAAGATCGTTCAAACCGGCCTGTTTCTGAAAACGGTTTCACTGGGCGTTCGCGTGCAGGCAGAGCGACCGGTCGTGGCGGCTGGCTGGGTTAAAACCCATCCGCCGCAGCACCGGTATAATATTAAAAAGCGTCCGAATATCCAAGAAAAAAAGACACCTCGGCCCTGAACAAGAAAACTGTTTCATTTATCAGGAAATGTTTGTACACTGGAAAACGATTCACATTCCATGTATACAAGGGAGAAAGACTATGTTTGACGAACCCGTTTCCCGCCGACAATTCGGCAGATGGACGCTGGCGGCAACCGCCTTGGCAACCCTGGCCGCAGGATGCAGCACAAAGAAAAAGCTTGGCATTGGCATCCAGTTATACACCCTGCGCGATCTGATGCAGAACGATTTTACCGGCACTTTGGAAAAAGTCGCGGGCCTGGGATATCCCGCCGTCGAGTTTGCCGGCTATGGCGGTCTTTCGGCGCTACAGGTGCGCGATCTGATGAAACGGTTGAATCTGCGCTGCTGCGGCACTCATGAGGGCTTTGGCGCTTTGATGCCGGAGACAGTGGACACGACCATCGCATTCAACGCCGCCATCGCCAGTCCCTACATCATCTGCCCCTCGATGCCGAGCGAGTTCCGCGAAAAAGGAGTGGATGGCGTTGCGGCGTTTGCCGATGCCATGAACCAGGCGGGAGAAAAAATCAAGCAAGCTGGAATGCAGCTGTGCTACCATAACCATGACTTTGAATTTCAAACCGCGGACGGGCCTTCCATCTTTGATCAGCTGCTGCAAGGGACCGATGCCGAACTGGTCAAGATGGAGATCGACACCTACTGGGTGCAGCATGCCGGGCTGGATCCCATCGTGCTGATCAAAAAACTGCAAAACCGTTGTCCTCTGCTGCACATGAAGGACATGACCGCCGGCGAACCGCATACCTTTGCACCGGTGGGTCAAGGCGTGATGAACATCAAGGGGATTATCGAGGCGGGCCGCCAAGCCGGCGCTCAGTGGCTGGTGGTGGAGCAGGATCGCTGTGAGGGGTCGGTGCTGGATGCCGTGGCGAGCAGCTATCAGCATCTGCATCAACTGGCGGGCTGAGACCGTGCTTTTGTGCGGCCGCTGGATTGGATTCCAGCGGCCGATCCCGATGAATCCGTGAAAGGTTGGTGTTGTTATAAAGAGGGTGGGCATTCAGCCCACCCTCTTTTCATATCACAGTTTGCCCTGCCGCCGCATCTTTTCCAATACGCTGTGCCGCCGGCCATATCCGAAATAAATCGCGAAACCGATGAGCAGCCACACCAGCAGACGGAACCAGTTTTCCGACGGCAGTGAGAACATCAGCACCAGGCAAAACAGAATGCCCAGGATCGGGGTGAGCGGAGCATAGGGCACGCGAAACGGCCGGTCCGCCTCCGGATGTGTTTTGCGCATGATCAGCACCGCCGAACAAACGATCACAAAGGCCAGCAGCGTGCCGATGTTGGTGAGATCGGCCAGAATGCGCAGGGGAATCAGCGAGGAGAGCGCCGCCACCACCACGCCGGTCATCAGGGTGGATTTCCACGGCGTGCGAAACCGGTCGTGAATGGCGCCGAAAAATTTTTGCGACAACAGGCCGTCACGGGCCATGGCCAAAAGCACGCGCGGCTGGCTCAACATCATCACCAGCAGCACCGAGGTGATGCCGGTGAGCGCACCGATATCGATGACGCGTTGCGAGTAGTAGAGCCCCCTCTGCTTGAAGGCATTGGCCACCGGTGCGTGGATGTCGATCTGATCGTAGGGCACCATGCCGGAGAGCACCAGCGCTACGGCGATGTACAACACGGTGCAGATGATCAACGAGGCGATGATGCCGATGGGCACATCGCGATTGGGTCGGCGGGCCTCTTCCGCGTGGGTGGAAACCGAGTCAAATCCGATGTAGGCGAAAAAGATAATGGCCGCGCCGGCGAGAACGCCCAGCGGTTCACCGCCCGGTCCGCTCTGTCCCAGGATGGTATGGCCGAAGAAGCTCAAGCCGGAATACCCATAGGGGGCGAAAGGTTTGAGGTTCTGCGCATCAAAATAAAACGCCCCGGCGGCAATGACAAACAGAACGATCGCCAGTTTGACGACGACCATGCCCGAGTTGAAATTAGCGCTCTCGCGAATGCCTTTAACCAGAATGATGGTGATGATGGCGGTGATAGCCACGGCGATGAGATCCAGATGGGCGCCGGTGGCGAGAAATTGTCCCGTCGCCGGATCAAAATCAAACGGCGGCGTAGTCCATCGGTGTGGTAGTTTCAAACCAAAGCTGCCGATAAAATCCTGGAAATGAGCCGACCAGCCGTGCGCCACCGCGGCCGAAGCGACCGTGTATTCCAACACCAGATCCCAGCCGATGATCCAGGCGAACAACTCGCCGAGAGTGGCGTAGGCGTAGGTGTAAGCCGAACCGGCTACCGGCACCATGGAGGCGAACTCGGCATAACAGAGCGCGGCAAAGATGCAGGCGATGCCCGCGATGACGAACGAGAGCACCAGAGCCGGGCCGGCTTTGTCGTGCGCGGCGACGCCGGTGAGCACAAAGATGCCGGTGCCGATAATCGCGCCGACGCCCAGACTGGTCAGGTGCACCGGTCCCAGCACCCGGCGCAGCCGGTTCTCTCCTTTTAATTCCTCCAGCAAAAGCCAAAGCGGTTTACGGGTAAACAGCTGATCCTTCATGCACTCCACTCCGTTTCATAAAGATCTTGTTAATAACTAAAACCAACAACGAGATGAGCGGAACGCACGAAAAGATTTCAATGCTGTCGTCTGGCCTGGTCATTTCGTGTGTTCCGTGGTCTATTGTCTCGAGTTTTTAAGCGAAGGATATGGACCGTCACCGCGACGGCGATCCCATACAGCCCCCCTCTGATCCACCAGGAAGAGACAAAGGCGAACGCGCTGAGCGTCATCGCCGCCCAGAGTAGAATCAACATGCGGATCTTGACGCGCAGAGGGAGACCGAAACCCTGCTGATAATCGACGATGTAAACGCTCAACCAGCGCTGATTCATCAGCCAGGTGTGCCAGGTGGGCGAGTTGTGCATAAAGAGCCAGGCAGCGAGCAAAAGGAAGGGGGTGGTCGGCAGCAGCGGGATAAAAATCCCCGCACCCCCGAGCAGCACGCACATCGCGCCGACGGCCAAACTCACTCCTCTTTTCAGGCTTCCGCCCTTCATCCGCACCCATCTTCCCCGGCGGCCGACAGCGTTTCTTCATACCGGCTGACATACACGGCGGCAGTAACATCGCCGGTCACATTCAACACCGTACGGCACATGTCCAGAATACGATCCACGCCGTAGATAATACCGATGGCCTCGGCGGGCACACCGATGGTGATGAGGATGATCATGATGATCGGCAGCGATCCGCTGGGTACGCCGGCTGTGCCGACGCCGGCCAGAATCGCCAACACCACCACAAAGATCTGTTGCGACCACGCCAGGTGTACGCCGAAACACTGGGCCAGGAACAGCACCGTAACGCCTTCGTAGAGCGCGGTGCCATTCTGGTTTGCCGTGCTGCCCAAGGTGAGCACAAACCGGGCGATGTCAGGAGGTATTTTCAGGTTTTCAACCGTGACGCGGATGGTGGTGGGCAGCGTGGCGTTGCTGGAGCTGGTGGAAAAAGCCATCAGCATCACCTCACGGATGTTGCGGAAAAAAAATCCCGGGCTCATTTTGCCGAGATATTTCAGCAGCAACGAGTAGGTGATGAACTGATGGATCAGCAGACCGGCCAGGACCACCAACACAAAACGCAACAGCACCAGCAGGATGGAAAAGCCCATGGTGGCGGTCAGGTTGAACAACATCGCCGCCACGCCGTAGGGCGCCAGGCGCATGGCGATGGAGATCACTTTCATGGTGATCTCATACAACCCTTCCAGCGACTGTTTTAGAACCGCGGTCTTGCGTTGATGGCAGGAGGACAGGGCGATTCCGATCATCAGGCTGAAAAACATGATCGCCAGAATCCCACCGCCGCGGTACGATGGATCAAAGGCACGGGCCATGTCCTCAATCGGGTTTTTCGGCACCAGAGAGGTGATCACTTCAGAGACGGACCGGCTCTTGACCTCAGCCACCGCCTGATTCAGCATCTGCGTGCTGCCGGCAAAACGCTCGATCAGCATGGTGCGATCGTCGGTGGACAGGGCCTCGCCGGGTTTGAACAGCGTCACCAGCGCAATGCCGATGATCACCGAGATCGCCGAGACGATCAAGGTGTAGCCAAGGGTGCGCAATCCGATCTTGCCGATGCGGCTCACATCGCCCAGATCCGCCACTCCCAGGGACAGCGCGCTGAGAATAAGCGGGATGACCATCATAAAGATCATGCGCAAAAAGATATCGCCCACCGGTTTGATAAAAACGGTGAGCGTTTGTATCGTTTCCTGGGAAAGACCGGAGTATTGAACGATCAGGCCGGCCAGGCTGCCGATGATCAGGCCAAGGAATATTTTTTCGTGTAATTTGGGTTGATGCGCCACGGCTTTTCTTTATGTTAATTCATAGATAATAGGATAATTAGCGGACATATTCAAGAAAAAAATCCATCCGACCAAGAGCGTTGGCCCGCTGTGGCGATTTTGTCCCTTGACAGGATCACGGGGTTTGTATAAATATGGGCAAACGCCATTCTGAAGAAAAAGTGAACAGGGTTCCCGGCGTTATTCTCCAATGTATTCGGTCGCCGCTCTGCGTTTACCTTTTTTATTAATTCAGTTTTTCAAGGAAAAGGACTGTGCCCTTGGAAGACTTTATGCTAAATAAAGATTTTTCGCATCATGCGTGCCTTATTTAACCGCAGAGAAAACGCAAAGCAACGCAGAGGGAATGATAAACTTGATGAAAAATGAAGCTCGATGAATTATCAAATATCATAATCGGTTTGGCCATAAAAATTCATCGCCGACTCGGTCCCGGCTTATTAGAATCAGTCTACCAAGCTGCTTTGGCGTATGAATTGCAGAATGCCAAGATTCCTTTTGAAAAAGAGAAAGGACTACCGATTCATTATGGAAATATTCTACTAGATATTGGATATAGATGTGATTTTTTGGTGGATGATCAGATAATAGTAGAATGTAAATCTGTGAAAAAAACAACAGAGATTGATCAAGCACAGATTATTAACTATTTAAAACTTTCAGATAAGCGTGTCGGCTTGCTGATTAATTTTAATGTTTCTCGTTTAAAAGAGGGTTTGAAAAGATATGTCAATAATTATGGCGAGAACGATTAAAATCATTTGAATTCTTCTCGGCGCTCTTGGCGAACTTGGCGGTTGATCGGCTGCCCATTTGTTGGCTGGATCCTATAAATTAATGAGGGGAGTTAGAAAATAATACAAGTGATATATTGTCGGTGCAAGTACTTTGCTGAAAGTAGTTTAAAAAACGTGACACTACCTTTTTAATCAGCAAGAGTATAAAATGACAACCTTTTAACCCCGAACTTGAAAAAGAGCCTTGCCTTATGAACCGTAATCTGTTTTTGTTCATGGTGTTCGGCGCCCCCTTTATTACCGGTCTGGCCCTGCTGCTGATCGACCGCTGGTTTCGGGTGCAGTGGTTCGATTCAATTGAGTACAAATTTTTGGCAATCTGTGTCTATATTCCAATCATACTGATTTTACGCAGCCGCTATCTGAAAATTTCTCTTAAGGAGTTACTGTTCTCCGTGATACCCCTTTTCGGAATAAGCAGGCAGCTGAGACTGTTTCGCAAGCCGTAAAACAGCTCCGACTGAAACTTTTTCCATCATGATCCGAGGCGCCCTGGCGTCGCCCTGCTCTCAAGTGGTAGCGACCAGAGGCAGGGCCGGCGGTTGTTTTTCATCGTCGGCTTAACGGCCGCGTCTCCTGCGGAAAACCGCTCCCCCATTCCTGGCAAAAGCCCGCGGTACCTCCCCCGCGGGCTTTTGCCATAGCCGCCCGCTTTTATCGCCTTGCAAATAGGTGCAAATTTTGCTAAATTTTACCTGATGGATATTTAAATCGAAACCGAGCGGCGGCGCCATGGCCAACACACATACAGAATCCGGCAAACCGGTCGAGTCCTATCGTCCGCTTGCCGATCGCGTCAGACCGCAGCGGCTGGATGAGCTGGTGGGTCAGGGGCATCTTTTGGGTTCGGGCAAAGCGCTGCGCCGCGCCATCGAGGACGATCAACTGGTTTCAATGATCCTCTGGGGGCCGCCCGGCACCGGCAAAACCACTCTGGCCAGACTGATCGCCCATGAAACGCGTTCACACTATTTCAGCCTGAGCGCCGTCACTTCCGGCGTGGCTGACCTTCGTAAGGTGATCGCCGAAGCGCAGCAGGGCCGCCAGGCCGGCTCGCGCACCATTCTGTTCATCGACGAGATTCATCGCTTCAACAAGTCGCAACAGGACGCCCTGTTGCATTCGGTCGAAGACGGTACCATTGTCCTCATCGGTGCCACCACCGAAAATCCCAGCTTTGAGGTGATCTCTGCGTTGCTCTCCCGCTGCCGCGTCTACAAGCTGGAGCCGTTGTCCGTAGAGGATTTGGGGCTGATCTTCGATCGTGCCCTGGCCGGCGACAGCCGGCTGCAGGATTGGAACGTGCGGATCGAGGAGGAAGCGCGGCAGATTCTGTTAAAGCTTGCCGGCGGGGATGCGCGGGTGATGCTCAACGGTCTGGAGTTGGCCGCACAATTGGTGCAGCCGGACGAACAGGGCGTGCGCACCATCGACCGCGGGTCGATCGAAGAAGCGCTGCAGCGGCGCAGCCGGCTGTACGATAAAAAGGGCGAGTACCATTACGACACCATCTCCGCTTTCATCAAGAGCGTTCGCGGCTCTGATCCGGATGCTGCGGTCTACTGGCTGGCGGTGATGCTGGACGGCGGCGAAGATCCGCTGTTCATCGCCCGCCGTCTGCTGATCCTCGCTTCGGAGGATGTGGGCAACGCGGACCCGCATGCGTTGATGGTGGCGACGAGCGCGTTCACCGCGGTCCATTATCTGGGCATGCCCGAGGCGCGCATCACCCTGGCCCAGGCCACGGTTTATCTGGCCTGCGCGCCTAAAAGCAACGCCTCTTATCTGGCGGTGGAAGCGGCGCTGAACCAGGTACGGGCCCACACGCCGGAACAGGTGCCGTTGCATCTGCGCAATGCGCCGACAACCCTGATGAAGAACATGGGATATGCCGACGGTTACCGGTATCCGCACGATTTCGGCGGATTCGTCGACCAGGCGTATCTGCCGAAAGAGGCCCAAGAACAGATTTTTTACCATCCCACGGAAAACGGCATCGAAAAAAAAATCAAAGAACGTCTGCAGATGCTGTGGCCGAAGAAAAAACGATGAACGTCAAGGCGCCGCTATCATTCCCGTGAGAAGCCATCTTTTAAAATCATTCCAGTGGATCCTGGTGGGCTGCAGTGCGGTCTACGCCTCTGCTGCGGACACCAGCCGTGTCGACAGCAGCCGCGCAGCGGTATCGCCCAAGCTCAAGACCTCCGAGATCGACACCTCGATCAAATACGATGCGATAGAAATCGACAATTACGTCAGGGAACGCACCAGCTATTTCCGCGGCAACGCCGTGGTCAGCTACAAGGATATGACCCTGCGGGCGGCGCAGATTCGCATCGATTTCAACGACAATCTGGTGACCGCGGAAGGAGTGCCGGACACGGTATGGGAAAAAACCGCCGGCTCCCCGGATTCGACGCAGGTCATCCGCAGCCAGGGCGATCCGGTTTTGATCCAGGGCGGTACGCAGATGACCGGCGTCAAAATGATCTTTAACTATAAAACCGACAAGGGCGTGGTGGTCCGCGGCCGCACCCGGATGGAAGACGGCCAATATGTGGGCGAGCAGATCAAGATGGTGGCGAAAAAAACCTTTAACGTGTCCAACGCCTCCTTTACCACCTGCGATCTGGATTCCAACCCCCATTTCCACTTTAGCGCCCGGCGGTTGAAAATGCTCGTCAACGACCGGGTGATCGCCAAACCCATTGTCCTGTTTCTCGGCCACATTCCGGTCGCCGCGCTGCCGTTCGCTTTTTTTCCCACCCAATCCGGCCGGCACTCGGGGCTGATCATACCCCGCTACGGCGAAAGCACCCGTGAAGGTCGCTATCTGCGCGGCCTGGGCTACTATTGGGCGGCCAGCCATTACTGGGATGCCCGCGCCACCGTCGATTTTTTCGAGAAATCCGGCTGGCTGGTCGACGGAGGCCTCAACTATGCGGTTCGTTACCTGTTGAACGGCAGCATCAACGGCTCTCTCACCAGAAAAAACTTTGGCGATGCGGAAAAAGAACGGCGCTGGGATTTGACCGTACGCCACAGCCAAGAGTTCGACCCCAACACCCGTTTCAGCGCCAACGGCTATTTTGTCAGCGATAAAAGTTTTTACCAGGATCTGTCCACCAACCTGTCGACGCGGTTGACGCGCGAGTTGCGCTCCAACGCCACCTTTTCTAAATCCTGGCCGCAGCACAAGCTCAGTCTGAGCGTCAACGCCTCACAAGTCCGCGATCTCGAGGACGATGTCACCACCACCACGCTGCCGCAGCTGACCTTCCGCAAGAGTCAAAGCCAGCTTTTTAATCCCAGAGCGGGCAAGGGCCGTCGCCGCAGTGAAAAATGGTACCACTCTTTTTATTATTCCTACGGCTCCAATTTCTACAGCACCACCCGGGAATATCTGCAGACCGGCGGCGAGCTTTTTTCAAAACAGAGCGAAACCGATCGCCAGCTCAACCACGACCTGGATCTGTCGCTGACCAGTCCGAAAAAATATTTCGGCATGCTGTCGCTCAACCAATCGTTGAGCCTGTCGGAGGACTGGTTCGATCGCACCAACGAGTACGAACTGAACCAGGAGACCGGTCAGATTGAAAGCAGAGAAAAGTCCGGGTTTGCCGCCCGCCACACTTTCAGCTACGGCGCCTCGGCCTCCACCAAGATCTACGGCGTGCTGGCTCCGGGCATCGGCGATATCCAGATGATCCGCCATGTGGTCACCCCATCGCTCTCGTTCAACTATGTACCGGATTTCTCCACTTCAGGCTGGGGCTATTTTCAGACAGTGACCGACGCAAAGGGTGAGACGGTCAAGCGCGACCGCTTCCGCGGCACCTCTGCCTACGGCTCGCAGATGGTCAGCCTCAGCGTGCGCAACCTGTTTCAGATGAAAAAAGGGGTGGCGGAAAAAGAGAAAAAAATCGATCTGTTCACCATGGATTTCAGCACCGGATACAATTTCAAAGCCACGCAATACCGCTTGTCCGATCTGCGCACCACCTGGCAGGCGAATCCGGCGCGCAATTTCAGCCTCTCCGCCGGCACCGGCCACTCTTTCTACGGCTGGGATCACCAAGCCCGGCAACGCGTCAACCGTTATCTATTGGAGGATTCACCCTGGCAGCCGTGGAATTATCTGCGCTTCACCTCCCTGAACCTGAATTTCTCCCTGCGATTGGAGGGCAAGGGCTCTGCCGGCGCCGAGCGGCCCGAAACCCTGCAGGGATACGACGAAAACTATGAAAACCCGGAGGAGCCTCTGCGTCCGAAGGATCTGTCGGTTCTGGAAGAGAGCTCCCGGCGCGGCAATAACCGGTTTTATGATGAAGGGGTGTATCAAGGGCTGAACATCCCCTGGCGCTTGAACATGACGTTTAATTTTTTTCTGGACAAATCAAATCCGGCGAGTGCCGTGAAACGATACTATCTGGATATCTCGGGCGCGGAAATAAGTCTGACCAAGAACTGGCGCATCAACTACAGCGCGCATTATGATCTGGAAAAACAGCAGATCGCCTATCATCGGTTCGCGTTTTATCGGGATTTGCATTGCTGGGAGGCGCAGGTGGATTGGGTGCCGTCAGGAATAAGCAAGCGGATCTATTTTCGCCTCAGCGTCAAGTCGCCCACTCTGCGGGATATCAAGCTGGAAAAACGCGGCGGCGCCGGCAGCGTGCTGGGGTATTGAGCAACACCTGACTGAAAAACCCTGGATCAGTCCGACCTTGCGAGTGAAAAAAAAGAGCCTGCCCTGTTGCAGCGATTACGAAGGACAGCTCGTGGGGATTCGCACTAGGCGCCGGTGGTGGTGTTCTCCGAGGTTTCCAGAATCCCGTTGCCCTGGTTCTCATAGCTCGGATCGATGGCGGTCACCAGGCCCTTTTCCAGATACTGAATCCACTGGGCGTTGATCTGAATGGGATAATAGACTTTCTCCGGCGCGCTGTTGGGCATGGACTGCAGTTCGCCGATGATCAGCACGCTGTTGCCTCTTTTCAAATATTTGTTGCATTGCACCGCCTGCTGAGCCCAGACGACAACGCTGATGTAGCAATGTTCCCGCTCCATGCCCTCCAGTGCGCCGGCTTCCGCTTCGGGCTCGGTGCAGATGACAAAGTTGGTCACCGGCACGCCGCGCGAGGTCCAGCGCAGCGGCGGGTCCTGCATCAGCATTCCCGCCACCACCACCCGGTTGACATTGGGGAAATCATAGGATTTGTTGGGATCGACCTGCAGGGGCTCCACCGCCGGCCGATGCTGCTTTCTGTGATGATGTTTGTGTTTTTCTTTCATGGCCTGATCACGTTTTATTAATATTGATGAGGTCTGTTTTTTGGCTTATCTTTCTCGAATGAGGAAACTTTTCTCCGCCCATCATCTTTGTCCTCGCTCTGCTTTGATATATTCCTCCACACATCCCACCGCGGACGGACTGATCATCCTTTCAACCGCCAGCACCCGCTCGAGGGCCTTGCCCTGATCGGGAAAAAACAGCAGCTGCTGCAACTCGTGGCGATCGACCGCCTCACGCACTCGCGCCGCGATCTCATCCGCCGTCAGCCGACAGTCGGCGAGAAATAGCAATTCCGGCTTGCGATGGTCCAGCGCCTCGATCAGGCCAAAGCACTGCAAATCGTATTCTTCGCTTTTCAGCGCCGCTTCTTCCTCCAGCTCTTGCCGCATGGCTAAAAAAGCGGCGTGTTCATTCCCCCGCAGCGTCTCATCGATGTGGCCGCCGAACACATCGAGGTGCCCCGGATATTCGCCGACCGTGTCGCTGCGCCGGATCAGCGCCACCCGGCCGTCGCGGCTGCGCACCAGAGCGCTGATGCCCAGAGCGCAGGACAGGGCCTGAGCGGACCAATCGCGCAACAGCTGTTCCGTAAAGGCGTTTGAATACATCAATGTTCGATAATCGCCGGTGGACAGACGCAAGCACAGACAGCTGTTTTGCATCTCGTACCCATCCAGCCGGGCCATATGGCCGTTAAAGTGACCCTGCTTTTCCTTCTCCCGCCACAGGCGTTCGACTTCAGGCTGCAGAACCTCCGGCAGGGCATGAAATTCCGCACGCCACTCCATGCGTACTTGGTCGCTGCGCCAACTTCCTCTGGCCAGAGTGCGATACACCGCCATTACAGCAGAACCCCCTCCAACCGCAACAGCGCCTGTTTGATGTGCAGGCCGCCGCTGAATCCGCCCAAGCGGCCGCTGCCGGCCACCACGCGATGACAGGGGATAATGACCGGGAGAGGATTGGCGGCGTTGGCCGTACCGACCGCACGGCTGGCGCCGGGCTTGCCGATGCTCTGGGCCAGTTGTCCATAGGTGATGGTCTTCCCATAGGGAATCCGGCGCAGGGCCGACCACACCACTTGCTGAAAATCCGTGCCGGACGATACATCCAGCGCCATTTGCCATTTTACCGGCTTGCCGGAAAAATAGATATCCAGCTGCGTCCGCACCTTGTCGAAAGCACGCTCGTCCTTGACCAAATGAACCGCCGGCGGCAAAGCGGTGAGGAACCGGTCCTCTTCGCCCGGGCGGACGAATTCGATCCGGAACAAACCCTGCTCAGAGGCGACCAACATCAGATTGGCCGGGTCCCAGGCATAAAGGCAGTAGGATAACTGTTTCGCCATTCCTCTCTCCTTTTCCCCGCATAAATTATAAAAAGTTATCACGATTTGCGGTGAATGTCAAGGACTAAATCGCGGCTGGCCGGCGGCGATAAATGCAGAATCAGAGAAAAAAACCGGCAAACAGCGCGCGTCCAAGAAAAAAAAAGCCCCCGTGGCTGGGGGCTTGCAGAAACAAAAACCTAGTAGCTGACCTGAAGGCCCAGATTGAAATTGCGCGGCAGGCCCATCCAGACCTCGGCGTCATCCGCCGCATGCGTCTTGGGACCAAAAGAGCTGTAGCTGCTGTTGTCCACCGCGTCCTGGATGTAAAGCTCATCCAGCAGGTTGAAACAGTGGGCGAACACCTGCATTTTGGCCCTGCCGACCTGAACCGGCAGCGTGTAGGCGGCATGCAGGTCAAGGAGCGTATAGTTCGGGGCTCTCCAGCTCTGAGTGCGATCGGCCGCGTTGGAGCGGCCAAAGGGATCCCAGGAGGAAAAGTGATCGCGATAGTGACGGGCCGAAATTTCCAGGGTCATGCCGTTCAGCGGAAAGAGGCTGGCGCTGAGGGCTAGCATCTTTTGCGGCTGATCGCCGACTTTGAGGCCGTCCACGTAGAAATTGTAGCTCTTGTCGGTCTCTACGCCGCCGGAGTAATCCTTATAATAGCCGCTGACGTCGCTGGTGTTGGTCCAGTCGCCGACGCTGACCGTTCCATCCAGCCGGGCCTGTTTGACCGGCTGGTAAGCGAGCTCCACCTCAACGCCCTGATGTAACTGATCCATGCCGGTGACAAAAACGATGGACTCGTCGCCGTTGGCATCGATGATGGAATAGGATTTTGCGCGGTCCATCCAGGTGGTGCGATAGATGTTCACCTTGCCGACCAGTTGATTGGTCAGCAGGCGCATATTGACGCCCGCTTCCATGGAAAAGAATTTTTCATTCACCGGCGCCGCGGCCAGAGATGAGGTGACGTCGCTGATGACGTTGTCAAAAATCGGCACCTTGGAAACATGACCGATGTTGGCGTAGATATCCATGCTCTCCGTGGCGCGATAGCTGGCGCCGCCTTTAACCTGCGCGCCGCCGATCCAGTCGCTCTCCAAATAGAGCTCTTTGCCGGCCTCGTCTTTTTTGAAATGGTTGGTGTGGTCGTACTTGATGGTCGACCAGCCGGCCATGGCGTAGGTGCTGATTTTGTTCAGCGTATACTCTACTTGACCAAAGCAGCCCATCCAGTTGACGCTGTTGGTGAAATCGTAATCGATCCGGTCGCCCAGCTTGCGCTGAGTCTGTTCAGCAGTCCAAAAGTCGCTGCGCGGACTGACCTTGTCGGCCTTGAGGTCGACATAATAGGCGCCGCCGAGCATATCGCGGATTTCACGGTAATGATCGATGGATGCGGTACGCCAATCGACGCCGATCGCGCTCTTGAGATTTTTGCTGAACGCATAGTTGAGTTTGGAGATGGCGCCGAAAGCATCCTGATTGTTGGTGCTGTTGCGCAGCACTCCCAAAGCGCCGGTGGTGCTGGCCTGGTTCTTGGCGATGGTCGCGTTCCAATCTCTGGGATTGGGGAATTGGCTCTTATCGCTGGTCACTGATCCGTAAGTGCCCGAGCCGCCACCGCGGCCGCCGGCGTAATAGGCCACCGAATAGAGGCCCGCTTTTTCACTGAGCTTGGAGTACCAGTTCAGGTTCACGACCGGCTTGTGATAATAGTTTTCCCGTTCGTAGAGGACGTCCGAGGTCTGGCGATCGTGCGTTTTTCCATTCCAGTACTGTTTGCCGGCGTAGGACGAGCTGACGGTGTTCCAGTTCTGATTGTACTTGACGCCCGAGGAGGACTCGACATATTTGTCGGCCGCCGCCGGATCGTACCCCTCGAGGCCCAGAGCGAATTCTTTGTTGAAAACGCCGATGTTCTGCTTGTTGATATTCTGGCCGTGCATCTGCGGAGCGCCCATGGCATACAGCTCGATGCGGTTGTTGGTGTTGAGGTTGTAGGCCGCTCCCAAATAATACGCCCAGGCGTCGGTATAGGTCGCGTCGACAATGCCGTCGCCGGTTTTACGCACCACTGTTCCATTGACGGAGAACTTGCCGTTCAGCAGCCCGCTGGCGGCGCTGACCGTGGTCTTGAGAAAACCGCCGCTGCCGATCTCCTGCCGTGCGATGATGCCGGCGGACTGTGCGCTGGGATCAGTGATGATGTTCATCGTACCGCCGATGGAGGGGGTGGCCAGATTGACGGCACTGAGGCCACGCTGCAGCTGGATCGAGGAGGTGGCGTCGGAAACGCCGTCCCAGTTGGACCAGTACACCCAGCCGTTCTCCATGTCATTGATCGGCACGCCGTTGATCATGATGGCTACGTTACGCTGATCAAAACCGCGGATGTTCATGCGGGCATCTCCCGCGCCGCCGCCCGAAGGGGTGGCGTACACGCTCGGCGCCGTGGTGAGCACCAGCGGAATGTCGCGGGAACCCAGTCTTTGCACCATCTCCTGTTTTTGAATGTTGGTGAACGCCACCGGGGTCTCGCGCTCCTTGGCGCGGTCGGCAAAAACGCTGATGCCCTTGGTGATGATCATCGTCGGCGTCAACGCAAAATCTAGGACCGTCGTTTTTCCCGCGGTGACCGCGGCTGAACCTTCAGCCGTCTGGTAACCGACAAAGGAAACTTTTAATGAATGAGTGCCGGCCGGCACGCCTGTGATCGTGTAATTCCCGCGCACATCCGTCACCGCACCCAGCATGGTACCGGTTACCTGCACGTTAGCCCCGATCATCTCCTGCTTCATAGTGGCGTCGATCACGCGACCGACGATTTTGCCTGTCTGTGCGTACGAGCCGGCGGCGAATATAAACAACAGGCACAGCGCTCCCGCCACCTTGAAAATTTTTTTCATAACTCCACTCCTCCAAAAATAAGGTTATCCGAAAAACGAACGGCTGCCCAACCGCCCCTTTCTTCTTTGTGCGTACTCTTTTATGTGATCTCCAGGCCTCCTTTCCTGCCTTGACCATCAAGGTTTTTTGTCGTCATAGGGAAGATCAGATTCCGAGACGGAATACTGAAACCGGCGGATGCACCGGGCGCCGCGTTCGACCACATAGACGACCTGATCGCTGACCAGCAGCCCTTTTCCCTCTTGAAAACGAGCCAGAGCCAGCCCCTTTTTTCCCAGACTGAGCATCTGTCCGGCTTTGCTCCCCGAGTTGGCGAACTTGGTCACCGCGCCGGTAGCGCCGTCAAGGACAAAAATTTGGTTCGATCCGTCCAGCGCCATATCATAGGGCGCGACGAACCGCTCGAGATCCATGATCGCATGCTGATAGAGCACATAGCGCGGCGTAAAAGTGGCGGCGCTCAATTTCTGCACGCGAAAATTGCCGCCCAATTGGGTGAAATATAGATTTTCATCGCTGTCGGTGGTGATGGCCCAGGGATCATCCACAGTGCCTGATCCGGAGCCGAAAACCGCCACGGTCTTTTGCAGCACCGCCCTGTACCCGAACAGCACGCTCCGGTCTTTTCCTTTAAACGCCAGATTCGGCATCAGCAGCAGTTGCAGAATCCGATCGGTGTGGGATTCCGTCAGGTAGACCGTCTCTTCGCTGTATTTGCCCGCGGCAACGCCGTTATACTGCGCAGCCGCGTCCTCGTCCTGATACGCCGGATAGATCCCGCGGGCGGCGGCGATGCGTTCCGGATCGCTGCGAAAGAGATAACGGCGCAGCATCAACGAAGAGGCTCCTGCGCTGACGCGCTGCGACCACTCCTCGAGGGTCAACTGAACGGTTTCGTTTTTCTCCCGGTCGAAAAAGATGGCGGAGTCCGCCACCGAATCGATGGGAATGCGATTCAAGAATTGATTCCAGATATACAGCGTGTGGGTGCCGTCGACGATGAGCAGATTCAGCTTGCTGTCCATGGCCAGCGCGCGTGGCTTGGCTACCGCGTCCAGCGCATTCTGGCCGAAATCACCAAGAATGCGGCCCGCTTTGCTCAGGGCGTAAATCCGGTCTGCCCCTTCATCCGCCAGATAGAGCGTGCCGTCGGCGCTGATGGTCAAATCCCCCGGCGCCTGCAGCGGCACGCCCAGATACGCGGCGTCCCATTGCGGCTGGAGCTCCACATAGCTGGTGTCATTGGCGCCGAAGGACAGGCTGCCGGTGGCCGGACTCGGCAGCGGCATCTTGTACTCGCTGCATCCCAGGGTGGTCAACAGCGCGACGACGACCATGTAATCAGTGCGCTTCATTAAAATTCAAATCCAAAGGTGAATTGCTGTGTCATGGTCAAATGGGTGTAATCCGCATAGGCATAATCGATCTTGAGATGCGCTCCCTTGAGGATGAACTTGGCGCCGGCGCCAAAGGTCCAGTGATTCTCGCCCGAGCTGGCGCGATAGCCGCCGCGAAAGGCAAAGAGCGAGCGGAACCGGTACTCGCCGCCCATGAGAAAATTTTCCTGATCGTCCATGGGATGATTCATCTGCACCGTCGCGGTGACCCGATGGGCGTCCGACTGATACACGTCCATAGCCGCGCCCAGAGTAAAGAGCGTCGGCGGCGAGAACGCCTGATAGGAGGTGACCGTAGCGCCGCTGGTTTTTGTGCGCAGATAGGTTCCAGCCGGCCGCATGTCGTTGCCGAAATTGCGCAGGGCAGCGGCCAGGCGCAGGGTTTTGTAGCCGGTCCAGTAATAGGTGCCCATGTCCAGCAGCAGGCCGCCCATGCGCAGACCGGCCAGTTCCTCGGCCGCGTATTTAGCGGTCACGCCGAAGGAAAACCGGTCTGTCATTTTGAGCGAAGCGCTCAGCCCGGCCACCCAGTCGTGATAAGAAAAATAATCGCCGTTGCCGTAAGGATGATACTCGGTGGTCACCGGCATATCGGCAAAATGGAGATAGCCTGCAAAAGCGCCCAGGCTTAAATTCCGCGTCACTTGATGCACATAGCCCAGATATTCGTAATCAACATCCACCAGCCAGTCGGAGTGCGAAACGACCAGTTCGTTACGGCCGATCTGCACCAGGCCGGCGGGATTCCAATAGGTTGCGGAGGCGTCGTTGGCCATGGCCACATAGGCGCCGGCCATGGAGACCGCTCGAGCGCCCACGCCGATCTTGAGAAACGTCAGGGAGGCGGTGCCGGCGCGTTGCTCACCCAGCCGGGGTAAAAGCCCTTGCCCGTCCGCCGGCCGGCTTAAAAACAGCACGGCGGTCAACAAAAATACGTAACGCAGCGCCGTGTTCAGGCTATATCGATTCCTTCCTGCCATCGTGATCAGAACCTTATCTCCAATCCGGTCATCACCCGGCGCGGCCAGTCGTAGCGCGCCGGATTGGTGGCCGGCAAATCATCAGGATCATCATACCAGCTGACCGGGATCACATCGCCCGGCTGATACGGCCGGCCGGTCACTGGATTGATGATGCGCGGCACCTTGGCGTTGAACACGTTCTCCGCTTCGACCAGCAGGGCCAGATGCGTCTTGAACAACTCGAACTCTTTGTACCATTTGAGATCCAGGCGCATCCAGGGGTCGGACAGGGAGCCGTATTCATCCTTTTCATAGACGTTATCGGCCACATCGATGATGCGGCGGTAGCGTTTGCCTGACTCGTATTCCCAGCGCAGGGTCAATCCCCATTTTTCCGGCAACCGCACCCCGGCCAAACGAATGTTGGCTTTCTCCGGCATATCGAAATAGAGATCCGTCGACAGGCGGTAGGGGCGATCCCAACTGAGCCGGCTCTCTCCCAACGGCTTTTCCGACACCTTGCCCGCGGCGACCAGCAGATTGGTGTTGGGCGTTGAGCTCTTGCCCGTGGCCAGGGCATAGGTGAAATCGACATTGCCGCTGAGGAACTGGCTGTAACGCCGGCGAAAGCGCATCTCGATCCCGCGGGCCCGCGCGTAATCCATATTCACATACATGAGAAAGCTGATGTTGCCGTAACGGGGGCTGAATTTGCGCACCGTGGCCGCGGTAGGATAATCAAACATATCCTTGTAGTAGGCCTTGATCTCCAGAGTCTGGTTGGCGTTGAACCGGTGTTTGAGTCCCAACTCGTAGGCCACGGTGGTCGTGGGCTTGAGGTTGGGATTGCCGAAAAGCTGATATGTCGCTTCCGAGGTGGAGCGCAGCTTGGCATACACATACTGGCCTTTGGGCTGTTGGGAAAAATGGCCATAATGGAGATAGAGCACGTCGTTGTCGGTGACCGGATGGCTGATGCCCAATCGCGGGCTGAGATGACTTTTGCCGCGCAAGCCCCAGAGCTCGAAGGTTTCGTCCTGATACTTCACACGCGCCGCATCGGTGATGGTCACAGTGTTGGAATCCTTGATGGCGTCGTCGACAAATTTGCCGGGAAACCAATAGTCGTAGCGCAGGCCGATGTTGACGATCATGCCGTCGTAGGTGATGCGATCCTGCAGATAAAGAGCGCCATCGTTGGGGTAGACGCGAAAATAATCATGGTTGCGCCCCAGGCCGCTCTCGCCGTACCAGGGCGCGTTGATATCCACCACTTGCATGTCCGTATAGCGCGCCTCAACGCCCGCTTTGATCGAGTGTTTGTCGTTCGGCTGTGTGGTGAGATCGGTTTTGATCGTCCAATTGTCGCTGAAATAGTCGTACCACCCTTCGGCATCGCCGGTGTCAAAAAAGCCGTCGCCGTACCGGGTTTTCACGTTGCCCTCTGAATCGGGAATGTAGAGAATGGGCAGCAGGTCCAGCCCTTCCTGATAGGCGCTCCAGTGCTTGTTCTGCACCGCGGAGTGGATGCTGGTGAAAAAGCGGGACAGGGTCATGCGGTAAAAAGTGCGGCTGTTGAGCGTGTGGATCCACTGCAACGTGGTCAGGTTGGCTTCTTTGGTCAGGGTGTTATAGTGATCCAGCATTTTGGAATAGTCATAGGGAAAGCCGCCGATGTCGGTCGCCAGAGAGGTAAAATACCCCTGGTTGATGTTCAAAGAGCGATCATGGGAGAGCGATACTTTGCGGCCCGGCTTGATCTCCCAGGAGAGTTTGCCCATGAGATGCCAATCATTCTCCTGGCGCGAAGCGAATTTTTCATACGAGGCTTTGGCCGGAGAGAGCCGGTCCGCATGCGGCAGATAGGTGTCGCTGATGTTGCCGTACCCGCTGAGAAAAAAATTAAGTTTGCCGGGGAAACGCAGCCCGATGGCGGGCAGCAGACGGTGGGTGAGGGGCTCAGGACCACCGAGGGTGAGCTGCACGATGTCGGTGTTGAACGAGGGGAACAGGCCGTGGGCGAGGTTGTCCGATTTGACGCTCACACCGCCGGAATAATGGTCGTCGCCCTCTTTGGTCTCGATGTCCACCACGCCGGACATGGCCTGGCCGTACTCGGCGTCAAAGCCACCGGTGATGACCTTGAGATCCTTGACTGCGGCAGCGTTGACGTACAGGGTGTTGGAATAGCCGGACAGCGGGTCCTTGATGGACTGACCGTCGATGATGTACAGGCTCTCATCGGCGCGGCCGCCGCGGATATGGATCTTGTTGTCCTGAACCACCACGCCGAGCTGTTCGCCCACCAGATCGGTGACGCTCTCCACCACCTTTTGTTCGATCTCTTCGGAGGAGATGTGCTGTTGCGAGGCGGTGATGTCGGTCTCGAACAGCGGTTTTTTACCGATGACCTCGACGGATTGGCCCAGGGCCAGGACCGTGGCCTCGAGACTGAAATCAATCTGCGTGGTTTTTCCCTGCTCCACATGAACGCCGGTGCGCACCTGGACGGTGTAGCCGATAAGGGACGCCTTGAGATCATAGTCGCCGGGCGCCAGGTCGCGGATCTCGTAGACGCCTTCGATATCGGTCACCGCGCCTTTGTAGGTTCCAGGGACCGAGACGTTGACGCCGGGCAACGTCTCCTTGGTGCGCTTGTCGGTAATCCGGCCTCGAATGAGCGACGATTGGGCCCAGGCAGCGGTCGCACACAAAAGTAACAAGATAAATTTGTTAAAAATCTTCATTCGCTTAACGATTAAATTCTTCAAAAAGAAGGTAGCGGAAAAAGCCGGTCATATTTTTATGGCCATCGCACAGATGCAACGGCAGGGAGAAATAGATGCACTTGCCCGAACCGATGGGATAGCGCAACGCCACCGCGGGCGATCCTTTATAGGGCACTGTGATGGTGGCGGAACTGTCCGGCTCCATTCGCCATACCACCTCGGCGCCGGGACCGGGCACCAGGGCGGACACACGGTTGCCGATCATTTTTTCCAGTTTCAGATCCAACTGACGGTCATCGGCGCTGCCAAAGCTGGCGAGCACATTGACGCCGGCCAGCAGACGGCCGCCGGGATTCAACCGGTATACCGAGTCCAGGCTGGTGAACATCCAGGTGGTGTCCGGCGTCTCTTCATTGCCGTTGCTGATGAAAATCTTGCCGCCGCGGCCGGCAAAGCGGGTGATGCTCAGTCCGGCGGCGCTCAAATGCGGCCGACCAAGATGCGCGAACCAGATGACCTTTTCAAAATACGCCAGATTGGCCTCGATGTCGAGGGATGAATAGGGCAAAGCGTTCTGGGAATTAATCAGCGGCGTCGTCTCTGAACCGATCTCCCAGACCGAATAGCCTTCCGGTCCCAACAATTCGCTTAAAATCTCCGTGTAGAAACTCTGCACCTGATACAGCCGCTGATCCTGGGCAAAATCGTTGACCAGCAGCACTCCGCCCTGCACCGGTTTGACCACCCAGTGCAACGGCACCGAAGCGTCCGCGGGATCGGGGAATGAAATCGTACGGCTGGTGGCGCCGGAGATATCCTGCGCTTTGACAAAGAAACGGTGCTCGCCCGGCTGGATATCTCGCAGAGTGATCTGATCCACATCCCCCGGCAAAGAGCGCCAGGAGCTGGTGTCGTCCAGCGCATACAAAATATGGGTGATGGTCTGCCGGCCATCGTCGTCCGAGGCGTCCCAGATAAAAGTCCGTGTGGGAAAGGTGTAGGCGGTTACATTCGGATTTCCGGTGATGCTCGGATTGGTGTTCAGACGAAAGGAGATCTCCGGCGGCGTGTTGTAGACCGGGAAGCGCAGCTCCGCCGGCGTCGGATCCTGCAATCCCTGATCGTCCACCGCCCAGACCTTGAAGGTGAACTCGTCGTAGTGGCTGCGGATGGGCACATAAAAAGTATCATACTCCAGAGTGGTGTATACGGGCGACGCTTGATAATCCCATTGATAGTAATACCCGGCCACCGTGCCGTCCGGATCATCGCCCCACCAGTGTACGATCTGCCGGCTCGGCGTTGTATCCAATCCCGCGGTGTAGGTCTTGGTCACAATGGTTCCATCCGTCAGGGTGTCGTGCACGCTGATCTGCGTTTGCGACACCTGAAGAAACAGATGGGTTTGCGGCGGCTGATTGCCCACGGGATTCGAATCACGGCGATCGCCGAACGGATCCTTGAGACCGCATCCCATGATCAGCAGCAGGCTGAATAAAACGACGATGTATGGGTTTTTAGAATTCATTTACACGCAAATAAAAAATGAAACAGCGTTGCTTTGATCCAACCTTCCTCAGGGTCGCCGCGTTCCACCGTTCAACCGAACGAGTGAATCGTCGCGAGCGGCCATTTTTTGCTGCGTGAGCGCCTGTGCGGGCTGAGGGCGTTGAACCTGAGCCAACGCGCCTCAGCCCGCCTGCGCCGTTTACAAAACCTCGGCGAAAAAAAACAGCCTTATTTCACCAGCGTCATCTTGCGCGCAGCCATGTAATCGCCGGCTTTGATGCGATAGATGTAGACGCCGGTGGGCGCCGGATTGCCGCGGTTGTCACGGCCGTCCCAATTGACGATATGATCGCCGGCATCGAGGCGGTTGTCCACCAGATTGCGCACGATCTGGCCGCGGATATTATAAACAACCAACTGCACGTTTTGCGTTTCAGGAATCTGAAAGTACAGCCGCGTCTCCGGATTGAACGGATTGGGATAATTCTGCTCCAGGCTAAAGCGGAGCGGTTGCGCAACGACCGCGTTGAGCACGCCGGTGGTGGTGCCGATATCGCTGAGGTCGCGGATTTCTATTTTATGGCTGCCAAAGCTGTAGAGAAAAACACCCTGGGCCATTTTGATCTGTTCGCCGATCTTGACCGTATCGCCGGCGACGATCAGCACTTTGGCGGTTCGATTGATGTAGAAATTGGGATTGGCATCCTGATCACGGCCGATGAACGCATCCCCGTCCAGCAGGCATTCGCCGCTGCCGTCGTTGATCGTCACATCATAGGAATTGACCGCCGTCAGGGTGGCGTTTCTCACCTGCACCAGCACGCCCTCGTACTGCTCGGCCAAAGCGCTCTTGCTTTTCAGATCATTGGTGGTCACCGTCACCACCGCGGGCAGTTCCTGCGCTCTGGCCAGGACGATGGTGGTGTCGGCGAGGATCTGGGTGTTGCCCTCCCATTTATACAGGTAGGCGGCGTTGTGGTCCTCCACTCTGCCGGTCACGCGGACTCGGTCGCCGCGATGCAGCGAGTTGGGCACTTTGCCCAGAATGAACAGGCCGTTCCACGCGCCGGCCGCGTCTTGAATGGGATACGCGCCGTATTTGGCATAGAACAGCGAGTCCGCCGTCACTACGCCTTCCACCGTCACGGTGAAATTCTGGAACGGGCTATCTCCCGAAGGCCAGTAGGTTTTTTGCACCTGCGCCAGCGTGGGATTGCCGTCCAGCACCAGATAGGTGTAATTCGCCACCGTCTGATCAGGCGGATCATAGGTTTTTTGCCCACCCTTATCCACGGCCTCGATATAATAGTTAACAACGCTGCCAAGCGCTTGAGCCGGGATCTCGGCTCCATAGACGCCGTTGTTCATCGTCATGGGCAATTCAGCATAAGCGCCTTCGTTGACTTTGTAAAACAGTTTAGCGGAGCCGACATTGGCCGCTGGATCCAAGGTGGTGGTAACGCTGACGGCTTGCGTCGGCATGGCGCCAGCGAGATTGCGCTTGGTGTTTTTAACCGTCAACGGAGCGGCGCCCAGCACCATCTGCGTGCGATAGAGCGGCTCCAGTTTGTAAGCGGTGGAATCGGTGTAATACCCGTAATGATGATAGACCCAACCCTGCATCGATTCAAAAGTCGATTTCAGAGGCGGATCCGGATAATTGCGGATGCTGTCGGATTCATCGTCGACCAGAACCCCGCCGCTGCCGTCATCGATCTCGAACAATTCGTACTGCGGAGTCAGATAGGTGACTTTGGCGTTGCCTACTTTGACCATACAGGTGCCCCACTGCTCAGCAGTGGTGGGCCAGCGCAGATCGCCTGTTTTGATCGAGTCGACTTTGGGCAGGGGTTGGCCGAAATTGATAATATCGATGGGACTGGTGATGAAAAATTCGGTCATGTTGGAGGGGGCGGTGGTGTACTCTGAGATATAACCGGTCATGACAATTTCATCGCCTTCATACAGGGATCCATAGGCCGTTGAATCGGCATGATAGGAGAGCAGACCGGACCACGGGCCACCTTCAGGGGCGGCAAAGGTGAATTTAATGCCTGCGCCGGCGTAGCACAATCCGGTCGGCATGGTAACGATGCCTCTGACGGTCATGGTGTCGCCGTCCATATAGCTCTTATCCGCGGCGTTCTGCGTCGGCGTTTTCAGCAGATCGCTGTAACGCACCTGTTGAATGCGCTGGATGCGGGTGTACGGTCCTTCTTCGATCACGTCGTTGGCCAGGCGCGGCTCGATCTTGGTGTCGTTGTTGGCAAAGTCGAGGATGCCGGTGATCGACTGCACAGAGCCATACTGGGCCTGAAGGAAATAATACTTGGTCTCGTCATCGACGCGGCAGGGCCCGGAGCCGTCATCGATCTGCCACTCGCCATAGCCGAGGTTCGGATTGGTGATGGTGGCGGGACCTACGCGAACGAGGCAGCCCTCATAGGCCTCCGCATTGGCGCCGGTGGTGGCGATCTCGCCGGTGGTGACGGCCATGGGCTGAATCCAGTTGCTGCCGGTGGAATCTACGGTAAAAGCGGTTACCGTGGTGATCTCGGTGACGCCCTTGTACTCGGCCACCTTTCCCGTCAGGGTGACGCGATCGCCCTGGGCGGCGAAATGGGTTTTGTCGTACACCTTGATGCCGGACCAGGGGGCGTTGGCGTCCTGCACATAATAGTAGCTGTTTTTAAAAGCATAGATTTCGCCGGTGACCACACCGCTGATGGTCACAATCTGATCCTTAAGCGGCGAATCCCCGGTGGGGGCGGTGGTGTATTGAATGTCGCGGATTAAAGTGACCTGAGCCCCTGCGGAACTCCATACAGCCAGTACCAACAAAACCAGTATCGCTTTTTTCAAAGTGCAGCTCCTTTCTGAAGGTCTTTTACCCCTCGGCCTCGACCAGTGATGCGTTTATTTGATGATGACGAATTTTCCCGTCTGAATTTCCCCGGTTTCCACGTCCTTGACGCTGAAAAAATACAATCCGGTGGCGATCGCCTGATCATAGGAGGAGATTAAATCCCAGGCGTGCAGTCCGCCCGGCAGTACGGTGTTGCTGCCGCCGATCTTTTGTTGCATCAGGTTGACGTCTTCACCGCGATAACTGCTGCCATGATGGCGGAACTCATCGATCAGATCGCCGGCCAGGGTGTAGATGCGCACCTCGGCTTCGGCCGGCAAATTGAAAAACCAGAGCATCTGGTCGCGGTCGCTGTCGCCGTCCCACAGGGCCTGACCGCGGTAGGGATTGGGAAAGACGCCGACCCGAAGCGCGCTGCCGGCCGGTCTGGCGGGAGATCCGATGACCGCATAAATCTTGTTCTCCAGCACAGAGCTTTCCAGGCTGGGCAGATTGTTGGTCGGATTGCCGCGGTCAAAAGCGGTGACGCTGAACCAGTACTGACCCGGCCAGCCGGAGAGCAGCTCGGTGTTGGTGAAGCGGTAAAAATAGCGCCGGCCGTCGATGACCGTATCGACCGCAACCGCGGCAAAGCCGGTGTCATATCCCAGGTCGTTGATCCGGTCAAATTCCGCCAGCAGCGTGCGTTCCTCTGCGGAGGAAGCGGTTTTGGGAGAGCTGTAGATGCGGTATCCCTCAAAGTCTTTTTCGCGCGTGATGGGGTCTTCGTACTCCTCCGACACCTTATCCCAATAGAGCGTTACCCGGCCTTCGCCGGGAACAGCGAGAAGGTTCGGAGAAGGCGGCGGGCTGGGAAGAATAAAGCGGTCGATCACTCCGTTGCCCGGTTGAATGCCCTTGATGGCATTGTGGTGCACGTCTTCTTCAATATCGAGATGGCCATCGCCGTCACCGAAAACCGGCTCGCCGGCATCCCAGCGGCTGTTTCTGTTCAGATCAAAATCAGAACGGTAAACATCCTCCTGGCCGTCGAGGATTCCGTTGTTGTTCTGGTCCTCATTGGGATCGAGTTTACCGTCGCCGTCCACGTCTTCGCCGTTATAGGCGATCTGCGCCCAATCGGAATTGAGTCGAAGGTTGGCGCGGCGGCCGGGGGTGTCGTTCGACTCCTGCGTAGCCCACAGGCCGCAGACAATCGCAAAGGTCACGGTGGTGGAACCTCCCGGCGCCAGCGTAGCCAGCGGGCCGGCGCTGAGCACCAGCATCCAGCTGCCCCGGCTGGCCGGATCGGTTGGAATGCCGCCGTCTGTGACTTCGTTGTAATACCTTCCTGTATGCCGGCCGCGTAGAACCTCGTACCGGCCCTCATCGTTGATCGGCATAACATACTCTGGAAAATCCATGGCCGCGCTGGCGGACCAGCGCCACTGGTCATAATGGACTTGAACGGAATCACGGCGGCGGGAGGAGCCCAGATAACGCAGACCGAAATAGCTCTGCGCGAATCCGTCGTCGCCATCGGCATCAAATTGATAAGCCAGTTTGTAGCCCTGATCAAATCCGTTCATGTTGTCGTACCACGACCAGCCGCCGCCGGGCGTATAGATGCTGGTGTAATTCATATTGCCGACCGCGGCATCCGCCCAGAGGCCGGCAAAGACGTCCTCAATGGTATACCGTGAAACGTTGGTGATGGTATAGTTGAGGATGACAAACGCATCGGTGTAACTGTAATTCCAGGCATAGGACTCGAGGCGTATGCTGAGGCCGAGCGGAGTGTGGTTGGGTATTTCAAAGTCGCTTCCGGGCACGCGGGTGTTCAGATCCGTAAAGGTGGCGACAAAGTCCTGATGCGATACCGCTTGCGGAGAAAAATAAGGAGAGGTGACGATGGTCGAGCGAATCTGTATCGTATCGCCGGCCGCTTCGCTGTTGGTAAACTCAAAGCCCTCTTCGCCGGCTTCAAACACGCCGTCCACAATGGCGGTGGAGACGTGTACCGCGCCGTCCGCCTCGCTGCGGCCGCCGACCCAGAGACCGCCGAAGGACATATGTTCGATCTGATAACGCATGTTATCGGCATGCAGCTTGTACATGCAGGAGGGCTGATCCGGATTATTATAGCCTTCGCCGATCACGCCATAGTTGGTGACGGTCAATCCGAGATTTCCGGCGTTATGAAAATGCCAATAATCATCGATGGCGGTTTTGTGCAGACGCGCGGATGTGCGCGGCCGGCTGTCGCGAATGGGCTGGGCCATGAGGGAACTGATCAAACCCAAAAGGAGGAGCAACATGAAGCGTGGTCGGATGCACCGTAACAAGGCAGAGTCCTTTTATGCCGCCTGAAAAATGAAGATTAAATTACCACATTTTTTTCTAAATGTCAACTCTCGAAAACAGAAAACGACCGCATGAGGAGAAAGGCGGCAGTGGGATTTTTCGCGGTTACCGCCAGCGGGGACATCGCGATAAAAAAACCGGCGCCTTTTCATCGTGCCGGTTGTTAAGTGGGGTGGATGCAGACCGGTCTCGCTTGCAAATAGCCCGCTGCCGGGTGCATCAGAATGCTGTCCGCAGTTAAGACCCGCTGTTATGTTTTTGATTTACAATTACAAAGCGCCCCTCTGGGCGCCTGTGGCTGCAGCAAAAGCAGCCCGCTCTGCCGCTAGAACGGCAAGACCGAGTTGCCCGGCTCATCCTCGATGCGCAGGATGGCGGTGACGGTGTAATTGCTCATGCCCCGCCAAGGCAACGCGTGCAGGTATTCTTTATAGCGCACTTCGACGAATTTGCCGTTGGCTCTTTCCAGCTCGTGCGCCAGGCTGTCGTTCACCACGCTGAATTCAAATTCATTGCTCTGCATAGAACCCGGTTTGGGGGTTTTAAAGCCGGTTTGAATGAGACGGCCTTCCCAGGTCTTGAACACATAGCCTTTTTTCACCAGAAAATTTAAATTGCCGGCCTTAACCCCTTCGCCGAACACGAAATAATATCGCCACCAAACAAAAACGGCCAGGGCCAAGAGAAACAGCACCGTGCCGATCCAGAAAAATTTCTTCGCTTTCATGACCTTGCCTTCTCCCTCGCTCGCCCCGGGCAGAGCCTAAAAGGTAACGGCCGTAAGTACCCTGGTCCGCTGCCATGCGTCTCATGGTCCCGGCTCTGCGGGGTAAAAAAATGCAAATCAAATTAGGTATTCGGCCGGCAAAAATCAAGAGAAAAGTCCAAAACTCTGAGCCCGCGGGGACAGGCCAAAGGGTCGTGAAAGAAAATGCTTTGAAATCATGCCGCGGTTTTTAAATTGTACAGGGTGGCTGAACGGCATCCTGGCGCCCTGCTTTGAGTCTGCTCATATAGTCCGAAGAGGTGAGACCATGCAGAAACCCGAGCACTATCGCATTTTCTATGGCGCGGCGCCGCCGGATTTGGAAAAAGTGGCGGACCGGGTCGAAAAACAGCTGAAAAAGCTGCCGGATCCCGAATACCATAAAGTGCTCAACATCTTGGCCTACCGGCATCCATGGCGTCCCAAACACAGCGGTTGGATCAACGTGCTGGATCAGGCGCTGCATATGGTGCACAGCGCGGTGATTTTGCTGCCGGTTTTTCTCTGGCCTTCATTGATTACCGCCGGATTGAGCGGCTTTCTCCTCGGCGTCATCCGGGAGTGGGAGCAATGGAAGGAAGTGGATTTAAAGATCCTCATGTTCTGGGATCGTCTGCAGGATGTGCTTTTTTTCACAATGGCCGGGATTCTCATCTATGTGATCAAAATCCTCTGTTTCGGTTAACCTGGTCGAATCCAGCCCGATGAAGATCGCCCATCTGTCTGACCTGCATTACGGCTTTTCCGCCGAACGGGACGCTTGGGTGGAACGCCGACTGATCCAGATCCAGCGCGCCGATCCGGATCATCTGATCCTCAGCGGGGATCTGAGTCAGAGCGGCCGCGCGGAAGAATTCCGCGCCCTGGCCGCGTTGCTGCGCCGCAGCGGTTTTTCCACCTCCGACCGTTTGACCGTTCTGCCCGGCAATCACGATCTCTATTATTTTTTCTTTAAAGATTTTCACGCCGGCGGCGACTTTTACCGCAAATGGCGCCAGGTCCCGCGCACGGCCATGAAAATACACGCCTATGATCAGCCGCATTATGAGAAGGATGTCTCCTTCTTCATCCACAGCTTTCGCAATGCCTTTCGCTCCATCCTGACGCTGAACGGCCGGGAAACTGATCCCTATCCCTTTATCAAACTTTTAGACGAACGGGTTGCTCTGATTGTGTTGGATTCCAATCGCTGCCTGCCGCGCATCAGCCGCAATGTTTTCTGCTCCAACGGCTATGTGGATCCCGGCAGCGCCGAACGCATCCTGGCGCACGAAGCGTTGGCCAGCCGGTTTAAAATCGTTGTGCTGCACCACCATCTGCTGCCCGCTTCGGTGGTGAGCCGTCGGGAAGGCCGGCTGTTCGCCGCCGCAACCAGATTGATCAACCGCCGAGAGCTGGTCGCCCTCCTCGACCGCTTTCATCCGGATCTGGTGCTGCATGGCCATTATCATCGACAAGAGATCTATCAAATCGGCAGGGCGATTCCGGTGATGAACAACGGGGATTACCGCAAATGGGGGCTGGTCGAAATAAAAGACAACGTCCTGCTCACCCCTCTCGAGTGAGCGGCTCCCGGCCGAGAAGCGGTACAAATAACTCGTGCCGGATCCACGGCCTCAGCCGTAGCGGCCGGTGATGTACTCTTCGGTGCGTTTATCGGCGGGATGGGTAAATATTTTTTTCGTATCGTCATACTCGATCAAGTCGCCGAGGAGCATGTACCCGGAAAAATCCGAAACCCGCGCCGCCTGCTGCATGTTGTGGGTGACGATGACGATGCAGTAATTTTTCTTCAACTCCAGAATCAGTTCCTCGATCTTGGCGGTGGCGATGGGATCCAGCGCGGAGCAGGGCTCGTCCATCAGGATCACTTCGGGCTCGATGATCAACAGCCGCGCGATGCACAGACGCTGTTGCTGATCCAGGGGCAAGGTCACTGCCGATGAATGCAGCTGGTCCTTCAGGCTGTCCCATAGCCACGCAGCCCTCAAGCTCTGCTCCACTTTATCCTGGAGCGCGGCTTTATTTTTCACGCCTGCCACGCGCAGGCCGTAGGCCACGTTGTCGAAAATGGACAGCGGAAAAGGGTTGGGCCGTTGAAAAACCATGCCCACTTTTTTGCGCACCTTTTCGACATCCGCCTTGGCCGCATAGATGTCTTCGCCGTCCACGCGCACAGAGCCGGTCACCCGGGCGCCGCTGATCAGATCGTTCATCCGGTTGAGGCTGCGCACCAAGGTTGATTTGCCGCAGCCGGAGGGTCCGATCAGCGCGGTGATATGACGATCGCGAATGTCCATCGAGATGTCGTGCAGGGCGTGAAAAGCACCGTAATAAAGGTTCAAACGCTGAATCTCTATTTTGTTCTTCGTTGCCATGAGCCTCATCCAAACCGGCCGGTCACATAATCCAAGGTGCGCTGCTGCGCGGGATTGGTGAATATTTTTTTGGTCTCATCCTGCTCGATCAGTTCGCCCATGAAAAAAAAGGCGGTGGTGTCGGCGACGCGACCCGCCTGCATGGTGTTGTTGGTCACCAGCACAATGGTATACTGTTCCTTTAGCAAGGTCAGGGCGTCTTCTATCTTGGCGGTAGAGATGGGATCCAGTCCTGAGGTCGGCTCATCCAGCAGGATCACTTCGGGATTGAGAGCCAGCACGCGCGCGAGACAGAGGCGCTGCTGCTGGCCGCCGGACAGCCGTAGACCGGAACTCTTTAGACGGTCTTTGACCTCCTCCCACAAAAAAGCGGCGCGCAGACTGCTTTCCACCAGCTGATCCAGCTGCGGTCGTCCGCTGATCCCCTGCATGCGCGGACCGTAGACCACGTTTTCATAGATGCTCATGGGCAGGGCAATGGGCAGGGCGAACAGCATGCCCACGCGCCGGCGCAGAACGATGGGATCAAAATCCGCGCCATAGATGTCCTCACCGTCCAGCCTCACCTCGCCCTGCCTGCGAAAGCCGGTGGTCAGATCGTTCAGGCGATTGAGCGAGCGCAAAAAAGTGGTCTTGCCCGAGCCGGCAGGTCCGATGATGCCAAGGATTCGCCGTGGCGGAATAAGCAGATCGATCTGCTGCAGCGCGCGATGCGAACCATAATAGGCGCTGAATTGCGATAAAGTGAATTTGGCGTTCATGATCATCCCGCGGTCGAAGGGCCCGTCGCCGGTTGCGACTGTGAGCAAAGGCTACGCATTTTTTTTCATATAACGGTGCATAAGATAGTAGGCCACGGCATTGACCGACAGCACCGACAGGATCAAAACCGCCGCTGTGCCATAGGCGTTTTCCGTGGACAGCCCTTCGCGCGCCAGAATGTAAAAGTGGACGGACATGGTGCGCGAGGAATCGAACAGCGATTGCGGCAGACGCAGCGAAGAGCCGGCGGTAAAGATCAACGCCGCGGTCTCGCCGATGGATCGGCCGATGCCCAACATCACGCCGGTCAAAATGCCGGGTAGAGCGTTGGGCAACACCACCCGCTGAATGGTGCGCCAGCGGGTGGCGCCCAGCGAAAAACTGACCTCGCGATAGGAGGTCGGCACTGATTTGATCGCCTCCTCAGAGGTGCGGATGATGGTGGGCAAAATCATCAACGCCAGGGTCAGCCCGCCGGACAGCAGCGACCAGCCCATCTCCAGCAAAGTGACGAAAAAGAGAAACCCGAACAGGCCGAAAATAATGGAAGGGATGCCGGCCAGACAATCGTTGCCAAAACGGATAATGCGCGTCATACGGCTCTCCCGGGTGTATTCGGTGAGATAGATGGCTGTGCCGACGCCCAACGGCAGGGCTAGCGCAATGGCCAGCAGCGGCAGGATGATGGTCGCCAGAATGGTGGGGAAAATGCCGCCGGCCTTGCCCATATCACGGGGGGCGCTGAAAAGAAAAGTACGGTTCAGAATCGGCAACCCTTTTTCCAGAATAAAGACCACGATAAAGACCAGCACCGCCAGGGTGAGCAAGGTCGCCAGCGCCATCACGGCCGCCGCCACAACCTGGCTGACTTTTGCAGGAATCCGCATCATCGCCGGCGTATCTCCCGTTTGACAAAAGCGCCGGCCAGGGTGTTCAACACCATGATAAAGATAAAAAGCACCACACCGGTGGCGAACAGTGCACTGCGGTGCATCCCGACAGCATAACCCATCTCCAGGGCGATGTTGGCCGTCAACGTGCGCACGGAATCCAGGGCTGTGCCCGGCAGCTTGACCGCGTTGCCCGCCACCATGATGACCGCCATGGTTTCGCCGATGGCCCTTCCCATGCCGAGGATGACGCCGGAAATGATGCCGGATCGCGCGGCCTTTAACACCACCATATAAACCGTCTGCCAGCGGGTGGCGCCCAAGGCCCGGGAGCCTTCGCGAAAAGAAGTGGGCACTGCGCTGATCGCATCCGTAGAGATACTGATGATGGTGGGCAGGATCATAATGCCGAGAATGATGGAGGCGGCCAGCAGCGAAAGTCCCGGGCCGCCCAGATGCGTGCGGATCAGCGGCGCCAGAACAATGACGCCGATAAAACCGTAAATGACCGAGGGGATGCCGGCCAAGAGTTCGATCATGGGCTTGATGGTGTGCATCACCGGCCGGGGAACGAATTCGGTGAGAAAGACCGCACAGGCGATGCCCAGCGGCGCGCCGATCAACATGGCGCCAAAGGTCACCCACAGAGAGGCGATGATCATGGGATAGATGCCGAATTTGCCGCCCTGCGGTTCCCAGTCGTGGGCGAAAATGAAATCCTTCAAGCCCACCTGCGTCAGAAACGGCAGGCCCTCTTTGAGGATAAACAGCGCAATCAGCAACAGCCCGAACAACGCGGAAAAAGCGATGGCGGTCAAAATGTACTGAACGCCTTTTTCTCCCAGGCTATATGGTTTCATGGCGCTCGCTACTTAACCGGAATGAGACCGCTGGATTGAATGGTTTGCTGACCTTCTGCGGAGAGAATGTAATCGATAAACGCCTGAGTGTCGGGCATCGGCTCGACACGGGTGAGCAAAAAGATCGGCCGCGCCAGCGCGTACTGATTGCTTTGAATGGCTTCGTTGGTACACGCCACGCCATCGATGGTCACCGCTTTGATTTTTTCGTTAAGCAACCCGTGCGACAGATAACCAACGGCGTTGGGATCATTGGCCACGGTCTCTCTGATTGTGCCGTTGGAATCCTGAACAATGGCCTCTTTGGTCAACAAGAGATCGCCGACGATCTGTTCATAGGAAATGCGCGTGCCCGATCCAGCCTCGCGGGAAACGACGGTGATGACGCCGTAGCCGCCGCCGAGATCGCGCCAGTTGCGGATCGATCCGTTAAAGATTCGGCGCAGCTGGTCCATCGTCAGGTCGTTGATGCGGTTGGACGGATGCACCACCACCGCGATGCCGTCCCGGGCTACCTCCGTGGCCTGTAGTCCCTTTGCCTCCTCAGGCAGAGTGACCAGATCAGCCATGCCGATCTGGGCTGTTCCTGACAGCGTGGACTGGATGCCCACTGCGGAGCCGCCGCCCTGCACAATGATGTTCGCCGTGGGCCGGTTGGTCATAAACTGATCAGCCAGCTTTTCCGCAAAGGGCTGAAAAGCAGTGGAACCGGCCACGGTGATCGAACTGCGCCGGTTGCCGCAAGCGGATGTAAGAGCAAAGGACATCACAAAGACAAATACTGCAAAGGCTCTGCGCATAGGTTCCCTCATTATTCGCCGCAGCAAATTACACATATTTAGCCTCAAAGTCAAGAACTCGCGCGCGGTCGCATTGGCCGCCGGCGTAATCAGCATAAAATAAATAGAGTTAGAACCGTTAGCTAACCCGGCTGGACCAACCAACGACCGAAACCAGGCGTGGCGACGGCGGTTGCGGCATCGCCCCCTCGTTTTCGTTGATTTCACGGAAAAACATGAGTATATTACTATATACAACTCTGAGGTTCATCGAATATGCAGAATCATTTTACTCAGGAAATGGACAGCCTGAAAACGTCCTTGCAGCAGATGGTGGAGCTGGTGGACGGTCAGGTGGGCATGGCCATTGAAGCGCTGGAAAAAGCCGATGTGGAGCTGTGCCGCGTGGTCAAGGAGCGCGACAAACAGACGGACGCCTATGAAAACCTGATTCTGGCTCAGTGTGAAAACCTGTTCGCTCTGTTTCAACCCGTGGCCATCGACTTGCGCACCATCATCACGGCGCTCAAGATCAGCGCCCAGTTGGAACGATGCGGCGACATCGCCGTCAACATCGTCAACCGTACACGCAAGACCGCGGACCGCCACGATCTGGTCCAAGAATCGCAGGTGATCGACATGGCCAAACAAGCGCAGGTGATGCTAAAGACAGCCATCGCGTCGTTCACCGAGCTGGACAAACAAAAAGCGCTGCAAGTGCGGCGTCAGGACGATGCGGTGGACGGTTTGAACAAAAGTATTTTTAAATTTCTCGTCGAGCGGATGAAAGCCGGCACCGACGACATTGAGCCGTGTGCGCACCTGATCGTGCTGACCAGACAGCTCGAGCGATTGGCTGACCATGCCACCAACATCGCTGAAGAGGTGTTTTTTTTAACCGAGGCGCGCATCGTGGCGCACGACCAGGGCTAAACCAGACGGCGCGGGCATTACTCCCATGATTCAACCAGACGCTTTTCGCCGACAACATCATGGCTGTTGACCAACAGAACGCTATTCGCTCCATCCCCGGGCGCCCGCTGTACATAGTTGTTTATTTTTCCCGCAAATATTCCTACATTTGCTAAATCCTTTTTCGCTCACAACCAGTCAGGGCCTCACAATGAAACGGATCGGTCTTTCACTTTACCTTTTGGTAATCGCCACAGGCTGATTAGCTGAAAAAAAACCGCTCGACCACTCGGTCTATGACCGATGGAACTCGATCGCCGGGACCGCGCTATCGGAGAACGGCGTTTTTTTACTTTACAGCCTCGTACCCCAGGAAGGGGACGGTGAGCTGCGGGTTATCGCGCTCGATCGAGAACAAACCTTCCTGATCCCCCGCGGCCACAAAGCGCGTTTCACTCAGGACTCGCGTTTCGTGGTAGCGCATGTTCAACCCTTTTTTCAACAGACCCGCAAGGCCAAGATCGCCAAGAAAAAAGACGAGGAGATGCCCAAGGATTCTCTGGCCATCCTGCAACTGGATAACGGTTCAGTGAGCAAAGTAGGATTGGTCAAATCCTATCAGCTGCCGGAAAAGGGCAACGGTTGGCTGGCGTACCAGCGAGAGAAAGACCCCTCGCTCGCGAAACAGGAGGCGGGCAAAGATAAAAAGAAAGCGGATGAGGCGGGCAGTGACCTGGTGATACGAAGGCTGGCGGATGGCCGTGAGTGGACATTTCATGGCGTGACGGACTATCAGTTCGCCAAGCCCGGGCAGCGCATTCTGTTCTCCTGTACCGCCGCTGACAGCGCGCAACAGCCAGGCGTCTATGTCTTTGACACCTCCTCCCCCTCCTGGCGCATGATTCACAGCGGCAAGGCGGTGTATAAAAAATTGCTCTGGGATGAACAGGGTCAACAGGCCGCCTTTCTCGCCGACAGCGACACTAGCAAAAACAAACAACGGTTTTATTCCCTCTTTAACTGGCGCGCGGAGAACGATTCGGCGCGGCAGCTCCTCGACACGTTGAAAACCGGTTTCCCGCGACACTGGCTGATCAGCGAAAACCAGACGCTCCAGTTCAGCCGCAACGGCGAAAACCTGTTTTTGGGCACAGCGCCCATCCCCGTGGCTGAGGACACCACGCTGGTCGAGTTTGAAACCGCCAAACTGGACATCTGGCATTACCAGGACCCGCTCCTGCAATCGCAGCAAGTTCATGATCTGGATAAAGAACTCAAGCGCAGTTACACCGCGGTGGTTCGTCTAAAAGCCGGGAATTTTTCCCAACTGGCCGGCGTCGATCTGCCCGAGTTAAAAATCGTCCAGGAGGGCGATGCCGGCTGGGCCCTGGGACTGAGTGGCCTGCCCTATCAGCTGCAGCTATCCTGGGATGGCGCCACCTTTCAGGATCTCTACAGTGTACGCCTTGCAGACGGCGCGCGCACCCTCATCGCCCAAAAAATCGCCGGCCCGGTCAGCGCCTCCCCCCATGGCAAATACGTGCTGTGGTTCGATGAAGCGCAGGGCCACTGGTTCTCTTATGAGATCGCTTCCGGAAAAACCAGCAACCTTACCGCCGGCCTCGGCGTCTCTTTTGCCGATGAACTGAATGACCGGCCGGATTACCCATCCGCTTATGGGTTGATGGGCTGGACCGCTCAGGATCGTCGTGTTCTGCTCTATGACCGTTATGACATCTGGGAGCTGGATCCGGCGAATAAAGCCGCAGCCCGTATCATCACCAAAGGACTGGGGCGGCAGGAGCAAACCAGCTACCGTTACCTGACGCTGGATCCGGAGGCCAAATTTATCGATAGCGACAAGCCGCAGCTGCTGAAAACCTTTGATTATCGCGACAAATCCGAAGGCTTTTGCAGCAAACGCCTGAGCGACGACGCGGCGCCGGCCGTGCATTTTCACGCCGCACAATCTCTGGGCAATCCAATCAAAGCAAAAGAGGCGGAAACTCTGGCCTTTACCCGCTCCACCTTTCGCGAGTTTCCCGATCTGTGGACCACGGATACACGTTTCACTCAGCCGCTGAGAAGGAGCGACGCCAATCCGCAGCAGGCCGACTATTTATGGGGATCAGTGGAATTGGTCCGCTGGCTCTCCAACGACGGCAAACCGTTGCAGGGGCTGCTGTACAAGCCAGAGCATTTCGATTCGACCAGGAAATACCCCATGATCGTCTATTTTTATGAGCGCAACGCCGATCTGCTGCATCGGTACTTTGAACCACGACCCAGCGCTTCCACAGTCTCGCCGGTGTTCTACGCCAGCCGCGGCTATCTCTTTTTTATTCCGGACATCGTCTATGAAGCCGGCTATCCGGGGAAAAGCGCTCTGTCGTGCATCCTTCCTGGCGTTCATGCTCTGATCGATCGCGGTTTTGTCGACCGAAGCCGCATCGGCATTCAGGGGCAGAGCTGGGGCGGATATCAGGTGGCCTATCTGGTTGCGCACTCGCATCTGTTTCGTTGCGCCGGCGCCGGCGCTCCGGTGAGCAACATGACCAGCGCCTACGGAGGCATCCGCCTAGAGTCGGGCCGGGTGCGCCAGTTTCAGTATGAGCGGGAACAAAGCCGCATCGGCGCCACGCTGTGGGAAAAACCGTGGCATTACATCGATAACTCGCCGCTGTTCAAAGTGCCGGATGTCACCACTCCGCTTCTGATCATGCATAACGATAACGACGGCGCAGTCCCCTATCAGCAGGGGATCGAGCTGTTCACCGCTCTGCGCCGGTTGGGCAAACCGGCCTGGCTGCTGGTTTACAACAGCGAAGAACACAATCTCAAGGAACGCAAAAATCGCAAGGATCTCTCCATCCGTCTGCAGCAGTTTTTCGATCACTATTTATTGGACGCTCCCATGCCCGTATGGATGAAGACCGGCGTTCCGGCAACGATGAAAAACAAAACCTGGGGATTGGAACTGACAGAGTGAGCGGGTGGTTATGAAATCCAAAGTGGCCGTGGCCATGAGCGGCGGCGTGGACAGCTCGGTGGCCGCCGCCTGGCTGCAGAAGCAGGGCTACGAGGTCATCGGGGTCACCATGGAACATCTGCATGCTTCGCTGCTGCCTGTGCAGGGTGCACTCCGGCATCCTTCCCAGCCAAGCCGCGATGCCGCCGTCGTCTGCCGGCAATTGGGCATCGAGCATCATGTGCTGGACCTGCATACGCTGTTCGAAAAAACGGTCATCGATTATTTTGTCAGTGAATATTCGGCCGGCCGCACGCCCAACCCCTGCGTACACTGCAATGTGCACATCAAATGGGGAGCGCTGTGGGAATTCGCCCGCCGCAGCGGGGCCGAATTATTCGCCACCGGCCATTACTGCCGAGTGCAAGCAGATCCGCGGACCGGCCGCTATGCACTCCGGAAGGCTGCGCACCAGGCTAAAGATCAGTCTTACGCGCTGTGGCGGTTGTCGCAGGAACAGCTGCGCTGCACGCTGTTTCCTTTGGGTGAATGGGGCAAAGAGGAGGTCAGAGCCAAAGCGCGGGAATGGAACCTGGCTGTTGCTGATAAAAACGAAAGTCAGGAAATCTGTTTCGTTCTGGATGACGACTTTCGCCGTTTCCTCATCGACCGGTTGGCGCAGGCCGGCTGCCCTATCCCTCCAGGCGATTTTGTCGACCGCACGGGCGCTGTGATCGGCCGGCATCGCGGATTTCCTTTTTACACCATCGGTCAGCGCAAAGGGCTGGGGGTCGCATTGGGGCGGCCGGTGTTCGTCTGCGAGATCGATCCCGCCAACAACCGCATCCGGCTAGGAGACAAGCACGAACTGCTGGCCTCCGGATTGAGAGCAAGTCAGACCAATTGGCTGGTCTGGCCGCAGCCGACTGCCGGAACCACGGTAGAAGCACGCATTCGTTACAAGGATCCAGGGTTTACAGCGACCCTCGAGCAGGCGGAAGGGGATGGAGTCATCCTTCGCTTTGAACAGCCGCGGCCGGCGGTGACACCGGGGCAATCCGTGGTCTGCTATCAGGGAGATACGCTGGTGGGCGGCGGAATTATTGAACAGGCTTTGCATGAAGGCTAAAACATGTGACCGCCTGCGCGCCTCCAGCGCTCAGCGGACGCTCTACGCTCAGGACTTTTTCAACCACTGCACGAATTCAATGATATTATGGTCCGGGTCGGCGATGTACAGCCATTTCACCTCGCCCGGAATGACCAGAGGGCCTTCGATCAACGGCGCCGCTCTTCTTTGCAGGTCCACTGCCATCTCATCCAAATCAGCGCAGCCCAACGCCAGATGCGGACAAAAGGGCGGCGCGACCGGCGGCTTCTCGTAGACCAGCGGTCGATTATCCATATCCAGCTTTTGCAGCAACTCTAACCTGCCTCCCTCCATCCGCAGATAGGCGAACGCCTCGTGATGCTCCTCATCCAGGGTGCGAAAATCAAAATCGAATTTTAACACATCGGTATAAAACGCAATCGCCTGATCCAGATTGCTCACCCGCAAAGCGATATGATCGATAAAAGGCTTCATCTCATTTCTCCTCGTTCCTGTTCATAGCGGATGTCTTGTTTGTCCGGCGCCCAGGACGACGAATTTTTTCGTCGTCAGTGCCTCCAAACCCATGGGGCCGTAGGCGTGCAGCCGCGTCGTGGAGATGCCGATCTCTGCGCCCAATCCCAATTCACCGCCGTCGGCAAAACGGGAGGAAGCGTTTACCATCACGGAAGAAGAATGCACCTGCTGAACAAACCGACGGGCGGTGGTCAAATTTTCCGTAACGATCACCTCGGTGTGATCGGAGCCGTGCTGTTCGATATGAGCTACAGCGGCGTTGAAATCCTCCACCACGCGCACCGAGAGGATCAAGTCCAGGTGTTCTGTATCGTAATCCTTTTCCTGCGCCGGAAGGGCGGCGGGGATCAGCTCGCAGGTCCTGGGGCATCCGCGCAGCTCGACGTTTTTACTTTTCAGCACCTCATGCGCCCTGGGCAAAAACGCGGCGGCGGCTTGTGCGTGCACCAGCAGAGTTTCCAGCGCATTGCACACTCCCGGACGTGATGTTTTCCCGTCCACCAGCAGCCGTAACGCCATGTCGAGATCCGCATCCTTGTCGACATAGAGATGGCAGATGCCTTTGTAATGCTTGATGACCGGTATCCGACTGTTCTCAGCGACAAAGCGTATCAATCCTTCTCCGCCCCGGGGTATAACCAGATCGATCAGCGAATCCATCTTGAGCAAAGCCGCCATATCCTGCCGGTCTGTTCCCGGCATCAGGGTCACAGCCGCGGCGGGGAGATCGCTCTCCTCCAGACCCTGTCGCAACGCGCTTATCACAGCCTGGTTGGAGTTTAGAGCCTCAGAACCGCCGCGAAGAATCACCGCATTGCCGCTTTTTATGCAAAGTCCCGCGGCGTCGGAGGTTACGTTGGGACGTGCCTCATAGATGATGGCGATAACTCCTAGAGGAATCTGCATCCGGCAGACGCGCAGGCCATTGGGGCGTATCCAAGACTCCGTGGTAACTCCCACTGGATCGGTAAGTTGCACCAATTGCTCCAGCGCGGCGGACATGCCCTTCAGGCGGTCCGGAGTGAGGGTAAGCCGGTCCAGCATAGCTGGGGACACCCCCCTGGCCTTCGCCTGATCGAGGTCCTGCTCATTAGCGGCCAGAATCTCCGCCTGCCGGTCCATCAGCCGGCGGGCCATGGCCTGCAGAGCGCGGTTTTTGGCACACGAATCAAGCCTGGCGATAGTACGGCTGGCCTGACGCGTAGCCGTCACCAGGTCAACCAGCGATAAAGGCATCTTATATTTTCTCCTTTGCTGGAATTATTCGTGGATCAGCACCAGATCGTCCCGATGGATCACTTCAGCGCCGGCATAACCGAGAATTCCGGTGATCTCGGCGCTTTTTCTCCCTTTGATTTTGGCCAGATCACGCGCGCCATAGCGGGTGATCCCTTTGGCAATGGGCACGGTCTGCTTGCCCTGTTGCAACAGGACCAGCACCGGCTCCCCCTTTTTAAAATCGCCGGCTACGCCGGTCACACCGGAGGGCAGCAGAGAAGCGCCGCACTGCAGCAGAGCGCGGCCGGCGCCGCCATCGATGGTGATCTGCCCACAGGGGGCCAGCGCGTGCACCATCCAGTGTTTTTTTGCGGTCATGGGGTTTTGCGAACGTTTGAACAGCGTTCCGGACAACCGCCCGGCCAGCAGCGAATCCAGCGCTTCGCGCCGGCTGCCATTGATCAGCACGGTGTTGATGCCGCGGGCGCATGCCTTTTGCGCCGCCTCGATCTTGGTGCGCATGCCGCCTGTGGCGATGGGATTTCTCGATCCGCCGGCCAGGGCATAAACGGTCCGGTCGATTTTTTCCACCACCGGCAACAGCCGTGCGCTGCTGTGACAATGCGGATCGCGGTCATACAGACCATCGATATCGCTGCAGATGATCAGCAGATCAGCCTCAGCCAGCATGGCGACATAGGCAGCGAGGTTATCGTTGTCGCCGACCCGCAATTCTTCTACCGCCACGGTATCGTTCTCGTTGACGATCGGCAGACAGCCCATTTTCAGCAGCTGGCGAATGGTGTTCTTGGCGTTGACGAACCGTTTACGCGTATGGACATCATCATAGGTCAACAGCAACTGCGCGCAGGGAAAATCAAAAAAGCGGCGCCAGTGGTTCATCATCAGCGGCTGGCCGATGGCGGCCAGCGCCTGTTTCTCCGGAATAGTCCGGGTGACATGCTTGAGCAGTTCCGTCTGAGTGGACAAGCCGCCGGCCACAGCGCCGGAGGACACCATGATGATTTCCTTGCCCTGATTTTTAGCCGCTGTGATAAAGCCGGCGATGGACAGCGTGTATTGGGTGCTGCATTTTTTTCCGCCCGGCGCGATCAATCCGCTGCCGATTTTGATCACCGCCCGGCGCCAAACGGGTAAAGCTGTTGTCGCCATCTCCCTGTCTTTCTGCAAGAGTGAACTGACTACAAATTAGATATTATTTCCACAATACAAAGAACAAATTATGGACAACCGTCACGACGTCCCAAGGCCTTACCTCATGGACGAGGACGCAGGGTACGCTCGAAAAAATCCATCAACGCGGCAAGATCGATCTCGTGAGCGCCGCTGTGGGCGTACAGCTCCACCGCCTTCGGCTGGCCCAGGTCCTGATAGATCGGCCGAACCTGAGCCATCGCCAGGCGGGCAAGAGACACGACGAAATCCGGCGGCGGCTCCTTCCATCCATTCTGACACTGTAACGGCCGCGGCGCGATCAGCGAGTAAATGTCCGGCCAATCCGCCCGCTGGCGCAGGCCGTCGAACTTCCAGCACGGGCAATGATTCTTTTCCATCTGATCCATCATGGTGAGAAATCCGGCACTGACCGTTGCGGCGATCCCCTCGTCCATGGCCGCCAACCACATGGCCATCTCACCGCCCAATGACAAGCCTGCGCAACCGATGCGCTGGACATCCACCTCCTCCAAGGAACGCAAATAATCAACGCAGCGGAACAAATCCCACAACCGCTCACCCATCAGAGTGCGGCCCCTTTCAAAGACTCGATGCTGGCCCACCTCCGCCGAGATGGTCACATACCCCGCTGCCGCCAAAGAATGCGCAAAGCCTTTATAAATGGTCTCGACAGCGTATACGACATGGCGTGAACCGCCGTGTCCGTGCACGCACACCACCGCGGGAAACGGTCCTGATCCCTGCGAAGGACGGGTCAGAACTACGGATATTCTTCTTCCGGGAGTGGCGGCTATTTCCAATTCCATTGTTCTGTAGTCGGCTCGGTCCGTCTCTGCGCCTCGCTTTATTTGAAACGGAATTTGATCGCGCAGGTTCATCAGATCCTGCAATTGAAGCAGATCGATGCATTGTTGACGCAATTGGTGTTGCCATCGCACCGCTTCTGCCTCGGTCCGCCGGCTGTAACGCAGGTCCCGCATTCCATCCACAGGGGAGGGCGCCGATGCGTACGCCGGCGCACTCACACATATCCCCACACTCATAATCAAGCGAACACAGAACTTTATTTTCATGACCGGCTCCTTTGATTTTTCCACGGTGAGACCTTGCAAATATACGACTTGCTGTGATGATGATCCAGTTTTTTCCCGTGTATTTTTGTTTGACTCTTGGCCGGAAAAAACGTATACTGTAGATTATAATCCTTTATCATCATACACGAGGATCGATCATGAAAAAAACTACGCTCGTCGTATTGGGGGTCCTGTTGTTCTCGGCGGCTGGATGCCAAAAATCCGATGTGAAAAAAAGTGCGGAGCCGGAATGGATTTCCCTGTTCAACGGCAAAAATTTGGACGGCTGGTTCAGCCGCGGCAAGGCCACCTGGGAGGTGCGCGACGGCGTCCTGATCGGCCGGGACGGGATGGGCCATCTCTACGCAGAGCCGGTGTTGAGCGACCTGGAAGTCAAGGGCATGTTCCGCGTCAGCGAAAAAGGCAACAGCGGTTTTTATTTTCGCGCCAATCCGCCGGAATCCAATCCGGACGGTTTTCCCCGCGGCTATGAAGCACAGATCGATAACCATTCCACCGCGCACACCGGTTGGCTTTGGAAACCCGGCAAACCCACCGGCCAGGCCAAAGCGCTGTTGACCAAGGACAACGAATGGTTCTCCCTGCGCATCAAAGCGATCGGCGAGAACATTCAGATCTGGGTGAACGAGCAGCTGGTCACTAAATTCGCGGATGCGGAATACACCCAGGGTCATTTTGCCATCCAGGGGCACAATCCAGGCATGACCATCGAGGCCAAAGAACTGTACTACCGCTCCTGGGGCGGTCGAGCTCAATAGCCGGCGGCAAACCTATTCAAGGATGATGCGATGAGCCTTCAAACTGATTTTCTGGTCATCGGCAGCGGCATCGCCGGACTCTCCGCGGCCATCAAGCTCGCCAAAAAAGGCACGGTGGCGGTGGTCACCAAAAAACAGCAGAACGAGTCCAACACCAACTATGCCCAGGGCGGCATTGCGGCGGTTTTTGATGAAGGC